>DATKZH010000240.1:0-25309 GCA_035528065.1 Thermoguttaceae bacterium | reverse complement strand
CTGGCCTGTTTGGCCAGGGCGGTCGAATCGGACGACGGAAGCCGGATCACCGTGAGTCTCCAGGAGGCCCCTTCCGGCGAGCCGATGCTGTACGTCCCGCTGCCGGGCGGGCAGGTCTCGTTCCACATCGCCTACGACGACCCGACGCGCCGGTTCTGGATGATTTCGTCCCAGGCCACCGATTCGATGCGGCGCGTGGAGCTGCTCCAGCCGAAGCGATACGGCATGCCCAACCAGGAGCGGCACCGGCTGGCCCTGCACTTCTCCAAGAACTGCATCGACTGGTGCTTCGCCGGCCTGGTGGCCTCGGTGGACGACGTGGGCCAGTCGCGTCACGGGGGCAACATGGTCATCGACGGCGACGACCTGCACGTCCTGATGCGATCGGCCGACGCCGACGCCGAGAACGCCCACAACTCCAACCTGATCACCTTCCACACGGTCAGGAACTTCCGCGATCTGGTGTACTGAGTTCCTGCGCAGGAGCGAGTCTCAGCGTCCTATCGTTCCGACGCTTTGCGTCGGAACGGACCCCGGGGACGCTTCGCGTTCTCACGAGGGACGCAAAGCGTCGCGGCACTCCCGTTCCCACCGGAAGCGTGAG
Organism: Thermoguttaceae bacterium; assembly: GCA_035528065.1. Lineage (GTDB taxonomy): Bacteria > Planctomycetota > Planctomycetia > Pirellulales > Thermoguttaceae > DATKZH01. The sequence goes on along the minus strand of DATKZH010000240.1, from coordinate 24,705 downwards.
AACGATATGAAATCGGTTAGGCTGTTGTCATTGTGCATTCCTCTTGACCGTCAGCACCACTTTCCCGATGTTCTCCCGACGCTGGAGAATCGCATGGGCTTCTTCCGCCTCGGTGATTGGCAGCGTCTTGTAGATCACCGACTTGATTGCCCCGGAAGAGAACGACTGCCAGAGAGTCCTCTCAAGACCGGCAAGGATCTCTGTTTTCATCTCGGACGAACGGCTTCTGAGGGTGCTACCGATGAGCTTGATGCCTCGCCTGAAAAACCTGTTCATATTGATTTCGGTCATTGCACCGCCCAGCGTCGCGATCACGATCCATCGCCCTCCGATTGCCATCTTCTCGATGCACTGCCCGAGTGTCGGACCGCTGATGCAGTCCAAGGCAATATCAACCGGGTGTTCATCCATAGCTGCACCGAGGTCGTCGACCGTCCGATTGATGACGATATCGGCGCCGAGACGGCGGACGAACTCGGCCTTCTCCTCCGTGCTCACCGTCGTCATCACCTTGCCGCCAAGGGTCTTCACCAACTGGATCGCCGCGATGCCCAGACCGCTTGCCCCGGCCTGGATGAGAACGGTATCCCCCGCGTTCATGCCACCCTCGATGCAGAGGTTCAGATAGGAGGTGGCAAACGCTTCCGGGATTGCCGCGGCTTCAACCATGGACAGGCCTTCCGGAACCCGCACGGCCATGTCCGCCGGAACAGCAACCCGTTCGGCATATCCGCCGCCGCCAAGGAGGGCACAAACCTCGTCGCCGGCTTTCCAGCGGCTGTCAGCCGGGGCCTCGACGACAACGCCGGCCATCTCCAGCCCCATCCACTCCGGCCAACCCGGTGGCGGCGGATAGTTCCCCGCTCGCTGCAGCAGGTCAGCACGGTTCAACGCGGCTGCATGGACGTCAACAAGAAGCTCGCCGGTCCTCGGAACCGGATCGGGCACTTCGCGCCAGACGAGCGATTGTTCTTCATCGACCAGGACTGCGTACATGTTCATCTCCGTCACAACATTGCGGACGACGCGCGGGGCAGGGCGCGAGACTTCTTCCGATTCTCGTGTGTCTGGTCATCGCCGACGATCGGCGCGAACGCGTCTACGCGGCCGGTTCCTCTTCCATATGATGTGGCGGCCTGACGATGAGCGTTACGACCGCCGCGACGGCCAGCAGCGCCGCCGAGCAGTAGTAGGCAAAAGTGAAGCTCCCGGTTTCATCGTAAACCTTGCCAGCCAACAGCGCCAGCATGAAGCCGCCGAAGCCCCAGGCCGTGAAGACCAGCCCGTAGTTTACCCCAAAATTCTTTAGGCCATAGTAGTCTTTCGTCAGCGACGGGAACAGCGACAGATTCGCGCCGTAGTTTGCTCCGATCAGAGCCGAGACCACCGCCAGCACCGCCGTGTTGGCCAGCAGCGAGCCCTCCGTCGTCTGCGATAGCAGGAGTATCAGAACCGTCTGCAACACAAAGCAGATCAACATCGTGGCCCTTCGTCCGATCTTGTCGGATGCAATGCCGGCAACGATGCGCCCGGCGCCGTTTCCGACAGCCAGAACGGCCACCAGGACGAAGCCCAGTTCGAGGCCTGCCTGGGCCGATGCGATCTTGACGAGCTTGGAGATAATCATCAGCCCGGCGCCCGCGCCGCAGGCGTACATGAACCACAGCACGTAGAACTGCCAGGTCCCCAGCATTTCCCGGGGACGGTAATCTTGCTTCTCCAGTGGGCCGGCGGCGACCGGGGCCGGCGACGTGCCGGGCGGCACATATCCTGGCGGCGGCGTCTTGAGAATCTGTGCCAACCCCGACACGACCACCAGAAACGCCACGCCCAGAATCATGACAGCCTGGGCCAGCCCGAAGCTGCCGATCAGCCAATTCGACAGCGGCGCGGCATACACGGGCGCCAAGCCGAACCCGGAAACCACGATCCCCACAATCATGCCGGTCTTGGCGGGCGGGAACCACTTGACCGCCGGCGGAGTCGCCGACGCGTAGGCGAAAGCGATGCCCGCGCCGGTCAGCACGCCGAATCCCAGGACGTAGCCCAGCGGCGTCGTGGTGAAGCTGGCCAGAATCATCCCCAAGCCAACGAGGATGCCACCGATCGTGGCAACCAGACGCGGACCGAGCTTGTCCTGCATCTGCCCGGCGGGCACCATCACCAGGCATATCACCAGGCAGCTCACCGCATAAGGCAACGACCTTTCCGACTGGGACCAGCCCCAAGCGTCGGGCACACCTTTGCTGATGACGCTCCACGTGTACATGATGGCAAGCGCCAAGTTGATGCCCAAGCCGGCGAAGGTGACGCGCCAGCCGTGGTTTGCCAACGGCTGGACGGTGTCCCGATCGCTATCGCTCATACGGGTTCTCCACTCTCGGTGCTTGGTCAAGTGACTTAGCTCAGCGGGTATCCGCAGGCCTTCAGCAGGCATTCCTGAACGATCAGCTCGTGTTCCAGCGGATAAGGATTCTCGATTTCGCCGCGAATGATCTGAGCCAATTCGATCAACTGAAAGTCGTATCGTCCCGGCGGCTGCGGGAAGGAGACTTCCTGATACCCCTTCTTGTAAGATTCGCGATCCTTCGACAGGGCGAGACGGAGCTTGAGTTGCTGCGGGGGGCGGGCGTCGAATGTCTCCAGTGGGCGAATGTCAACCGTTCCCTCATCGCCGCAGACGACCAATTGCCGCCGCTTGTAGCCCTCCACCTCGAGCGAGCACGTGCGGATCGTGGCCGTCGTCTTCGGATACTCAAACACAACCAGTCCGTTGTCGCACATCTCCCCTGCATCCGACCGCGTTTGACGCGGGAAGGAAACGATTCGATCGGGCTTACCCACCAAACCCACAACAAGGTCGATCAGGTGGCAAGTGTAAATGAACATCGTCCCACCCCGAAACTGGGAGAGGTACTTCCGGTAACTGACCCCGGAAAACTTGCTCATGACGCAGTCGACCTCAAAGACTTGTCCGAGCCAGCCTTGCTGAACGGCATTGCGACAGAACTGTACCGCCGGATTGTTCCGGTACATGTAACCCAGTTGTACCGTCAGCTTGCGTCGCCCGGCCTCATCCAGCACCTTCTTGAACTTGCTGAACGATTCTCCCCCCGGCTTGTCCAAGTGGATGTGCATGCCGGCGTTGATGCAACGCCCGGCGATGTCCATCAGGTGGTCATCGTCGGAGTCAACCTCCACGGCCACGGCCTGAAGCCCCTGGGTATTGAACAGTTGCTCTTCGGTCATCCACGTCAGACCCCGATAGACCCCGTGGTCTTGCCACCTCTTGCGCAACTCGGGGTCCGGCTCGACGATACCGACGACCTCATAGTGGTCGCTGAGTCTTCGAACGGTGCTCATCTTGCCCGAGGCATGCTCATGCCCCGTGCCGATCTGGCCGATCTTGATCCGTTGCTTGGGAGGATCGGCCGCGCTTGCGGTCGGTTCGAGCCATTGCCCCACCGCGACGGCCGCGCCGGCGCCAACCGCGGTTGTTAGAAGATGACGACGATGAAAGGTGTCCATGGGATACTCCTGTGGTTCTGCTTCCGCGGAGACAACTCTCCTTCTACACCGATTCCGGTACCACAAAGGGGCCGCGGTAGGGACGGCTGAGCAACTGGTTTGCGTCCGGGGCTCCAACAAACTCGTCGGCCCGGGCGTCGAACGACAACGTGCGTCCGAGACGATACGTGGAATTGGCCAGCTCAAGCCGACCGGCGTCGGCCAAGTGGCGTTTCATGTCCTCGAACGATTCGCGGAACATCTTATCGCCGTCGAAGGGCTTCGTCAGCCTGTCGAAGGGCACGTCCTCGCCAAGGCGGTAGGAAATGTTGCCCAGGTGGACCAGCAGCGCGGACCGATGCCCTTCAAGGATCTCAGCATGAAGGTCTTCACGTTTCCGGCTCCGCACACAATCGATGAAATCCTGCATATGACGCGGTCCCTGCTCAGGGGCGCCGGGAGGCGGAGCGTTCTCGATCGGCACGCCCTTGCTCTCGCCTTTGGCGTAGAACTTGCCATCCCGGACCACGCCTTCGTCGGTGTAGAACTCGTCGGTAATCTTCCATTGGTCGTTCGCGACCAGGCCGCGAACCTCATGCAACAGCTTGACCTCGCCAAAGTCGATCATGGTCAACTGAGTGTTAGGCGTTTGGCCCTGATCCTTATATCCGAAGCGACCGCCGAGGCTGACGACGCTCTTCGGGGCCGCGCCGACGGGCATGGCCCAGCGGCAGACGTCGATATCGTGCGACCCCAGGTTCCCGATCTCGCCGTTGCCGAAGTCCCACATCCAGTGCCAACGGTAATGCACGAGATTCGTGCGGAACGGCTGCACGGGCGCGGGGCCAAGCCAAAGATCGAAGTCCAGTTCGCGGGGCGGCTTCTGCGGCTCCTCGATGCCGATGCTACGCCTGTCCCGCCTGTCAAAAGCGTAGGCGACCAGCAGTTTGCCGTATTTCCCGTTGCGAACGTCGTTGGTCAGCCGGATCCATTGCGGATCGGACCGCCGTTGCGTGCCATGCTGGACGATGCGGTCGTATTTTCTCGCCGCCTCGACGAGTCTGCGGCCTTCGAGGATGTTGTGGCTGCAGGGCTTCTCGACATACACGTCCTTGCCAGCTTGGCACGCCCAGATGCCCATCAGCGCGTGCCAATGGTTGGGCGTGACAATGGAAACGGCGTCGAGGTTTTTGTCGTCTAGTGCCTGACGAACGTCCTGTACGCAGGCGGGCGTGTTGCCCGCCTTCTCCTTCACCAGGTTGCTTCTGGAGGCAAACAGCCGGCTGTCGGGATCGACGAGGTAGGCGATCTCGACGTCCTTCATCTGACCGAATCCCGTCAGGTGTGTTTTTCCTCGCCCGTTGATTCCTGCTACAGCGATGCGGACGCGGTCGTTGGCTCCCAGCACTCGGCCGGAGGCTTTCGTGCCGGAGAGGACGAACGTCGCAAGTGCGCTGCCGGCGACGGTGCGTTTCAGGAAGTTGCGGCGATTGTGCGGTAACATGCGTTGCCTCTTGGGGAATGGTGACGATCGATACGGGCGTGAAATACCGTTCGTGGCCGATTGACGAACGATCGGCCGCGCCCGTGGGGCGTGTCCGGAGAAGCCTGCGGTTGCCGTTGGCTCCCCGTTTGCTGTCCCACGACATGCGCCCGGGCCCCTACACCACGTCCTCGACCACCCACGGCTTGCGATACTCTCGCTTGAAGAACCGCATGGCCTCCGGATCGTCGACGATTCGCTCGGTCTTGGGGTCGATTCGCAGCTTCCGGCCGCCGAGCCGGTAGCTGATGTTGGCGTAGTGGACCAGGAGCGTGCTGCGGTGGCCTTCTTCGACGTCGGCGTTGGGCCGATTGCGGCTCCTGACCGACTGGACGAAGTTCTCCTTGTGGTCCGGGTCGGGGAAGCGGCCGAACATCTGGTCCTTGACCACCGGTTCTCGGCTCTTGGGGCGGACGTAGACCTGCCAGCCGCCGCCCATCCGGCCCACGTACATCACGCCCTGGTCGCCGTAGAGCTCGATGTGCGTGGTGTTTTGGGGCCAGTAGGGGAACATGTCGCCGTCGCGGATTCCGCCGTCGGTCTTGAGCATGTAGGGCGTGTAGAGCGTCTCCTCGAAGGTCATCAGCATCTCGGGGAACTCGAACACGGCCATCTGCGTGTCGGGCGTCTCGGCGGCCCCTTGCGTATTGAATCGCCCGCCCGTGCTATAGGCGGTGCTCGGGTAATCGACACCGCACAGCCACCGGGCCAGGTCGATCTGGTGGATCGCGTCGTAGGCCATGTCGCCGCCGGAGTAGTCCCAGAGCTGGCGCCACTGGAGGTGGAGCGCCTTGTTGTACTTGCGCTCCGGGGCCGGGCCGTTCCACATGTCCCAGTCGAGCGTCTCCGGTGGGTCTTCGTCGGGGCCCCACTCGAAGTCGGCCACGAATTTCTGATTAAACACCCGGCATAGGTGCACCCGACCCAGCTTGCCCTCTTCGAGGTATCGCTTGGCGGCCAGGTTGTACGGGGCGCTGCGGTTCTGCGTGCCGATCTGGACGATCCGGTCGTACTTTCGGGCGGCCTCGACCGCTTGGCGGCCTTCCCAGCAACTGTGGCTCTGCGGCTTCTCGCAGTAGACGTCCTTGCCGGCCCGGCAGCACAGAATCGTCGCCAGGGCGTGCCAGTGTGGCGGGGTGGCGATCACCACGGCGTCGACCGAAGCGTCTTCGAGCATCTCGCGGAAGTCCTGCATGCATTGAGGACGTTTGCCCCCTTGACGCGAGGCGTACTCCTTCGCTCGCGGCTCGTGCAACTGGCGGTTCACGTCGCATACGTAGGCGATCTCGCAATCGCCGCGATCCAGAAACCCCATGGCCAGCGAGTGGCCCCGCCCTCCGCCGACGCCGACCATCGCCAGCACGAGCCGCTCGTTGGCGGCGGCCGACCGGACGGATCGAGCGTTGGCGAGAATCGTGGCCCCGGCCGCAAAGCCGAGCGTGGTCTTTCCAGAGCGGTCGAGGAATTGACGCCGGTTCATTTCGGACATGGAAGCAGGTCCTTTCGATGGAAGCGGATGGTTCTCCAATTCACGCGGGCACGCCGTCACGGGATCACCGGCAGGAGGACGTGCGAAGGGTGCTCGGCGTCGTGATACACGGTCTGGGACGCCTTGTTCAACTCCGCGTCGGCGCCGAACGGATGCCCGGTGTTCGGATTGCGGTCGAAGCGGGGAAAGTTGCTGCTGGAAATCTCGACCCGGATTTTGTGGCCCGGCAGGAAGGCGTTGCTGGTGACCCAGAGGTCGATCTCGTAGCGATAGACCTTGTCCGGCTCGATCGGCGTCGGCTCGTCGGCCGATTCGCGGTAGCGGGCGCGGATGATCCCGTCGCACAGGTTGATGGCGCGCCCGTCCGGCCATACGTCGACCAGCTTGGCCGTCCAGTCGGTGTCCGTCGCACTGCTGGCGGCGTACAGCACGACCTCGACCGGCCCGGTAACCTCCAGCTCGCTGGTCAATTCGTCGCTGGTGAAGACGAGCACGTCGCGCCGCTTTTCGGCTTGCGTCTGGTCGTGAGGGCCGAGCGGACAGTGGGACAGATTGCAGCCGCCCAGGGTCGGCACCGGATCGTCCGGATCGTAGTCGAACCGGTCGGCGGGCTCTTGGCCGGGCTTCGCCGTGCTGAGCGCGCCGTCGCCGTCGAGCGTGTTCGCCGAGCCTTGGCCGTGGAAGTAGTACGGGGTGTACTGCGTTCGCTCCAGGGGCCACTGCTGCTCGTCGCGCCACTGGTTGCGTCCCATGACGAAGATCCGCAGCGGCGGCCACGCGTCGACGCCCGGCTTCTCGCCCTTCAGCCAGTGGTCGAACCATTCGGCCCGAATCGCACCCAGGTCGACCACGGAGTCCTTGCCGAAATCGAGCTCGCCCACCTTTCCGTCCCGGCTGATTCCGTGAATCCACGGCCCCATCAGGAGGTGTTGGTGACGTCGCGCCTGTTCGGAGGGCGATTCTTGCCTGACGGTGTTGACGTGGTCGAGCACGCTCTTGGCGAACAGGTCGTACCATCCACACACGGCGTAGATCGGCGTGGTGATGTCCTTCTTGCGGCCGCGCATGGTGCTTGGTTTCCAGTAGTCGTCGAACCGCGGATGGGCCACCCAGTCGCGCAGGTACGGGACCTCGGCGCCGATGGCCGTGTCCCACGTGCGAAGCGGCAGGGCCCGAAACGCTTTCTGCCAATCCTCGTTGTTCCAGCCACTTATAGCGCCCTTGCCCGACACCCCCGCGCCCCATCCCATCATCAGCGAAAGCTGGAACGCCCCGCCCACGTACGCAATGTCGTGGTAGGGGTCGACGAGCGGGACCACCGGGAACATCGCCTTGAGATAGTCGCCGGCGTTCGGCGCGGAGATCCATTGCGTGAAGCCGACGTAGGAGCCGCCCGTCGTGCCGATCGTGCCGTTCGACCAGGGCTGCTTCAGGATCCACTGGTGCGTGTCCTGGCCGTCGCGGGCCTCGTTGACGAAGGGAACCCACTCGCCTTGCGACGTGCCTCGGCCCCGGCAGTCCTGGCTGAGGTAGACGTACCCGCGCGACGCGTAGAAATGCCCCTCGCCGCCTCGCGTGCCCCCCTTCCCGTACGGCGTTCGAGCGAGCACCGCGGGAAACTTGCCTTCCGCCTTGGGCAGGAAGACGTTCGCCGAAAGCTCGACGCCGTCTCGCATCGGGATCTTCACCTCCGCCCGAGCTTCCACCTCGTAGGCAGCTTCGGCGGCAAGGACTGCGCCGGGAAGCAGACACCACGACACCACCGCCAGCCAGGCGGCAACGCTCCGCACCGGTTCTCTCTTCATCATTCCACCTTTCCGTCTCTTTTTCCGAGGGGCATCTGCGATTCCGGCATGCCTTCGCTAAGCGGGACGGATTACAGATTGCACGGTGCAATAGGGTGGCACGGGCATCTTGCCCGTGCACTGGCGAGACGCCAGTGGCACCCGACCGTGCAGGCTTCTGCTTGTCCCGCTCAGCGTCGTGCCGATCTCCGGTCGTAGGGAATCAACCAAGCCGGAACGGGTCCCAGGGTAACCGGTTTCACGTGCCGATACAACGGGCGGCTCCCATTGTCTTGCGATCCACGACGGGCCCGAGACGCGCCAAACCCGGCTGACGGGCACGAGGGATTCGTTGGCGCCCCGGCGCTACGTTGACGTTCCGACTGCGATTTGGTAGAAGAGACAGTGCGGAGTGGGTCGCTCGCCCTCCTGAGGCTGGGTGTCGCCAATGAATTGGGGGCAGCCAACCTCAGGCAGCCTGTACAAAGGAGGAGTCGGAAGTGCCGTGCAGCGAACGCCGTAAGGAAATCAAACGCCGTCGACATCGTCGCAAGAAGATGGGCCAATTGTCGAGGCGGCTGAAGAAGGCCACGGTCTCAGAACGGTCGATGATCAGCGATAAGATCCGCAGTCTTACCCCGGGGGGCGACGTCATCGTCACAAGCTGGGGTCTCGAGGAGCGCTGAGTACCCGCCGCGCCGTCAAAAAACAGCGACCGGCCGTTCCCAGGCCGGTCGCGTCTGCCTTGTGGAGCTGTCCCCTGACCAGCGCGTTTCGCAACCGCCTTGTGCCGTGGCAAGGAGGTTTCCGAACCGGGCGCCGCAGTCCTCCCCTCTTCTCCCCCTCTTCCGCCGGCACATGGCCGGCGGGGGCGCTCTGCAAGACGCGCCCGTTGGTTTTCGCCCGCGCTTCACCCAGGCCGCGTTTCAGTCGTTCAGATGACCTTCCAGGTCCGGCACGACGCGGCCCGTCGGCTGATGGTAGAGCCAACCGCCGACGTCGCTGGGAGCGGTTGGCGGAAACGAGTCGGCGGCGGTGACCAGGGAGGCCCCGGTGAAGGGGTTCATGGGCACGCCGGCGGGGAGGTACGGTCCGCAGGGATACTCTTTTCCAACAGGTCCGGGAACCCCCCGCGAGTTGGTTGCGTGCGTCAACTGGGGGAATTGGCCTTCAAACAGCAACGGGGGTTGTGCCCCGTGTTCCGCCTTGTACAGGGCGATTTGCTCCCGCAGGGTATGCAAGTTCTGTTGGAGCACACCGGAATTGGCGCGGTCGCTGGCAGCGCTCATGAGCGGCATGGCCACGGCGGTGCCGACGGCCATGATGGCTGCCACCAGAAGGGCGTCGAGCAACGTGAACTGGCGCCCTCGGTGGCGGACGTAGCCGATCAAGTAGGCGGTCGCCGCGACCGCCCCAAGGATGAGTGAGGCCGGTAGCTGGAGACCCAACAGGGACATATCCGCCACAGCCCATACCCCTCACAGAGACTAGACGTTCAGACGCACGCCGCCCTCCACTGAGAATATAGGATGCCTGGCTGGCCAGGATGGGGGAGGGGAGAGGTCTGGGCACGGAGGCTGGCTCGGCGGCTCCCAATCGGTCGCCGATTGTCGGAGTTGGGCCGGTCCTATTGGCATCCGCGCGGCCAAACGAGCGCTTCGCTCCCCCCGGAATCCCGCGGTTTCCGGCCCCCGTTCCTCGGCCCCGTTCCTCGACCACGCAGGGCTCCATCTCAGGACGTTCGGCCCACCGGCCCAACTCGGTCAGCCCTTCGAAGAGGCCCGGGCTAGCCCGCTTCCTCCGCTTCGATCCGCTGGAAGGTGAACTCGCCGTCCCGACAATCGACCGCCACCCGGCTCCCCTCGGCAAACTCGCGCTTGAGGATCTCCACGGCCAGGGGGTTCTGGATGCTCTGCTGGATGACCCGTTTGAGCGGGCGGGCGCCGAACGACGGATCGTAGCCCCGCCGGGCGATGGCCTCGATCGCCACGTCGGTGACTTCGAGCCGGACGTTGCTCTGGGCGAGTTGGCTCCGCAGGCGGTCGATCTGGAGCCGGACGATTCGGCGAATCTGCGCGCCCGTCAACGGGTGGAAGATGATCACCTCGTCGATCCGGTTCAAGAACTCGGGCAGGAACCGGGCGTGCAGCGATTCGGTGACGGCGTCGCGGATCTCCTCTTCCGTGCCTCCCTCGTGAGTGATCTTCTGAACGAGCTGGCTGCCGATGTTGGAGGTCATCACGATGATCGTGTTCGTGAAATCGACCGTGTGACCGTGGTTGTCGGTCAGGCGGCCGTCGTCGAGCACTTGCAGGAGGACGTTGAAGACGTCGCGATGGGCCTTTTCAATCTCGTCGAGCAGGATCACCGAGTAGGGACGGCGACGCACCGCTTCGGTGAGGCGTCCCCCCTCCTCGTAGCCGACGTAGCCCGGGGGCGCCCCGATCAGGCGGCTGACCGTATGCCGTTCCATGAACTCGCTCATGTCGAGGCGGATCATGGCGTTTTCGTCGTCGAACATGACCTCGGCCAGCGCTTTCGAGAGCTCGGTCTTCCCCACGCCCGTGGGGCCGAGGAAGATGAACGACCCGACGGGCCGGCGGGGGTCCTGCAAGCCCGAGCGGCTCCGCCGGACGGCGTTGGCCACGGCCTCGACGGCTTCGTCCTGCCCGACCAATCGTTGATGGATTCGCTCTTCCAAGACCAGCAGCTTCGCCCGCTCCGTCTCCATCATTCGGGCCAACGGAATACCGGTCCAGGCGCTGACCACCTCGGCGATCTCCTCCGGGCCGACTTCCTCGCTCAGGAGCTTCTGGCCCCCGTTGGCCGGTTCGCTTGTCTTGGCGTCGGCGAGCTCGTCGGCGAGTTTCTTTTTGGCGACTTCCAGCTCGTAGACCTCGCGCATCTCGTTTTCATCGACGCGCACGTTGTTCTTCCTCGCCTCGAGGATGGCGGCGCTGCGTTGACTGTACTCGTGCTCCAATCGCTCCAGCTCGCGACGCATCTGGCTGGCGTCCCCGATCCCGCCCTTCTCCCGCTGCCACTGCTCGTGGAGGCGACGCTTCTTCTCTTCCAGCTCTTTCCGTTGCCTGTCGATCTCGGCGAGCTCTTCCTTGGTGTGCTCCTCCCCTTCGTCGCGGAGTTGCTGGGCGGCCAGGTCGAGCTGGAAGAGCCGCTTCTCCAGCTCGTCGATGGGAGCGGGCACGCTCTCCGACTCGATCGCCACGCGGCTTGCCGCTTCGTCGACCAGGTCGATGGCCTTGTCCGGCAGGAAACGATCGGGGATATAGCGGTACGAAAGCTGGGCCGCGGCCACCAGGGCCGAGTCCTTGATCTTCACGCCGTGGTGCGTTGCGTAGCGTTCCTTCAGTCCGCGGAGGATCGTGATCGTGTCGTCCACCGAAGGCTCGTCGACGTAGACCGGCTGGAACCGCCGCTCCAGGGCGGCATCTTTCTCGATGTGTTGACGGTACTCGTCCAGCGTGGTGGCCCCGATGCAGCGGAGCTCGCCGCGAGCCAGGGCGGGCTTGAGCAGGTTGGCGGCGTCGCTGCCCCCCTCCGCCCTGCCGGCGCCGACCACCGTGTGCAGCTCGTCGATGAAGAGGATCACGTTTCCGCCGGCGTCCTGGACCTCGCGGAGCACGGCCTTGAGACGCTCTTCGAACTCGCCCCGAAACTTCGTTCCGGCGACCAGCGCCCCCATGTCGAGCGCCATGACCCGCTTGTTCTTGAGGCTTTCGGGCACGTCGCTGGTCTGGATCCGCAAGGCAAGCCCTTCGGCGATGGCGGTTTTTCCCACGCCGGGCTCGCCGATCAAGACGGGGTTATTCTTGGTCCGCCGCGAGAGGACCTGGATGACGCGGCGGATTTCCCGGTCGCGTCCCACCACCGGATCGAGTTTCCCGCGTCGGGCTTGCTCGACCAGGTCGATCCCGTAGCGCTCGAGCGCTTGGAACTTCCCTTCCGGGTTCTGGTCGGTGACCCGGACGCTGCCCCGGATCGCCTGTAACGCCTTGAGTAGCTCCTTCTCCCGGATGGCATTCAGTTGAAGGACGTTCTTGGCCTTGGAGTCGACCCGGCTCAAGGCGAGCAGAAGGTGTTCGGTCGAGACGTAGTCGTCCTTCATCGAGTCGGCTGCCTGCTGGGCGGCTTCGAACACTCTGCCCAGAGCATCCCCCGGCTGCGGCGCCGTGCCCCCAGCGACTTTGGGAGAGTGCCCCAGTTCCGACTGAACCATGGCGTCGAGCTGGACACGGTTTGCACCGATACGGTCCAGGATCGAGCCCGTGATCCCCTCCGTCTCGCGGAGCAGAGCGGCCAAGAGATGCAGCGGCTCGATTTCGGGGTGGCCGTGGTCGGCGGCGAGCGACTGGGCGCGCTGGACAGCCTCCTGGGCCTTGATGGTCAGTTTGTCGAAACGAAAGGCCATGGTTTGGGTCCTCCTCTCGTGGGTTCCCGTCGGCATCGTGCGGCCCGCGCGGGACCGTCCACCGAGGGGCGCAAGATGAGAAACGGTCCCCTGAAGAAGGATCGCGGCCAGGCGTCGGTGCAAGGCGTGCCGCGACCGGAGGCAACCGCGGCACGCCTTCCGCGTGTGCTACGAGTCTTTGACTTCGAAATCGGCGTCGATGGCATCGTCCTCGTCACCGCCGTCGGCCGGTTGGCCGCCGGGCTTCGTGCCCGCGTCCGACGCGCCGCCCGGTGCTGCCCTCGGACCGCCCGTCTGGCTCCCCGCAGCCTCGTACAAGGTCTTGCTCAGCGCGTGCGAAGCCTGCTCCAGCTCGTGCAGCGCCGACCTGATCGTCTCGGCGCTCTCGCCCTTGGCGGCGTCGCGGGTCTTCGCGATGGCCGCGTTGATCGCGCCCTTGTCCGCGTCGCCGAGCTTGGCTTCGTGCTCCTTGACGAGTTTTTCCAACTGCCAGCACATGGAGTCGGCCTGGTTGCGCAACTCGGCCAGCTCCCGCTTCGTCTTGTCCTCTTCGGCGTGCTGCTCAGCTTCCGTGCGCATGTTATCGATGTCGCCCTCGGAGAGCCCTGCCGACTGCTCGATCCGCACCTTATGCTCCTTTCGGGTGCCGAGATCTTTGGCCGAAACGTTGAGGATTCCGTTGGCGTCGATGTCGAACGTGACTTCGATCTGAGGCACGCCGCGGGGGGCGGGCGGGATCCCCTCCAAATTGAACTGCCCGAGCAGGCGGTTGTTGGCCGCCATCTCGCGCTCGCCCTGGAATACGCGCACCGTGACCGCCATCTGGTTGTCTTCGGCAGTGCTGAAGATCTGCTTCTTTTCGGTCGGGATCGTGGTATTCCGCTCCACCAGCCTGGTCATGATGCCGCCCAGCGTCTCGATCCCCAGCGAAAGCGGAGTCACGTCCAGAAGGAGCACGTCATGCACCTCACCGGCCAACACGCCGCCCTGGATCGCCGCTCCCACGGCTACCACTTCATCCGGATTGACCCCCTTGTGGGGCTCCTTGCCGAAGACTGACTTGACCAGCTCCTGCACCTTGGGGATTCGCGTGGAGCCGCCGACCAGCACGACCTCGTCGATATCGCCGGGGCTCATCTTGGCGTCCTTCATCGCTTGCTGGACCGGCCCGCGCAGGCGCTCGACGATGTGGTCGACCAACTGCTCGAATCTCGCCCGCGTGATGTTCATTTGCAGGTGCTTCGGGCCGGCCGCGTCGGCGGTGATGAACGGCAGGTTGATGTCGGTCGCCTGGGCGGAGCTGAGTTCCTTCTTGGCCTTCTCGCATGCCTCCTGCAACCTCTGCAGCGCCATCGTGTCGCCGCGGAGATCGATTCCTTGCTCTTTCTTGAATTCCTCGGCCACGTAGTTGATCAACTGCTCGTCAATGTCGTCGCCACCTAGGTGGGTGTCCCCGTTGGTGCTGATGACCCGGAAGACGCCTTCGGCGACCTCGAGTATGGAGATGTCAAAAGTCCCGCCGCCGAAGTCGAACACCGCGATCTTCTCGGCCTCTTCCTTGTCGAGACCGTAAGCCAGCGCAGCGGCCGTGGGCTCATTGATGATCCGCGCGACCTCCAGGCCGGCGATCTGTCCGGCGTCCTTGGTGGCTTGACGCTGGGAGTCGTTGAAGTAGGCCGGGACGGTGATCACCGCCTTGTTGACCTTGTGCCCCAAGTAGGCCTCCGCCGCCTCTTTCAGCTTTCGCAGCGTCTTGGCCGAGATCTCGGGCGGCGTGAACTCTCGACCGTCGACCAAGACCTTCACGTAATCCTGAGGTCCGCCCACAACCGCGTACGGGACCATCTTCTCTTCGGAGGACACCTCGTTATGCCGCCGACCCATGAATCGCTTGATCGAATAGACGGTCCGGTGCGGGTTGGTGACTGCCTGGCGTCGGGCCGGCTCCCCGACCAGGACTTCATCCTTGTCGGTAAACGCAACCACACTCGGGGTCAGCCGATTCCCCTCGGCATTGGGGATGACTTTCGCCTCTCTGCCCTCCATCACGGCGACCACCGAGTTGGTGGTCCCCAAATCAATCCCGATGATCTTTTCTCCTTGAGCCATCAACTGCTCCTTTCTCGCTATCCGGAAAACCCGCGATGCCCGGCCAACGCTCCAACGATCCAGCTTCGGCGCAGGAATGCGATTGACGAGGACGCCTCCGCCGGCCTGTGTCAATCGGGGGGCCCCAGGTCAATCGGGGGCGCTGTGCCAGACTCTGGCACTCTGCATCTGCAATTCCACCGCTACGCAAACAACGTGCCGCGATCGATACCAGTTGAAGAAATCGACGCAAAGCCTTTTCACGTATGCGCTTATGACGGCATCTCTCTGGGCAGTCAACGTAGGGTTCCCAATCGCTTTGGGGCCGACTGCCATTTTGACACGACCAGAACCGGAGCAATTCCCCCTGGAAATAGGGGTGACACTCCCGCCAGAATAGCTGTCGCGGATGTCCTGAGAGCTGTGGGATGCACGGTTTTGATCTGTCGGGTGGGGTGATTGGTTGACAGTGTGAGTCGCGGCCAGTACAAGAACAGAGAGCGATGCGGACATGCGACTGCCCCCACTTCGGACGGGCCCATTATCCCAGTCCCGAGGTCTTTCCGATGGCTAAGACGAGAGCGAGAAAGAAGACGGCGAATACACGGACGACCAAGAAGACCTCCTCCCGCGGGAGCAGTCTGCCAGCCCTCGAATCCCGAATCAGGCAACTGGACCGCGACCTGCTCAGTTCGCTCAATGAGAGGGCTCGGCTCAACGTGAAGATCGGCAAGCTGAGAAAGGCAAGTGACCAGCCTGCGTTCACTCTGGGGCAGGAGGAAGAGGGACTCTCTCGGCTGGCCAGCCTGAACAGGGGGCCCTTGTCGGGCCGTTGTGTTCGGGCCGTGTTCCGCGAGCTGGTGAGCGGGTGCCGATCGCTCCTCAGGGACCTGAGAATCGCATTCCTTGGCCCTGAGTACAGCTACAGCCACCTGGCAGCCATTCATCGCTTTGGCCAGTCCGTGCAGTTCGCACCGGTCGATAGCATTGCGGCCGTGTTCGAAGAGGTGAACCGCGGCCACTGCGACTTCGGCATCGTGCCGATCGAGAATTCGACCGACGGACGCATTGCCGACACGTTGGACATGTTCACTCGGCTCCCGGTCCGCATCTGTGGCGAAGTGGAGTTGCAGATCCACCACACCCTTTTGGGGATGTGTTTGAGGAGCGACGTTCGGGAGGTGTATAGCAAGCCCCAGGCTCTCTCCCAGTGCCGGAATTGGCTGGCGAAGCACTTGCCCGGCGCCCGTACCATCGAAGTGACGAGCACTTCAACGGCCGCCCAGTTGGCCAGCGAGAAGCCGGGAGCGGCGGCCATTGCCAGCCTTCAGGCAGGCGTTCACTACGGACTCGATGCACTGGCGGAACGGATCGAAGACAACCCGACGAACACCACACGGTTCACGGTCATTGGCGAGCAATCGGCAGAGCGGACCGGCAACGACCGCACGGCCATGATGTTCCAGGTGGAACACCAACCCGGCGCCCTGGCCGATGCTTTGGGGATCTTCAAGCGAAACCGACTGAATCTCACCTGGATCGAGTCGTTCCCGATCCCCGGTTCGGAGCGGGCGTACCTGTTTTTTGTGGAGATGGAAGGTCACGAAACGGACGCCCGGGTGCAACGCGTTACCGCGGCGCTGGAAAAAAAGACGCTTCGTTTGGAGATCTTGGGGTCGTGTCCCGTGGCGGTCGCGGGAGAGTAGAGATTGACATCCTGGGGATTGGAGGGGACAACGTCTTGTGAGGGATTCTGCCGGGGAGTCCGTGCCTTGCGAATTCGGCCCCGCTTCGCCCCACGGCCCCCTCGTCTCGACGGATTGTCTCATCCCGGCCCCGACGCCCCATCAATGCGATAGGAACACTACCATTTCGACTCCAAGGAGTTTTGTCCCATGCGACGTCCGTTTATTGCTGGAAACTGGAAGATGCACCTCGACAGGGCCTCGGCCGTCGCGCTGGCGGAAGGCGTGGCAGAGGGCGCAGAAGACGTCAAGGGCGTCGACTTGGCCGTCTGCCCCCCGAGCGTCTACCTCGACGCAGTCAGCAAGGCCATTGCCGGCTCCAAAGTCCGCCTGGGGGCCCAGAACGTGTACCACGAGCTGAGCGGCGCCTACACCGGAGAAATCAGTGTCTCGATGCTCCGCGACCTGTGCTGTCAGCACGTTATCCTCGGCCACAGCGAGCGACGGCACGTCCTGGGCGAGACCAATGAAGACGTCAACAAGAAGGTCCACGCCGCGCTGAAAGCCGGCCTGGAGCCGATCCTCTGCGTCGGGGAACTGCTGGCCGAGCGCGAGGCGGGGAAGACGATGGACGTGATCCGCAGCCAGTTCGACGGGTCGCTGGCGGGGGTTTCGGCCGACGAGATGCTTCGAGTCGCAATCGCCTACGAACCGGTCTGGGCGATCGGCACCGGCAAGGTCGCCACGCCGGAGCAGGCCGAGGAAGTCCATCTCGACCTTCGCAAGCTCATGGAAGACCGCTACAATAGGGAGGTGGCCGATACGGTCCGGATTCAGTATGGCGGGAGCGTGAAGCCCGACAACGCGGCCGACCTGCTCGCCCAACCGAACATCGACGGGGCCCTGGTCGGCGGGGCAAGCCTCAAGGCCGAGCAGTTCCTGGGCATCGTGGCCGGCTTGCCGCGATAGCATGCTACCGCCCAACAGAGGGAAATCGTGGACTCGCCAGACGCAGGAGCGAAAGCAACATGGCTTTCTTCTTCATGATCCTTCTTTTCTTCACCGCGCTGTTCCTAATCCTGTTGGTGCTGATCCAGCGGGGGAAGGGTGGCGGCTTGTCAGGCGCATTGGGCGGGATGGGTGGCCAAAGCGCTTTCGGCACCAAGGCCGGAGACACCTTCACCAAGATTACCATCGGCGTGGCGGCATTCTGGATCGTCCTCTGTGTGCTCAGCGTCCGGCTGCTGTCGACCACGAGTAAGGGAGGCTTGAATCTCGGCGGCACCAGTGTCGAACAGGGAGAGGGCGCTCCGGGGCAAGAGTCGGGGCCGGCCAGTCCCCCCGAAGGCGGCGCGAGCGGGGAAGACCTCCCCGCTCCGGAAGGAGATTGACCGGCCGGTGGAGACGCACTCCGATTTGCCGTGCCCCGATCCGCAAGACGGACTTCGAGGCAGGGCCGGCGATTGCAAAGGAATCGGGACGGGAGGATGCGGCTTGCACAAACCGCGCCCGGCCGTCTGGTCTGATGGGAACAGAACTGGCCGGGCACCCTCAGTTCCCTGATTTCATCCCCTCGATAGGAGTGAACCTGCCTTGCTGCTGAGCATGACCGGTTTCGGGGAGGCGAGTCGCCAGCAGGGCGGCGTGGCGGTCTCCATTGAGGTACGCACGGTCAATAGCCGCTACCTGAAGCTCTACGTTCGCACACCCGACGGGTATGGCTCGCTGGAACCCCGCATTGAGTCCGTCGTTCGCAAGCGGATCCGCCGGGGTACGATCCAGGTGAACGCCCGCGTCGACCGAGCCGCGTCTGCCGAGGACTACCGGATCAACGCCGAGGTGCTCGACGGCTATCGACGGCAGATTGAGGCGATCGGGCACGATTGGCAGTCGCCCCAGCCCGTGCCTTTGCAGAGCCTCCTTCTGCTGCCCGGGGTGGTCAGCGACCACCCGAGCGGCTCGCCCGACCCCGCCGACGATTGGCCGGTGATCGACGAAACGCTGCGAGCGGCCCTGGACGGCCTCCACCAGATGCGGGTCGAAGAAGGTCAGGCGATGGCGGCCGATCTGGAGTCCAATTGCCTTGCCATGGCGGCCAGCCTCGACGCCATCCAAGAGCGAGCCCCCTTGGTCGTCGAGGCCTACCGAGCGCGATTGGAGGAACGGCTCAACAAGATCCTGGCCGAGTTCGACGTGACCCTCGATCCGGCGGACGTGATCAAGGAGGTCGGCTTGTTCGCCGACCGGAGCGATATTTCTGAGGAGATCACCCGGTTGCGAAGTCACCTGGACCAGTTCCGGGCGACGATGCAGTCGTCGGAGAGTTCGGGCCGGAAACTCGAGTTTCTCACTCAGGAGATGGTCCGCGAGGTCAACACGATCGGCTCCAAGGCCAGCGACATCGAGATCTCCCGGCAGGTGGTCGAGGTGAAGGCGGCTTTGGAGCGGATTCGCGAGATGATCCAGAATGTTGAGTGAGTATGTCGGGATCCGGGAGCGGCAGACTGGTCGTCCTATCCGGGCCTTCCGGGGCCGGGAAGAGCACGGTGCTCAAACGGCTGTTTCAGGCCGCTCCGGTCCCCTTGGTGTCCAGCGTGTCGGCGACCACCCGACCACCGCGGCCGGGCGAGGTCGACGGCGCCGACTACCATTTCCTCAGCGAGGAGGAGTTTGCCCGACGCCGCCGGCGGGGGGAGTTCCTGGAGTGCTTTGAGGTGTTCGGCCGCGGACACTGGTACGGGACGTTGCTCAGTGAAGTTGCCCCTAGCCTTGAAGCGGGGAAATGGGTACTCTTAGAAATTGACGTCCAGGGCGCGCGATCCGTGATCGAGCAATACGGCGATGCGGTCACCGTCTTCCTTCGCCCCCCCTCCCTGGAGGTGCTGGAAGAGAGGCTCCGTCAGCGGCACACCGAGACGGAAGAAGCCATCCAAAGCCGCCTCGGGCGAGCCCGGCAGGAACTGGCCCTGGCCGACCAGTACCGTTATCAGGTGGTCAATGACGACGTGGACCGGGCGGTCCGGGAAATCTGCGATATTCTGAACACAGAGCAAAGGCTGAACTAGATGCTCGACGAGCTGCGAGAAGAAGAGATCGTCAGGAAGGTGGGCGGTCGATTCAAGCTGTCCACCCTGATCCAGAAGCGTTTGGTCGCCCTGAACCAGGGCTCCCCGGCGCTGGTGGACCTGAACACGGAAGACAAGATGAAGATCGTCGTTCGGGAGATCTTGGAGGACAAGATCTATCTGGACACCGACTCGAACCTCCGCATCGCCGGCGGGGGGCCGGATGCCGGCGGTCCCCCCGAAATGGACTATCGCCAGCTATGAACGGTCGCCGGCTGGTCATCGGGGTCACCGGCGGAATCGCCGCCTACAAGACCGCCGCCTTGGTAAGCCGACTGGTCCAGGCCGGTGCGACGGTCACGGTCGTGATGACCGAATCCGCCACCCGGCTCGTGGGCCCCAAGACCTTCGAGGCCCTGACCGGCCGCCCCGTGCGAACCGACGTGTGGGGCCCGGGCGCTCACCCACACATCGAGCTGGCCGAGGAGGCCGAGTTGCTCTGCGTCGCCCCCGCCACGGCCAATCTGCTGGCCAAGGCGGCCTGCGGACTGGCCGATGACCTGCTGAGCACGCTTCTCTTGTCGTTCTCCGGACCGATCGTCCTCGCCCCGGCCATGAACAGCCACATGTGGAACAAGCCGGCGGTCCGGCGAAACGTCGAGCAGCTCCGCGCCGACGGGTTCCTGCTCGTCGATCCGGAGGAGGGATACCTCAGTTGCGGCGCCGTCGGCGTAGGGCGAATGGCCTCGCCGGACAAGATCTTCCAGGCGATCGCCGACACGTTGGGGCCTGACGCGGTGACTGGGTGACCGGGTGACGAGGTCACAAGGAAACGCTTGCTATCCCATCGTCACCTTGTCACCCCTTCACCCTGTCACCCTGTCACCCTGTCACCTTGTCACCGCCGACGATGTCCCGAATCCTGATCACCTCCGGCCCTACCCGACAGTACCTCGACCCGATCCGATACCTGACCAACGCCTCCAGCGGCCGGATGGGAAGCGCGCTGGCCGCCGCGGCGCTCGAGGCCGGGCACGAGGTGGTCGTCGTTACCGGGCCGGTGGAGATCGAGTACCCCGGACAGGCCCAGGTGATTCCCGTCATCTCGACGGAGGAGATGCTCGAGGCGTGCCTCGACCTCTTCCCCACGTGCGACGGGCTGATCGGCGTCGCGGCGGCCTGCGACTATCGTCCGGTCACGGTGGCCGACAGCAAGATCCGCAAGACCGGCGAGCCGCTCAAGGTCCACTTCGTGGAGACGCCCGACGTGGTGGCCACGCTCGGCGCCGTCAAGGAGTCGCAATGGATCGTGGCCTTCGCGTTGGAGATGGAAGATCAACGCATGCGCGCCCTCCAGAAGCTGGAACGCAAGAGCTGCGACCTGATCGTCGTCAACGGCCCCAAGGCCCTGGACTCCTCGGACACCGAGCTGGAGATCATCGATCCCCAAGGGACCGTCATCGGCTCGTTCTCCGGCGGCAAGGTGCAAGTCGCCAAGGACGTCCTGCGCGTGATCCAGCAGCGGCTGATCGACTGAGGACGGTTAGTCCGAGGTGGCGAACAACAACTGCCGTCAGGGCTGAAGATCGACCACTCTGCGCAGTCCAATTGATGACGCCGATTGGCCACCCTCAGTCGCGCAAACTGCGTTCGGTCGATTTCACCGACGCAGGTAACTGCATCTTGCCAAATGTAGACCGGTGGCGTCGCACCGATGCGTGCTCGGCGATGGCGAACCCGCCTATCCGTTAGAATGTCCTCCCGTGAGGAGGGTCTACTGTGAGCAAACCGCGAAAGAAAGACAACCTCCTCGGCGAATGTGCTTACTGTCCCGCGCCAGCGACGACCAAAGACCACATCCCGCCGAAGGGAATGTTCGCCAAGGGTACGCCGAACAAGCCCTGGGTTCCCGCCTGCGGGGCCTGCAACGGCGGCGCCAGCCTCGACGATGAGTACATGCAGCGGCTCTCGATGCTCTGGGGTGCGGACGCATGCAAGGACGCGATCGAGGTGGGTGAGAAGTTTATGCGGTCACTGGAGCGGCCCGAGGCCCAAGGCCTTCAGGCCGAAGTACGCCGGTCGCTGTCCCCAATGGAAGACGAATCACTCTTCCCCGGCGGGATCAATATGGCGCTGCAGGGTGACCGCCTAGGGCACGTCACGGACAAGCTGGTGCGGGGATGGTGGTTCAAGTTCACTGCGGAGCGGGTCCCTGAAGGCTACGAGATCATGAAGTACCTGCCTGGTGGAAGACGGGACAACCCACTCTACGAAGCCAATGAGAAGCTAATTGAGACTTGCCCCGGATACTCCGTTGGTGATATGGCATTTGTTGTCAGGTTCGCCTATTGTCCCAACAGTCTGCTGACCTGCTGGCTGTTCGAGTTCTACAAGGTCTTCAAAATAATGGCCTACACATGTAAGATGGGCGAGGATCACTTCCAGATTCTGGACCTCAGGAAACCATTTGCCGTGGTCAATTTCGATGACTGAGCGGCGTCCACCTGTCCATGCCGCGGGTGCGCTGGGCCCGATTCTTGCTGGCTTATCGGCCGAGATGGTGTAGCCATCTTTGAGATTATTTGCCCCACTCGTTCATGACTCGTGGCGCTGCTGCGCCGGGTGCCACTGCTGGCTTGTCCAGCAGTGCTGCACGGCGATCAGCGAACTGACGCCTTTGTTCTACTTCTCTCGGCGCGTGGCCTCATCCACGAGGAACAAGACGCCCCCGGCGATGCGACCAGACGTTTCTCATCATGAACATCGTATCAAGTAGGGCACTGCTGGACGAGCCAGCAGTGGCACCCGGCGTTGCGCACCGAGGACGGCGTGACCTGGGCGCCCAAGCAGAGTTTGTTCGTGCTCAATGGCGAGCCGGCCAGGGCTATTCCACGGCCTCCTGGTACCGCCGCCAGATCGCGTCCAGGGCCTTGGCCGCGCCCATCGCCAGCTTCACGTCGACCAGATCCGATACGTCGCTGGTGCCGGGATTGATTTCCACGGTCGGCACGCCGAGGCGGCTCGCTCGATGAACGGGCTCGGCGATGTAGGGGAAAACGCTGCTGGTGCCGACGCTGAAGACGACGTCGAACCCGAAGGCAAGCTCGCGGTACAGGCGCTCGACCTTTTCCGCGGGCAGCATCTCCCCGAACAGGACCACGTCGGGCCGCAAGATCGCTTCACACTCCGGGCATCGCGGCGGCATCGACAG
This sequence comes from Thermoguttaceae bacterium, assembly GCA_035528065.1. GTDB lineage: Bacteria > Planctomycetota > Planctomycetia > Pirellulales > Thermoguttaceae > DATKZH01. The sequence continues at coordinate 1,904 of DATKZH010000240.1, read as the reverse complement.
CTCGCTGAACTCACGGACCGTCCGGCGGAACTCGCAGGCGGTGCAGTAGAGCTGGTGCATGTCGCCGTGGACGTCGATCACGTTCTTCGAGCCGGCCTGGCGATGGAAGCCGTCGACGTTCTGCGTCAGCGTCCAGACCCGGTCGAAGTGGGCCTCCATCTCGGCGATCACCTCGTGCCCGCGGTTGAACCTGGCCGCCAAGGCCGCGCGACCGATCTCGGCCAGGTATTTCCACGTCAGCTCGGGTCGGATCTGCATCATGTGGCCGGAGAGGACCTCCTCGATAGGGAACCCCTCCTCGGTAACCTCCACGTCGTACAGCCCGCCGATCCCTCGGTACGTCGGCAGGCCCGAGTCCGCCGAGATCCCCGCCCCGGTGATGAACAGAAGACTGCGGCTGGAGGCCAGGAACTCGACGACGCGGTCGATCAATCGGGAGTCGCTGTTCGACACGCGCATGGTCCTTTTTGGAGTTGCCGAGCTTCGCGACAGCCTATTCGCTCAGTCTCGCTCTCCAATAGCCTGGCCTGCGCCGTCCATGCGCGACGGCGACCACCTGCACGCGTCCCTCCGCCTGGCGGTACACCACGATGTATGGGAAACGCCGCATCAACGCGCGGCGAGTTCCCGCGAGATAGCCGCCGAAACGGCCGGGCGTGTCGACAATTCGTGCGATTGCGGCGTCCAGTTCCGCCACGAAAGCCTCCGCGGCCGCGGGGCTCCGCGCCTGGTACCACTCTCGTGCGGCACGGGCTTCCTCAATCGCCTCAGGGTGGAACTCAACGGTCGGCCGACTCATTGTGAGAGCCCGTGATGATGCGGCGAGCCTCCGACCAAGGAACTGGCTTCACCTCCCCACGGTCGAGCTCGGCCAGTCGCCGCAAGATCTCGGAGTCCCAGGCCTCGGGCACATTGTCGTCAACGTGCTCATCGAGGCTGTCGATGAGGGAGGCGGCCAGTTCCGCACGCTCCGTATCTGGCAGCCGAAGAGCGTCTTCCAGTAGCTTCTGCACGGTCGCGTTCATGCCCTCCAATTTACCCACATCGTCCCGGAATGTCAGCCGCCGTGGAGGCCGAGATCGGATGGGTGGCCGAAGCTCGGGTGTCCCGTAACCTCTTCCGAGAGCAGAGGATGTTTCTTATTATTTATGTTGACTTGCATTTTATTTATCATATAATTCAATAAAGCCGAATGAAAAGTAAAGGCTTGGCTCCGCAACAACGTCGCAACCTATTTATATCAAAGGGTTTGTGTCGCATCATGGGCATTTGCGGGTATCAGATCTCATGACAGCCGACCCGGAAATCCGGAAAACCTGGCTCGACTTCCTCAGCGAGGAAGACCTCGCCTTCGTCAAGCGGTTCATCCTCGCCTCCGGCTCACTCAAGGCCGTGGCCAAGGCGTACGGGATCAGCTATCCCACGGTCCGGCTGCGGCTGGATCGGCTCATCGAGAAGATCAAGGTCGTCGACGATCACCAGATCGTCTCCCCTTTCGAGAGGCTGGCGCGGGCCCAGTATGCCGAGGGGAGAATCGACGTCCACACGCTCAAATTGCTCCTGGAAGCTCACCGTGAAGAAATGGAGGGTGGTCATGCATCGTCTGATCGCGGCTAGTCTGATTGTGGTTTTGTGGTGTTCCCTGGCGACGGCCGAGCAGGTCGTCCAGGAGATTTCCTGGCGGCAGCTCGACGAGGCCGGGAAGCTGCTCAACGGGCAGCTCCACAAGGCCCAAGCGCCGGAGGAGCGGGACGCCCTGGGAGTCGACAATCAGGAAGGCCAAGCGAAAACGGCCACGGTCCTCATCCTCGACCGGCCCAAGATCACCACCGTGTGTCACGCGATCACGGGCGAGGTGGCGTACCAAGACATGGCGCCGGGAAGCTGCCTGGAGATGTGGACCA
>DATKZH010000239.1:0-46803 GCA_035528065.1 Thermoguttaceae bacterium | reverse complement strand
GATGGGCGACGTCGGAACCGGGACCCAGGGTAGCTTCGCAACCCTGGGCTGTGTTGTTGAACGCCTTCGGCGTACGGGGATGGAACACAAACGGGACACCATGTGGCGAGTGATTGACCGCCGTTTTGAGCAGCCCACACGCCGTGTGCCGTAGCCGGCGGACGGCACACGGCGTGTGCCTGCTACGGAAGCGCAGATGGTGCGTTTCACGCACCCTACAATTTCCTACAATGTCCCGGCTATTTCTTGGGAGCGCCGGCGAAGACGTGGTCGAGCGCCGCCCGCAGGTCGAGGCGACGGTAGCTCCGCCGCGTGGGCGGGTCCTCGACCGTCTTCCCCGTCTTCTGCATCACGGCCAGGATCGCCTCGGGGAGCGTCGGGCCGTCCCCCTTCCAGTCGTAGCCGGTCTTCGCGATCGCTTCCCGCAACAGGATGGCCGCGCCGCAGGCGATGGCGTTGGACGACGACGTCGCGGCCGCCGGCACGACCAGGTCCACCTTCGCGTGCCGATCGAGATAGACCTCGTCCTTGCCGGGTCGCACCGCCCCGATCGCAAAGCAGTCCGGCTGGCAGGCGGGCCACGAGATGCCGGTGGTGAAGTTGTGGTTGCCGGTCGGCGCGCTCACCCAGATGCCGAGCCGGCGGAGCTCGGCGAGCTTCGCGTCGATCTCCGTGGGGACCGGCCCGTCGTGCGCCAGGTCGTCCACCGGCGCGAGGTTGACGGTCGTGATCCGGTGCTGCTCGTGGTGGTCGATGATCCATTGCAGGCCGGCGGCCAACGTCGGGCCGTCGCCGATCTTGCCGTGGCAGCACTCCAGCCCCCGAATGACCGCGAGCTGGTCGTTGTACGCCACGCCCCACTTGCCTTGGTAGTTGAGCGACGAGGGAACGCCGATCGTCGAGCCGTGGTATCCCTTCCCTTCGTGCTTGGGATCGGTGTCGCCGTCGACGCTGTCGTAGGTGACGACGACCTTCGGCCCGTCGCCGTCCGACTGCGACCACTCGGGCTTGGAGAGCGTGCAGCCGTCGTCCACCAGCGCCAGCGTCTGCCCCTTGCCGAAGGTCAGCTTGTCGGCGTAGGCCGCCCACGCGTCGGTGATCCGCGCGTGCCGGAATCCCCCGGGCTGGACCGGTTCGCCGGCGAAGAGCGGCGCTCCGGCCGGCGCGAGTGTGGCCAACAGCAGCAATGCCCCGAGCGGCAAAGGCGTCCGGTTCGTAAAGAAGGCCGTCCCGTGTGGCATATCAGAAGTCCTCCGGAATGGCGGTGTGCAGCGGCCCCGGTCCGAGGATAGTCGCGACCGCCGGATGGTTCAAGGACGACCGCCGCACGCCCCGTCCGCTGGAGCACGCGGCCCGTCCCCGGCAAGAACGCCGTCCTGCTCTATTTGCCGGCACCCTCGGCGCGCGGGGTGAGCGCCACCGTCGTCAGCTCATCGGGAAAGAGCACGGCGCCGCCGAAGCTTCGGGCCACGATGGCCGGGGCCGGCCGGGGCAGCCCGCCGCCCCGCCGCTTGTGGATCGCCTGGCTGACCGGGTGCTGGATCCGCGAGTTCCAGTCGTCGAAGAACGCCCCCTCCTTGCCCGGCAGCCGCTCGACGAACGCCCGGGTGGGCGGAGGGCCGTACACCTTCAGCGGAGGCTCGGTGCCTTTGCTCAGGTCCCATCGCGTCAGGGCGAAGCATGGAAAGTCGCAGTTGTGATCGAAGTGGTGGTGCGTGAAGAAGAGGTGCCCCACCCTGCCCGGCCGCAAGCCCATCCGCCCCATCTTGTACGTCGTGCCCGGCCCGCAGTCGACCATCAGCCACTCCGCGCACCTCCAGGATGAACGAGCTTCCATAGTGCTCGGGCGTAGGCACCGGGCAGCCGCACTCATAACTCGGTCTACCGGATTCTCCAAGCCCATAGCCGCAGAAAACCAAACCAAACGTCCCGAGGCCCCTGACCAAAGACCTTGACAGCAGTAGGCGGGAGACCCGGGCCCAGCGCTGTCAGGAGACCCGGGCCCAGCGCTTTTCCCGCCTCGTTACGACGCTTCTGCGTCGTAACGGAGCGTCGGCCGCTTTGCGTTCCGCCTGCTTGACGCCGCCTGCCCGTCGCGTCAAGATCGGGTGCGTGGCCGTACGCTTCGCGCCACCCTGCCGACGCCATGCCAACCCGTGGAGGCCCGCCCGATGAACGCAAAGATCGTCCTGCCGTGTTTGGCCATTCTCGCTTTGCCCGTACCTGCACCTGCCGAGGAGCCCGTCGGCGAGCGGCCCTACGAGATGGTTTGGGCCGGGCGGACCGAGGATACGCGGCCGCCGCTTGTGGACTTTGAGGACCTGGACGGCTGGACCGTCGAGTGCGCCGACGCCGAAGCCGCCTTCGCCCGCTCCCGCCGGCAGCAGCTTTGGGGCAAGTACGTCGGCACGCTCACCTACCGGGGCACGGGCCCTGGGGCGACGGTGACCGTGAAGCCGCCGAAGCCGGTCCCGGTCCAACCGCCGTTCGATTGCGTCAATTTCTGGGTCTACGGCAACAACTGGGCCTGGGTGTCCGACAAAACCACGCCGCAGGTCGACGTTCGCGTTCTCCTCCGGGGAGCCGGCGGCGAGCTGGTTCGCGTCTCCCTGGGCAGGGTCCGCTGGAGGGAGTGGTGGGTGATGCACCGGCGGCTCAGCCCCGACCAGTTGGCCTTGCTCCAAGACGGGGCGGCCCTGGAGGCGATCGAAGTGGCCGGCGGTCGCAACGAGGAGGATCGCCTGCTCCACTTCGACAACCTGGCCGTCTACCAGGAAAACCTGCCGCCGTTGGAGTTCGAGCCGCGACCCCAACGGGGCATCGACCTGCCCGAAGGACAGACCACCGGCACGAACACCGGTCCCGGCCGACTTCCGTTCCCCAACCGCGAAGAGACCATCCTGCCCGACAACCTCACCGAAAAGTTCAAGATCACCTTGGAGGAATCGGACGGCGAGTACGTGTTCCACTACCGCGGCGACGACGGCCATCTCGAGTACCGCTACAAGCCGGCCACGAGCACCCTCGGCGACGTGACGGCCGAGTGGGAGGGCCGCGGCGGCCCGTTTCAGCCGATGGCCGACGGCGGCGTTTCTCCGTTGGGCATCCGCGAGCGGACCGAAGAAGGCGTCGAGCACGGGAGCACCGAGGCCCAACTGCTGGAGTGCCGGCGGGAGGGCGACGTCGTGGTCGCCCGATGGCGGCTCGCCCGCGGCAAAGCGACCGACGAGCTCACCTACCGGCTGCGGCTCTGGCAGAAGTCGCTGGTGATCGACGTAGCGGACCCGAGCGGCCGCGTCGAGGACGTGCGATTCGGCCGAGCGGTAGGCGTCCGGGAGCCGCGGCTGGTGACGCTTCCCTACCTCGCCTGCGAATCGCAGCGGCCGGCCGTGCTGGTGATGGGCCCGGCGGAGCAGCCGCTGTTTCTGATGGGCCTGGTGGATTACTACCGGTCGAACGCCTCGGAGCTTTGGGCCGTCAATGCCATTTCGGAGGAAGGAGCGACCTACAACGGCGGCTCCCGCTACCTGCCCAAGACCGACGGCCGGCGCAACGGCTGCTTCGAGCGCCTGTTTCTCACCGTCTCCCCGCGGTTCGAGGAAGTCCTGCCCAACGTGGCCAATTCCCCGTCGCCCTGGATGCACGTGGCCGGCGAGCGCTTGTGGCGGGCGCACGGGGCCTCGAACCGCGAGCGGGACTACGCCACGTGGAAGGAGGTCGCCCGCTACGGGATGACCAAGGTGGTGATCACCGACCACGAGACGGGCTGGCGCGACGGCGGCGAGAGCTTCACGCTCCGCACCCGGGCCGCGCCCGGTAAAGGCGGCGACGAGGGCCAGGCCGAGTACGCCCGAAAGATCCGCGCCCTCGGGTTCCGGTACGGCATCTACAACAACTACACCGACTACGCCCCGGTGAACGAGCACTGGGACGAGGACTACGTCTCGCGCCTTTCCGACGGTGATTGGCGCTCGGCCTGGGCCCGATGCTACAACCCCAAGCCCGCCCGGGCGGTGGAGCTCGAGGCCCGGCTGGCCCCGATCATCCAGGAGAAGTTCCACCTCGACACGGCCTACTGCGACGTCCACACGGCCGTGCGCCCGTGGAGCTACTGCGACTTCGACGCCCGGGTGCCCGGCGCCGGCACGTTCGCCGCCACGCTCTACGCCTACGGCGAGATCATGCTCCACCAAAAGAAAACGTGGAACGGGCCGGTCTACAGCGAGGGGAACAACCACTGGTACTACTGCGGGCTGACCGACGGCAACTACGGCCAGGACCAGCTCGCCCACCTCGACGTCAGCCCCTGGTTGGTCGACTTCGATCTCCGCAAGCTGCACCCCCTGTGCTGCAACTTCGGCATGGGGAACCTGGGGATGTTCTACGGGCGCAATCAGGGGGCCGGCGACACGCCGGAGGAGCGCGACGCCCGGCTCGACCGCTTCCTGGCCGCCACGCTTGCGTTCGGACACACCGGATTCCTGGTCATGGAAGGCGGCATGGCAAGCGCCGTGCGGAGCTACTTCAACGTCCAGCAGGTCCATGCCCGGTACGCGCAAGAGACGGCCGCCGACATTCGCTACGCCGACGAGAAGGGGAACCTGCTCGACACGAGCGCGGCCGTGGCCACCGGCGCTTACCGGCGCTCGCAGATCGCCACGACGTACTCCAACGGCATGAAGGTCGTCGTCAACGGACATCCCACCGAGACGTGGAAGACGCCCGAGGCCGAGCTGCCGCCCAATGGCTGGTACGCCGAGGATACGCGCGACGGCAAGCTGATCGCCCGAAGCGCGATCGTCGAGGGGCACCGGGCCGACTACGTCGACTCGCCGGCCTACGTCTACGCCGATGGGCGCGGCCGCTTCACCCGGTTCGACAAGGCCGCCTGCGACGGCCAGCTCGTCGCCCACAAGCGGGCCGACGGGAGCGTGGAGCTGATCCCCGTGGGCAAGTGCTCCACGCTGGCCGTCTCGCTGGAGGGCCGTGCGGCAAGGGCCATCGCCCTGGACAAGGAAGCCAACGAAATGGGACCGGCCGAGACCCGCGTGAGCCGCGGGCTGGTCTACGTCACGCCGGTGCCCGACGCGTTCAGCTATCTCGTCAAGCCGCAAGCCCCGCCGGAGGTGAGCCTGAAGTGCGAGCGCGTGGCGGTCGTGCCCGGCGAGACCGTCCGCGTCACCGGCCGGACCGAGCATGAGTTCCGCGTGCCGCCGGAGGCCAAGCCGGGCGAGCAGCTTTGGCAGGGCTTTGACGGCGCTTGGATCGACTTCACGGTGCTGCCGCTGGTGAGCGCGAAGCTCCGCGTCGTAGGGTGCGTGCTTGCACGCACGCCCGTCGCCGGATCAGATAAGCACGTGCGTGCAAGCACGCACCCTACGGGACTGATCCTCGATCTCACGCCCCACCTGCCCTCAGCCGCCGAGGCAGAGGTGACGCTCGACGGCCAGACGCAGCGAGTCAAGCTCGTCCCGGAGACAACCATCCAGCTTGAGTTCCCGTTCCGGAAGCCCACCACGGAGGAGGTCCGGGAGGTTCCGCTGAAGGTGGCCGCGGGCGACTTGGTGCATGAGCAGGCGTGGTGGCTGAAGGCCGAAGAGTCGATCCAACCTCTCGCCGCGCTCTCCGACCAGATGGAAGCCGGGGAGCGACTGCGGGGCGGCCCCGAGAAGTCGCTCGGTGACCCGACGCGATCGCAAGTCCTCTGGACCGAGCGGAGTTGCGGCGGCGAGAACCGGAAGTGCCTGTTCATGCACCCGCCGTACATCGGCGGCGTCGGATACGCGTTCGCCCGGTTCGAGCCGGTGGAGCTTCCCCAGGAGCCCAACGCGGCGCTCCGCTGCGACGTTGGCAAGGCCGACGGGAGCGATCCCGGCGACGGCATCCTGTTCCGCGTGGCCGTGGTCGATGCCGACGGCACCGAGACGGTCGTCGCCGAGAAGCAATGGATCGAGCACGCCTGGACGCCCCTGGAGGCCGACCTGTCACGCTGGGCCGGCCGGCAGGTGCGGATCAAGCTCACGAGCGACGTCGGCCCGGGCGACAACTCCTCGGGCGACTGGGCCTGCTGGACCGGCATGCGGATCGAGACGTTCAAGCCGGCGCTGGGCATCACGGTCCACGACCAGCCGGTCGAGCTCCCGCGCCAACCAGGGCCGTTTCCCTTGCAGGGCCTCACCGTCGACGACCTGCGGGCCGCCAAGCGCGGCCTCCTCCACTACCAGGGAATCGGGCTCCAATGCGGCGGCCAGTACGTCTCCGACGCGATCCTCAACCGCGTTCCGCTGGGGCCGATCCCGGGCGCGGGAGGCCGGGAAGGCGAAGGCGTCTGGAGCGAGGCCGCCATGGAGCTAGCCGCGGAGGCCATCGCCGCGCTCGACGAGTGGAATCGTCTGAAGATCGAGAACCCGGGCCGCGACTCCTTCAAGATCGGCCGGTTCTGGATCGAGATCGAGCTGGCCGACGGGCGCAAGGCGTCGTCGCAGGTCACCGCGACCGTCTACACGCAGCCGCCCGAGTGGCCCCACGCGGAAGGGACCCTCGTCCCCTTCGAGGAGCCGATCGAGCCCCCAATCCGGTTTAGGCTGGTCGCCGACCCGCAGGAGGATTAGATTGAGCCGGCTCAGGGGACATGCGAAGCGCTGCGCCGGTTCCCGCCGCTTGCGGCTTCGCCCCGCACGACGGTCAATTGGACCGGACAAACGCGTGCGTGCAAGCACACACCCTACTATTACGGAACACCCGCACGAGGTCTCCCCCATGAACATCTTCACCGGCGAGCTCGTAGGCACGATGGTCCTGATCCTCTTGGGTGACGGCGTGGTCGCCAACGTCTCGTTGGCCAAATCGAAGGCGCAAAACGGGGGTTGGATCGTGGTGGCCGCGGGCTGGGGATTCGCGGTGGCGATCGGCGTCTACATTGCCGGCTGGGCCAGCGGGGCGCACATCAACCCCGCGGTGACGATTGGCCTGGCCTCGATCGGCGAGCTGCCGTGGGCCCAGGTGCCCGTCTATCTGGTCGGCCAGTTCCTCGGCGCCTTCCTCGGCGCGGTGCTGGTCTGGCTGGCCTATCTGCCCCATTGGCCCGCGACTTCGGACACGGGCGCCAAGCTGGCCATCTTCTGCACCGGCCCGGCGATCCGCAACTGGCGGGGCAACCTGATCTGCGAGATCATCGGCACGGCCGTGCTCCTGATGGGCGTGCTGGGCATCCTCAACACGAACAACGAGATCGGAAGCGGCGTGGGGCCGTACGCCATCGGCATCCTCGTCTTCAGCATCGGCCTCTCGCTGGGCGGCCCCACCGGCTACGCCATCAACCCGGCCCGCGACCTGGCCCCGCGCATCGCCCACGCCCTGCTGCCCATCGCCGGCAAGGGCGACTCCGATTGGGGCTACGCCTGGGTCCCGATCGTCGGCCCGCTCATCGGCGGCGTGATCGGCGCGGTGCTGTACAGCCTCCTGTTCACCGGGCTGACTCCCATCGGCGGTTCGTAGGCTCGCCGGAGGACGCCCGTTTGGGGCGGAACCCTTTCCGCCGACCGCCAAGGCAGTCCGGCTGGCCAATCCCCACCTACCAGAAGCCGGAGTTGCTCCCCACAGGGACGCGGCCTCTTTCTCCCCCGCCGGAAGACCACTTTCGACAATGCCTCGCCCGCGAATCAAGCGCGACGTTCTCCGAACGCCGCGAGACACAATCATACGTCCAACGGGCATTCCGTCGAGCCATCATTTCGCCAGCCCAATCGAGATCTCCGCGCCGTCGGCTCGGAAGCGGAACCTCGTGCTCTCGTACGCCGGAGGACCCCACCGCCCACGCACGTTGTTCGAAAAGCCGTAGGGTTCCAACGGCTGGCCGAACAGGCTCTTGTTATGCCGCTTGTCCCCGTTCTGGTCGTGGTACGCCTTGATCGAGTACGTGCCCAGGGGGACGTCGGAAAACGTGTGCTGCGACTCGAGCTCCTTCACCTTCGCCTCGGCCAAGCGAAAGCCGTGCTTCTCCTCATCTTTGTACCCCGCCTCCGTGTTGACCAGCGCGATGCGTACTCTGCCGGCGTTGTCGCTCAAGCCCGTGAAGACCACTCGAAGGTCTCCCTGCTCCCCCGCCTGCACTTGCTCGAGTCCGCCGCTCGCGGTTGCCGCGAGGAACAGAAGACAAAGCGTGATCCCTTTCGTCCATCGCATGTTGTTTCTCCGTCTACAAGATTCCGTGATCTTTCCGCCGATCGAATCCCCGGGAGCTTGGGCAGAGCGCCGCCCCCAAGATGCGATCGCATCTCTCCTCAATGAGCTATGGCCAAACAAACCGCAGCAACGACAGAAAAGGGCCAATTTGAGCAAGAAAGGCTCGAAGCCGCGCCCAAATCCGACGGCAAGCCGGCCCCCGCGGGGTCCCACGTCCGGACGTCGTCGGGCGAGCCGAGGGCCGGCCCGGCGCGTCGCGGGGGACATCTCGCTTTCAGCCGACGAGACGAGCAGCCAGTTCGTCGCCTGGTGCCGGAAAACGGCCGGCCCCTACAACCCGTCGCCGATCGCTTGTGGCGACTACTTCTACGTGGTCTACGACCGCGGGCATTTCGCCTGCTACCACGCGAAAACCGGCGAGAAGATCTACGGCAAGCAGCGGATCGCCGGCGGTGCCAGGGCGTTTACCTCGTCCCCCTGGGCATACGATGGCAAGGTCTTCTGCTTGAGCGAAGACGGCGATGCCTTCGTCATCCAACCCGGCCCGGAGTTCCAGGTGCTCGGCAAGAACAGCCTCGGCGAAATCTGCATGGCCACGCCCGCCATCGCCCGAAGAAACCTGATCGTCCGCACCGAGTCGGCCCTGTTTCGCATCGGGCAGCCAGGAAGGTAGGCCATCGGGAAATGGAGAGCACTTCCCGCCCCGGGGCCGGCCTTCTGGGGCGTCAGACGTGATACGTCAGCGCTTCCTCTTCTTCGCCCGGCCGACCAGCTCCGCGAACGTGATCCCGCTGAGAACCTCTCCCACCCGAGCGTCCACGTCCTGCCAGGCCCTCATCAGCACCTTGACGGCAGGGGAATCGGGCGATGCGTTGGGGCTCTTGCGGTGGGTGCTCGACGAGGAGCCCTCGATCGCACTCATCACCTGGCCCAACGACACTTCTCCCGGCGGGCGAGTCAGACGATAACCTCCGGTCACACCCCGCGCGCTGGACACCAAACCGGCCGCTTTGAGCTGCAACAGGATCTGAACCAGGAACCGGTGGGGCACACCGTGGCTTTCAGCGATCTTGCGACTCCGGACCGGCTCGCCCGCCCCGTAGTTCGAGGCCAGTTCCAGGATCGCGATACAAGCGTACTCGGTTTTCGCGGAGACCTTCATGACATTTGCCGCTTGACGAGGCTCATCGTGACGCTTGCCTTAGAGTCCATCCTTACCCATGGAGAGCGTAGCAGGTTTCCGCATTCGGGGGAAGACGAAAACGCCGCCGCCGACCAAAGTGATCGGAAGCCCGACCGCTCCGCCCGTCGGTCGAGCCCCGCGCAAGGCGTCGCGCCGCGAAGTATCGGCGTCAAGCCGATCAGCGATCGCGGAAGCAGGTTCCCAAAGCGGGGGCACGCGGGGGCCGTTCTATCCCGGCTCCGAGCCGACGACCGCGTCCATCAGCCCGAACGCGGCGATCACCAACGCGTGGCGGATCTGGCCGCTTCGGATCATTTCGGGGATCGCTTCCACCGGGCGGAGGAGGACCTCGATCTTCTCGAAGGGGTCGAGGTTGGGCCGGTCCGTCCGGCGGCAGCCCTCGGCCAGGACGACGTGACAGGAGGCCGTGTTGAGGGCCGCGTTGGGCATCATCGTGCCCACGAGCCGTACCCGCTCGGCCGTGAAGCCCGTCTCTTCCCGCAGCTCGCGCAGGGCGGTCTCCTCGGGCGATTCACCCGCGTCCACGACGCCGCCGGGAATTTCCAAGACCACCTGGCGGACGCCGTGCCGGTACTGCCGAACGAGGACGATCTGGCGATCCTCGGTGAGGGCGATCACCAGGGCCCAGTCGGCCGAATCGCACACCACAAACGGCGCTTCGGCCCCCGTCGGCTCGAAACGGTAGTAGTCCTCCCGAATCCGCACGAACTTGTACTCCGCGACGGTCCGACTGCCCAGCAGCGTCCAGCTCTTGTGCGGCATGAGAAGGTTTTCGATTCAGTGGAGTGACAGGGCTTCCGACCGTCGCGTTTCGACGTCAACGGGAGAGTGATTCTAGGCAAGTTGCGTATCCGCGGCAAGGTTTTTCGATCAGCCTTGCCTTCGCCGGTGGCTTCCGTCCTTGGCAACGTCAACGCGGCACCTTCAACTCGCGCTGCGAGGTGACCTTCTCGTTGAGCCGCTTGATCTCCACGACGGGCCGCTCGGTCACGGGATGGTGCGACTCGTCGAACAGGCCCGTCTTCGCGAGGAACGCTTTGGTGCCCGCCGTCTTGTCGATCACCATCGTGCCGAAGCTCTGGAAGCCCTGCTTCTTGACCTCGGGCGCGATCGCGACGCGCTCGAGCGGCCGGTTCGTGCCGACCTGCCAGAGCTTCTCGCCCGAGTTGACGATGCCGATCGCCTTCAGCTCGAGCTCGATCCGTCGGGGGGAAACGGTGGCCACCAGGTAGCTGACCTCCGGGTTGTAGCCGAACAGCCCGCCGTGGGCGATCTGGAGAACGCCGTCGCGCTCGGTGCAGGTGATCGCGTGCACCTCGCCGCAGAGGTAGAGGTCGACGCCGCGCCGCCCGAGCGTCTGCCACAACGGCGATTGGCGACCGCCGTCGAGCACCAGGCCGCTGGAGCTCCACTTCCAAACCGGCGTGAGGATCGGCGTGTGGGCCATGACCACGACGTGATCGACGTCCTTGTGGCGTGCCAGCACGTCCTCGAACCAGCGGAGCTGCTCGCCGGTCACCTGGCAGACGACGTCGCCCTGCGGCCCCCGGCCTTCCTCGAACACGTCGAGGGCCACCAGCAGCGTGTTCTTGTGCGTCCACCAGAAGGCCGTGCCCTTCATGGGCTCCGGGCCGTTGAGCGGCATCCCGAGGTACTCGCGGAACTTCTCTTTGAGCCGCGGCACCAGCTTCGCCTTCTCCGGCGGCCAGGGGTTATCGCCCAGCTCGTGGTCGCCGATCGCCGTGTAGTACGCAAGCCCGTGGTCTTGCATGCGTTGGATCCACGCCGGGTAGTAGACGGCGGCGTACTTGTCGACGTCCGCCTCGCTCCACCAGCGGCCCATCACCAGATCGCCGGCCACGAGCACGAAGTCGGGGTTTTCCGCCTTGATCGCCTCGAGGACGTACGCCACGGCGTCCTCCCAGCCTTCCTGCGGATACTCGGTATCCACGTTGAGAAAGTCCGGGATGCTCACGAAGGTCCACGCGTCGGAGGCCCGCTCGCGGTTGCGAGATTCGTCTTCGGCCGGGCGTGCGGGCTGTTGTCGAGGTTCGGCCGACGACGCGGCGGCTGCGCCGACGAGAGACGCTCCGAACAGAATCGCGACGGCCGCGCCGCGGACCCAGAGACGCAGGACGGGGTGGATCATCGTTGTGCTCCCTCAGCATAAGCGAGTCTTCGTGCTCGTTCCCAGGCCCCACATTGCTCGTTCCCAGGCTCTGCCTGGGAACGGACAGGTTGGGCCGGGTCGCGCCACTGGAATTTACTCTCGTTCCCAAGCTCCTGCTTGGGAACGGGCCAGCCGGGCAGGCTCGGTCTGCCGTTCGAGTGCTGCACTGGAGATTGCCTCGCGCGGTGTTTCAGGGCGAGGCGGAGCCTCGCGGTAGTGCGTTCCCAGGCAGAGCCCGGGAACGAGGGGGGATGCTCAGAAGTAGCTGTGAATGTTATACGCGCTCTGGGGATGCACGTACGGCTTCTCCGCTGCATCCGAATCGGCCTGCGTGAAGATCATGATGCTCTTCCCATGGTACGGCTGGTAGAGCACCAGCTCGTCGCGCCGGTCGCCGCAGAGGTCGACGGCGAACGCCTGGGCGGCCACGTGCGACTTCGTCGTGCCCCACTGGAGCCGCTCTCGCACGCGATCTTCGTGCGTGCCCAGCTCGGCGACCAGGTTGCCGTGGCCGTCGACGAGGGCTCGGTCGATGGGGATCCAGAGCGACTGGACCTGGGGGCTCTTCCAGTTGACGACGCAGGGGAAGTCGGGATAGCCCTTCAGCTCGCGGCGATGTTGGAACTCGGCGAGCTGCTGCCCGTCGGAGCCCCGCACGGTGATGAAGTCTCCCCAGTGCCCGCTTCGGAGGATGATCACTTCGCGGCCCGGCTCGGCGTCGAGGAAGTTGCCGGCCCAGATCCCCTGGCCGTGGCTGACCTCGTCGGTCGTCTTCTCCCAGATCGTCTCCCCGGCGGCCGAGAGGCAAAAGGCCGGCCCGGTGTTGCAGATGCTGATCAAGACGGCCGCTTCGGGCTTGGCAGAAGGCTGGAAGACGGCCGTGCAGTCGGCGTGGCTTGGGGCCTCCTTCTGCCAGAGGACGCGGCCGTCGTCGTCGGCCAACAGCGTGCCCAGGATGACCTCGTCGCGGCCGTCGCCGTCGACGTCGCCCACCGAGGGCAGGTGTCCCATGGCGCCCCCTTCGGCCTCGACGTGCCAGATGGTCTCCAACCTGCAATCGAGCGCCACGGCGTGCGACGGCACGTGACCGCTGGCCCCGTACTTCAGCACGACGGCCGGCGGCTTCTCTTCGCCCGCGAGATAGGCGATCCGCCCCACCGGATGGCAGCGGCTTCGTCGTCCGGCGCGGACCTCGAGGTCGAAGGGAGACTCGCGCTGGTGCTCGATCTCGCCCGTCGCCCCGTCGAGGACGTAAAGCATGGGCCTTGCGTCTTTCCAGAACTCGGTGACGACTTCCGACCGGCCGTCCTGATCGACGTCGTAGACGAAGGCGATCCCCCGCAGTGCCGGCTCGCGATACGCGCCGTCGGGCATGTGCCTCTCGATCGCCGGATCGCCCCGGGACCAGAGCGCTCGGCCGTCGTGGTCCAGGGCGACCAGGTATCCGGGCGTCGTCTGCGGCCCCTCGCGATAGAGCAGGAAGTCGACGCGGCGGTCGCCGTCGAGATCGCCGAGGCAGACGAAGCAGCCCGGGTAGCGGCTGACGTCGACCTCTTGGAAGAGCTTCATCTGCTTCGGATCGCCGCCGCTTTGGCCGCCTGCGGCCCGCGCCGTCGCCGTGCCGTGCCACAGGATCACCGTGGCCACCGCCAGGAGAACGATTGGGGCGGAAGTGCTACGGAAGACGGTTGTCCTCATCGTTCTCTCCCTTTCGTCCTCGTTCCCAGGCTCTCCTCGTTCCCAGGCTCTGCCTGGGAACGGACCGGTTGGGCAGGCGCTGCCTGCCGTTCGCGAGTCCGACTGGAGCCTGCGTCTTGCGCGCTGTTCGGGGCGAGGCAGAGCCTCGCGGTAGTGCGTTCCCAGGCGGAGCCTGGGAACGAGGACGGCGATTCGCCCGCCCGCGGCTCACTTCTTGTCCACCGGGTGCCACTGCTGGCTTGCCCAGCAGTGCTGCACAAATCCGCACGAAAATCACTGCTGGACAAGCCAGCAGTGGCACCCTTTTTCAACGTGCGGCTAGGGCTTCTTCACCTGTCGGGCGTAAACGTAGTACGCCCCGCAGAGCGGCTCGCCGTCGGCGTCGAGCAGCCACGTCTCGATACGTGTCGGGCCGGGTTGCAGGTCGACCGTGAAGACCTTGGCTACGTCCGCGGGGGAGATCGCCGCCTCCCGGACCACCTCGCCGACCTTCAGGCGGACCTTCGCCGCCGCGATGGCCCGGGGCTCCGCCGGGTAGAGCGTTCCGGAGACGGGCTGGTCGTTGAGATACGCGTCGGGCGATTTCTCGACGATCGGGACGCCGACGATCGGGGCGTCCACCTCCCGGGGCCAGCGGCGGAGCTCGAAACGGTACGTGCCCGCGACGGCCACTTCCACGGGCCAGAAGCCGAACGCCGGGGTCGCGTTGGCGACGGCCGCCTGGCTCCACGGGCAGGGGCCTTCGGTGGGCGTCCAGTCCTCGCTGCACAGATAGACCTCCTCCTGCTGCGGCGAGCCGAGGATCGGCCGGCCGTACTGATCGTCGCCTTCGGTCACGCCGGCCCAGTACCCCCGGTACGCATCGCGCAGCCGGCCGACCACGTCGGGGTGTTCGTCGGCGACGTTCTTTTTCTGGCCCGGGTCGGCAACCATGTCGTACAGCTCCTTGCCGCCCACCAGGCGCCAGCGATCGGTCATCACCGCGCACTTCCGCCACGGCTCGGGATGCGGGATCCGCTGCGACTCGACCACCAGCGTCCGCGCCGGCCAGGGGGCGTTCGGATCGTCGAAGAGCGGCCTGAGGCTGGTGCCGTCGAGTGCCACTCCCTCGGGCGGCCTGAAACCACAGAGATCGATCAGCGTGGGCAGCAAGTCGACGTGGGCGGTGACGTGCGGAACGTCCACGGGCCGGTTCAGCCCGCCCGCAGGCCAATGGAGGAAGCACGGCACGCGATGGCCGCCGTCGTACTCGGAGCCCTTCTGGTCCCGCATCCCGGCGTTGAAGACCTGGCGGCCGCCGGACGTGCCGTTGTCGGTCAGAAAGACCAGGATCGTGTTTTCGGCCAGCCCCTCCTCGGCAAGACACCGGCGGAGCCGTCCCAGGTTGTCATCCACCCGAGTGATCGACGCAAAGAAATACGCCGTGCCGAGCGGGACCTGGTCGCGATAGGGATCGACCCAGCGTTTGTCGGGCAGACTCCACGGCGAGTGGGGAACGTAGGTGGCCAGATAGAGGAAGAACGGGCGGTCTCGGTCCGCCCGGATGAAGCGGATGGCCTCGTCGAAGAACACGTCCGGGGCATAACCTTCCTTCGGCTCCTTGCGGCCGTTGCGGATGCAGGTGTCGCTCACCCGGTCGTTCCCCCAGTGGTCGGTGGCCGTGCCCGTGCCCCCGTCGCCGTGGCCGAGCCACTCGTCGAACCCGCGGTCGATCGGCCGGTACGGATAGTTGGTCCCCAGATGCCACTTCCCGAAATGTCCCGTGCGATAGCCGTTCTGGCGGAACACGTCGGCCATGGTCACTTCGTCCTTCCGGAGCATGTTCCGTCCGGTGATCGTGTGCCAGACTTTGACGCGATGGGAGTAGCGCCCGGTCATCAAGGCCGATCGCGTCGGCGCGCACGTCGGGTCGACGTGGAAGTCGACCAGCCGCACGCTCTGGGCGTGAAGCCGGTCCATGTTCGGGGTGTGGATGATCGGGTTGCCATGGCAGGCCAGGTCGCCGTAGCCCTGGTCGTCGGTGACGAGCACGATCACGTTCGGCTTGGCGCCCGCCGCCACGACCGAAGAGGCGACGATCGACGCGATCGCGCACGCGGCGATCGCCGGGAGGGGCTTGCGAAAATCCGACCGTGATCCGTTCCCGCCGAACGTTGCCGCGAAGCTCCGAAGATACATGGTCTGCTCCCCGAATCAGGTGGAGTTGGAAGTTGACCGTCGTGGGAAACCGTGTGCCGCGGACCCTCAAGCGCAGCATGCCCTTACGTCCGTCCAAATCGAGCTTCCCTGAGTATAGCGACCGCTTGTCGACCGGCAAATCGCGGGCCGGCCCGTCGAGCCATTGGGCCTTGGGCTCGCCGTGATGCCGGGGATCCCTGAGGGCGCAGTGGGCGGGAGCGTGGTTCGCCGGGTGGTGTTCCGGGGAGTGATCCGGCATCGATCGCGTCGGTGCCCAAAGAGTGCACGGCCGAAAGGAACGTCGCGCCCATGCGAACCCTAGAGGAACATCAGGACGATCAGCCCGAACACGACCACCACGGCGGCGGCGATCGCCCATCGCAGCCAGAGCTGACCCGCTCGGATCTCCCGCCGCTTTTGCTCCCTGGCCTTTTCCTCGCGGTACTCGACGCTGTCTTCCAGACGCAGCCGGAACTGCACCCGGCAGAACGGGCAGAGGGCCTCCTGGCCGAGCATGTCCTGGGGTGTTTCCAGGGAGTGACCGTTCGGGCAGACCACGTGCACGATCGGCAGGTCGGCCGCGGTGGGGACCTGCGGCTCGGGCTCAGCCCCGGCAGCGGCCGGTTGGAAGGTCGCCGCTTCGATGTCCCGCGGCTGAAAGAACGGGGGTTGCGCGGGCGATTGCGCGGGCGGGGCCTGCGGTCCGGCTTCCGGGGAAGCAGGCGGCGCCGGAGGCGGAGGATCGGGTGCCGCGGTCGGTAGCGGCTGGGGGACCAGGAACATGCCCCCGCAATACGGACACTGCATCTGCCGGCCCACCTGCGACTCGTCGGCCTGGAGCAGATGTCCTTGGGGACAAAGGAACTGAAACGCCATCGAGCGCCTCCTACCGTCCTGCGAAGCCCGCAAATCCTACCGAGGTATCATGACCGCCCCATCCTACAAGCGTGTGCTTTTACGCACGAATCCGGGATCGTCCAATCGACCGCCACTCGTGACTGTCGCAATCCCCCTTCGCGAAGGGGACCCGCACAGACGCACCTTGCTGCGCGGCCGTCCACCCGAAACCTGCCCCCGGAGCCCCCGCGGGCACTTGGAGCCCCCGGGGCCCGTTTGCTACTATAATAGTCCGGGGTTCCGCGACGCGCGCAAACATGAGGCACTCGAAGCACCAAGGATGACTTGATGAGCAGCGATCCGAACGACCGCTCCTATTCCTCAGAGGCCGGCGCCAAGCCGGACAAGCCGTTGGAAGGCCCGGACCCGGCGCCCGAGCAACCGGTGTCGTCCGAGCCCCAGAAGCCCCAGGAGCCCCAAGACGCAGCCCCCAAGGCGGAACCGTCGCCCGAGCGTGCCGGTGGGGAGCAATCTCCGGCCGAGCCGGCCGAGCCCGCCGAGCCGGGGGAGTCCACGCCCGAGTCCGCGGATTCCGAGGGCTCCGAGGCCGGCTCCCAACGGCCTCCTCCTCGTCGAATCCTCATCGGGTCGCAGCGGGATGCGGCCGCCTATCGCCCCAGGCCCAGTTGGGATTCAATCCGCATTGTGGGGATGAAGCCTCGCAAGTCGGAGAAGGCCGCGTCGGACAAACCGGAGGCGAAGCCCTCGGCTCCGACCCAAGAGAAACCCGAGGCTCCCCCGAGGCAGCCGACGGCGGCGGAAACCGCTCCGGCCGACGAGGTCTCCGCCGAAGACCAAGCGCCGGCGACCGTCGAGACGACCCCCCAGGAGATCCCAAAGGATCAGGCACCCTCCGCGCCCTCCGCGCCCCCGCCGTCGGGCCCGGATGAAATCGCCGCGCCGGTCGAGGCGACCGCCCTGACGGAAGACCTACCCGAGCAGGAGCCCGCCGCGTTGCAGGCAATCGCCGAGCCGCCGCAGCAGCCGGTTGAGGGGAAGCGATTCCCGCCGCCGAACATCCGCGATCGCCTTTCGGCCGACCTGGAGGCCGAGTTCCAACAGGCCCTGGCCGACCAACCGCTGGACGACCTGATGACCGCCGGCGAGGAGATCACCAAGCAGCCGATGTTGGAGTCCGACAGCCGGCACACGGGCCGCGTGGTGATGATTCGTCGGGAGGACGTGTTCGTGGAGCTGGGGGGTCGGGAGCAGGGGATCCTGCCGCTGAAGCAGTTCGACGAGCCGCCCGAAGTCGGCGCCGAGGTCCAGGTCCGCATGGTCCGCTACCATCGCGAGGATGGGATCTACGAGCTCGCCCGAGCGGGCGTGGCCGCCAAAGTGGCCGATTGGGCCGACCTGGAGGAGGGGATGCTGGTCGAAGCCCGGGTCACCGGCCACAACACCGGGGGTCTGGAGTGCGACGTGAACCACATCCGGGGATTCATCCCGGCGAGCCAGATCGCCCTCTACCACGTCGACGACCTCTCGGAGTTCGTCGACGAGAAGCTCACCTGCCTGGTCACCGAAGCCAATCCCCTGCGGCGCAACCTGGTGCTCAGCCGCCGCGCCGTTCTGGAGCGCGAAAGGGAGGAGGCCCGGCGCACTCTGCTCGAATCGCTCGAGCCGGGCCAGGTCTGCGAGGGCGTGGTCCGCAAGCTCATGGACTTCGGGGCCTTCGTCGACCTCGGCGGCGTCGACGGCCTGCTGCACATCAGCCAGCTCGCCTGGGGAAGGGTGCAACATCCCAGCGAAGTCGTCCACGAAGGCCAGCAGATCCGGGTGAAGATCGAGAGCGTGGACCGGCAGACGGGCAAGATCAGCCTCGCTTACCGCGACCTGATGGAAAGCCCCTGGTCCGGCGCCGCGAGGAAGTACCCGGTCACGAGCACGGTCCACGGCAGGGTGACCAAGCTGATGGAATACGGGGCGTTCGTCGAGCTCGAGCCCGGGGTGGAAGGGCTCGTGCACGTCTCACAGCTTTCGCACAAGCGGGTGTGGCGCGTGAGCGACGTCGTCAAGGAGGGCGAGGAGGTCGACGCCGTCGTCCTTTCGGTCGACGAGGAGGCCCAGCGGATCAGCCTCTCCATGAAAGAGCTGATCGAGGAGCCCAAGCCCGTCGACAAGGACAAATCGTCCGAGGCCGGAGAGCCCGCCCCGCCCCCCAAACGCCGCCAGCAGCCGACCAAGCCGCTCCAGGGCGGACTGGGCCGTTCACCCGGCGGCCAGGAGTTCGGGCTCAAATGGTAGACATCATGGTTGGACCAGTCACTCGCGTTTTCTCGTTCCCAAGCTCCGGCTTGGGAACGCACCTGCCGGAAGCTTCAGCTTCCGGCCATACGCAGCAAAGCTTCGCGGAAGTGGGTTCCCAAGCCGGAGCTTGGGAACCAGCGGGGTAGCGTCAAACGCCGACGTCGAGCGAGTCTGCGGAAGTCATCCCGCCAAGACTCCACTCGGCCGCCTGTCAGCCCGACGAGCGTTGCGGGAGCGTGATCGTGAAGACGGCTCCCTGGCCGGGCTCGCTTTCGACTTCGATACGGCCGCCGTGGTTGGTGACGATGCGCCAGCACTTGGAGAGTCCGAAGCCGAGGCCGCGGCCCGCTTGGCGCGCGGAGTAGAAGGGGTCGAACAGGTGGCGGCGGTGCTCGGGGCGGATGCCCGCTCCGTCGTCGGAGACGCGGATCCGGACGTGGCCGGGCGCGCCTTCCAGCGCGATCTCGACGTGGCCGTTGTGGCCGATGGCCTCCAGCGAGTTTTTGCACAAAGCACGCAGCGCGACCTCCAGTTGGGCGCGGTCCGCGTCGATCTGCAGCGGAGCCTCGCCGCCCGAGCGGGAGAGGGAGATGGCCCGCTCGGCGGCCTGCGGCGCAAGATCGGTCACCAGCCCGTCGACCAAGGCGACCAGGTCCATCGTCTCCGGTTCCGGGAGCGGTGGTCGCGAGAAGAGCCGCATGTCGGCGATCATCTCGTGCGCCCGCTTGACCTGGGCGTTCACCACCGCCAGTTCCCGGCGCCGCTCCGGGTCGGTCTCGTCTTCGAGCAGCAATTGGGCGCGGCCGCCGATGATTGCCAGCGGGTTGTTGATCTCATGGCCCGCCCCGGCGGAGAACTCGGCCAGCGACTCCAGCTTCTCCGTCTGGAGCGTCTCTTGGAAGTGGTTTTCCAACTGATCGAGCCGGGCGAGCCTGGCGGCGAGCGCGGGCAGCACGTCGACCGCCCCTTCGAGGGTCTCCAGCCAGGCTTGCCGGGCTTCCATGGCCCGCTGGCGGCAGTCCTCCGCGTCGAAATCGCTCGGTGGGGACGTGGTCTCGTCGCCGAGGATCCCGGCGGCTTCACTCACCCGCAAAGCCGCAGGACTCTGGTCGGCGGTCGCCAGCCAACCCGGCAGGCAGTCCGAGATGGTCTTCCGCTTGCGGCCCGATGCCGGTGGAAGCCACTGGGGAGCGTCGTGGAGCAAGCCGCGCAAGAAAGCTTCCTCGGCGGCATGCTGACCGTCGGACGCGGCCAGCAGCGCGGCCACTTCGGCAATCTGGAGAAGATGAGAAACCCGATCCGCATATTGCCCGGCCTGTTCCGCGTCGGGCGGGCTGGACCACGCGTAATCGGCCTCGTCCCACTGGAGGACCTCGCTGGCGTGCCGCCTGAGCCACGCGGCCAGTTCCACGAGGGAGCGGGGCGGGGAGTCGTCGCGCCGGGCGGCCACACAAACGCCCCACAGCACCAGCGGTGGATCCGCCGCCAACTGCTCGACAAGCAACTCGATCGCTCGGGTGTCGTCGGCCAACAGCGCTTCGACCAGCACCGCCGCCGAGCGATCGGCCATGGGCAGCACCAGGCGGCTTGAGCCGGCGACAAGCGGGGGTAGCGGGCGCATACGGCAAGAAGAACGGGAGACGGAGGAAGGCTGCGGTAGCCCGGAAGCCTGGGAAAGGGAGACGGGCCCCACTGCGCGCTACTGCTACGCAGGTAGTGCACGTACAGTCATTTTCTCTGCTTGGATGCAGAGGTGTCCGCGATGAGCCGGCACGAAACGCCGATTTGCGTTACATGCTGGGAACCGCCTCGATGTCCAGTAGCTGGCACATGCGTTCGATGAGTCGTTCCACCTCAAACGGCTTGTGCATGAAGTCGTCCGCGCCGGCTGCTCTCAGTTCGCCGACCTTGTCCTCTTCGACCATCCCGGAGATGCAGATGATACGCACGTCGTCCATGGCCTTGTCGCTGCGGACGATCTGGCAGACTTCCTTGCCGTTGATGTCCGGAAGCATGACGTCGAGCACCATCAGGTCGGGGCGGTACTCCTTGACGGTCATGCCCGCCTCGAAGCCGTTGTTCACCGAGCGAACGTCAAACCGCCCGTCGCGTTCCAGGACGTCCGAGATCAATTCGACCAGTTCCTCGTCGTCGTCGACGATAAGGATCTTCCGTTTTCCACTTTCCAACGCGTCGGTCGGAATGCCGTTGTCCCGCATGAAGGTGTAGAGCTGCTCACGCGGGATCCGGCGGAACCGGCTCCCAGGCACTCGAAATCCCTTCAATTGCCCGGAGTCGAAGCAACGAATGATTGTCTGCTGACTCACTTTGCAGATCTTGGCTGCCTCGCCGGTCGTGAATACAGTCTTCGTTGCCATCGGTACCTGACTATCCCTCTTCCTAGCCACCAGGGCGAGCTAGTGTCAGCGAAACCCCCGAGGGCAGATGTCGGCTCGACGCTCAGGAGTCTCTAGGCCTCCGTGTCACAAAGCATGGGAAACTACCCCTGAGTTCGCGGATACCCGCAAACAGTGTACCTCCCGTAACTGCGCACCTCCCGTAACTGTATACAGACAGCAGGCTTATCCGGCACTGCCGACTTTACCGAACTTGCCAATTGGCACCAATTATAACTATCTTGCCCCTGGTGTCAATACAACTCTTGATTTTTTAAGCCGTTATTTGCCAATAGGTTACGAACGTCAGGCCGCAACGATTCTTGGCACCGGCACGCAGCTCGGCGCTCGAATACGCCTGCGGACCAGTGACGACATGATTCGCCTGAGGGCCTGAGGGACCTGGTGTCGAGCTTGTCCCCTCTTCTGAGGACTTGCCACTGAGCGGACCCGGGAGGTCACAATACCCGTTCCTCCGGGGGGATAGCAACACTCGGTTCACCCCGCGCTGGCGACCAACGTGCGTCTCTCCGGCCGACACCGCCAGGATGAGAATCCGGCCTCCCTACATCGCTTCGCCCGGCGCTATTCTCGAAAATCTCGCCTAGACTGCCCTTGACAAGGTCGGTCGTGCTGTCTACTGTATTAGTTAGATAGCACAGGAGCACGCCATGTTCTTCAGAATCGACCCTTCCGACGACCTGGCCATCTACGACCAGGTCGTCCGCCAGGTGAAGTTCGCGGTGGCCGGCGAGGTGGTCCGAGTCGGCGAGCTGGTGCCCTCTGTTCGGGAGTTGGCCCGCGAGCTCACGATCAATCCCAACACCGTGGCCCGGGCCTACCGGCAGTTGCAGGCCGACGGCGTGTTGGAGCCGATCCGCGGCACCGGCCTGGCCGTCGCGGCCGGGGCCCACGAGCAGTGTCGCACCGAGCGCGTGACGCTGATTCGCGCCCGGCTCCGCCAGGTGCTTTTCGAGGCGAGGCAGAGCCGGCTCGATTCCGGCCAACTGCGAAGCCTGATCGAGTCCGAATTGGCCCACGTCGAGCGAGAGGAGGT
Source organism: Thermoguttaceae bacterium (assembly GCA_035528065.1). GTDB lineage: Bacteria > Planctomycetota > Planctomycetia > Pirellulales > Thermoguttaceae > DATKZH01. The sequence continues at coordinate 24,769 of DATKZH010000239.1, read as the reverse complement.
GTGAGCATGGAACCGGTGATCCGACTCAGTCGTTTGTCCAAGCGATTCGGTTCTCAGATCGCGCTTCAGGAGGTGTCGTTCGACGTGCCTCCCGGCGTGGTGTTCGCCCTGCTGGGCGAAAACGGAGCCGGAAAGACGACCGCCATCCGCATCATGCTCGGGTTGGCCGAGCCCAACTCGGGCACGACCGAGGTCTTGGGCCTGCCAAGCGCCACCCGGGGCTTGGAGATCCGCCGCCGCGTCGGCTACGTGCCGGAGCACCCCACCTTGTACGATTGGATGACCGTCGGCGAGATCGGCTGGTTTGCGGCCGGCTTCTACGGCGACGGGTTTCTGTCGGAATACCTGCGATTGACGGCCGGGTTCGGACTTCCGCGCCGGCGCAAGCTCAAAGCGCTTTCCAGGGGGATGCGGGCGAAGGTGTCGTTGTCGCTGGCCCTGGCGCACGATCCGGAGCTGCTGGTTCTGGACGAGCCCACCTCGGGGTTGGACGCCCTGGTCCGACGCGAATTCCTCCAAAGCATGGTCGATCGGGCCGCGGCGGGGAAGACCGTGTTTCTGTCCAGCCATCAGATCGCCGAGGTCGAGCGCGTGGCCGACGTCGTGGCCATCCTCCGAAACGGCAAGCTGATGCTGGTCGAGCGGCTCGACGAGCTGAAGGCGCAGACGCGCGAAGTCACGCTCACCATGGAAGACGGCGCCCCGGGACCGCCCGAAGTGCCCGGGGAAATACTGTCCTCGCGGCGCAAGTCGCGGCAGTGGCAACTGCTGGTACGAGGCGTCGCCGAAGACCGGCTGGAGGGCCTGGGCCGGCACGAGTCGGTTCGACAGGTGGAAATCCGTGCGCCCAATCTGGAAGAGATCTTCGTGGCGTACATGGAGCTCGGCGCGTCGTCCGGCGGCACGAGGTTTGTAGAGGAGGTCCCCACGCAATGAGCCACTCGATCTTCTTGCGGCTGCTGTGGAAGGAGTACCGCCTCCAGCGGGCCTTCTGGATCTCGATGGTGGTGCTGGCCGTCTTCTTGCACCTGATCGTGCTCGCTTCGGTGCGGACGGCGAACCTGACGCCCGAGGCGATGGCCGCCGCGCGCACGACGTGGGTTTTCGAGATCTCCCTGGCCCTGGCGGCGCTTTACGCCCTGGGTTGCGGAGCGACCCTGTTCGCCACGGAGCACGAAGCCGACACGTACCAGTTCCAGCGGTCGCTTCCGGTCTCCGCGCGCCGGCTCTTCTTCAGCAAGGGGACGTTTGCCGTCACGAGCACGATGGCGATCATCGGGCTCCTCTGGGGCCTGGCGGCGATGATGGCAGGAGGGCGTCTGCCCGAGCAGCGCACCCATCTCGGGCAATGGGGGCTCTGGGGCTTTGGCACGGTGGAGCTACTGGTTTGGGGGACGTTCTTCTCGCTGGTGTTGCGGCGACCGCTGGCGGCCGCGGTGCTGGCCATCGTGTGCGCCTCGGTGAGCGTACACTTCGTCGTAACGGCGTTTGGCCCGCAGTGGTTCCGCGAGCCCTATATAGAGGCGTTGCCGATGCGAGTCGTTTTCGTGGGGATGCTCGCGGTGGTTACCGTCTGGTTGGGGCATCGCTGGTTTCGCGAGCGGCTCTTCGGCATGCGCAAGTCGGAGGATTTCCAGCCCATGGGCGAGGTGCCCGAGGCGCCGATGATCGGCATGCCGCGTCCCACCGGGACGCTCACCCGGCTCGTCTGGCAGCACGTACGACAGTCGGCCGCGATGTTGGCCATCCTCAGTGCGATGGTTGCTCCCCTTTGCCTGACGGGGTTCTGGCTCTGGGCGTTTGTGCTTTCCTCGTTTCAAGGTCCCGGGCCCCTCGGTGCACCGCTTTCGCCCGGGTTGGCCCTGGCCGTCATGGCCGCGACGATCGCGGTCCCGCTGGCCGGCGCGAGCGTGTTTCTGGGGGATCAGCGGCGACGGGGCTTTCGGTTCCTCACGGAGCGGGGCGTGTCGCCGCGGCAGTTGTGGCTGAGTCGCCAACTGGTCTGGGCGGTGCCCGTGCTGTTGTGGACCGTGCTGATCTTGCCGGTGTCGCTCCTCCCGGCGGCCGCGCATTCCGGGCCCCCTGGCGAGGCACTCGTCCTGGTCGCGGCGGCGTTCGGCTTCCTGGTCCTCGCCTACCCCGCCGGCCAGCTCTCGTCGATGCTCTTCTCCAGCGGCATCCTGGCCGGGTTCTTCAGCGTGGCGCTGACCCTGCTGTTGTGCGTCTGGGCGGCGCTGATGGCGGGGCTGGGCGTGCCCTGGCTCTGGTCGGTCGCTCCCATTCCAGTCGTCCTGCTGCTGGCCACGTTCGTGCGAACGCCCAACTGGCTGCTGGAGCGGAAGACGCTCAGGGCGTGGCTGCCGACGGCGCTCACCCTGGCCGTGCCGGCGGTGGCGATCGTGATCGGGGCCTGCGCGCACCGCGTCTACTCGATCCCCCTGGTCGATCCCGGCTTCGACGTGCAGGCGTTCGCCGTGCCCCCGTCGGCCGAAGCGAGGGCCACCGTCGACACGTATCGCCGAGCCTTGGATCTCTACGACGCGTTCCCCAAGCGCGGGCTTGACGAGAAGGGAACCTGGAGGCCGTCGTCCGGGCCGTCGACTCCTCTGACCGAGGCGGACCTCGCCCTGCTCGACCAGAACGAGGCGGTGCTCGACCGGGTGCTCGCGGCCACCGAGAGGCCCTGCGACTTCTTCGACCCGGCGGGGCGGCTCTCCTACGGCCGCCCCCGCGCCGGGTTCGACGATCTGGGGCACTTGCTGGTCAACAGCGCCCGGCGGCTCGAGTCGGAGGGAAAGCTGGACGCGGCCCTCGATCGCTACCTGGCCGCGGTCCGGTTGGCGGCGCAGTTGCGCACCCGGTCACTCGCGGCGCGGATGCTCGAGGCCGACCGGGTGGAGCGCTACGCCTACGACTGCCTGGCGTCGTGGGCCGCCCACTCGGAGCAGACGGCCGACCGGATTCGCGACGCCATCGCCCGGCTCGCGCCGATCCAGGAGCAGATGCCCTCGCCGGACGACGCGATCAAGTCGGATCACGTCTTCATGGAATGGCTCCTCGCAGGCGACGTCGAGTTGGGCGAAACGGGCGACTTGCAGATCGGCGTGCCGATGGACCAGGCGAATTTTTTCCTCATTCTTGCACGGCGGCTGCCGTGGGAATCGGCCCGCGCGCACCGCGTGATGCGGCTCTTCACGTCGCTGGAGCTCGAGTACCTGGGCGACGTCGAGTCGGCCGTCCAGGGCAATCGGCCCGTCAACGTCTCCGATCATCCGCTCAACGACCTTGCGCAGGTGACGCTGAGTTACAACACGTTCCCCATGAACAGCTTCTACGTGTACCAGCCACGAAGCGAATTGCTCGCGTGGAAATACCTGAGAATGGAAACTCGCCGCCGGGCGGTGCTCGTGCAGCTTGCCCTGGCGGGATGGAACGTCGAGCACGGCGAGCTGCCCAAGCGGCTGGAAGATCTGGCCGGAGCGTTCTTCGATCAACTGCCGATGGATCCCTTCGGCGGCCGGCCGTTCCAATACTCCCGCGAGGGACAGCCCGGTTCCATTCGCGATCTCGATCCGTGGCGATACGAAGACGATCCGCAAGCACTCGAGCCGGGGGCCGACGTGATCGTCCGGACGAGCACACCGTACTTCCAAAGCGAGGGCCGGGATCGCCGCCGTTGGTTTGCCGGCTACGACCACCGATCCCGCGGATCGGACCGCGACTTCATCTTCCCGATCCCGGTCGGCCCCTGACCGGCGGGGCTGGCCGCGCGGCGCTAGCTCGTCGACGCCCTTCCCCGTGCGCCGGCTCCCCCCTATCATGAAACGTATGAGCACGCCGCCGTACGAGTTCGACTGTATCGTCGTCGGGGCGGGGCACGCCGGGTGTGAGGCGGCGCTGGCCGCCGCGCGCATGGGGGCTTCCACCGCGCTGCTGACGACCAACCTCGACACGGTCGCCCAGATGAGCTGCAACCCGGCCATCGGCGGCGTCGCCAAGGGGCAGATCGTCCGCGAGATCGACGCCCTGGGCGGCGCCATGGGCCGGGCGATCGACGCGGCCGGCATCCAGTTCCGCGTGCTCAACCGCCGCAAGGGACCCGCCATGCACGGCCCCCGCGCCCAGGCCGACCGAATGGCCTACCACCAGGAAATGAAACGGCTCGTCGAGCTCCAGCCCAACCTCGCGCTGCGCCAGGAGACGGCCGAAGACCTGCTGGTCGAAGGGTCGGGCGCGTCGCAACGCGTCGTCGGCGTGCGCGTCCGGGGCGACGCCCTCTATCGCGCCCCGGCGGTGATCCTCTCGACCGGCACCTTCATGCAGGGCCTTCTGCACTATGGCGAGCAGACCCTCCCCGGCGGCCGCGCCGGCGAAGGCACCAGCGCCGGCATCAGCCGGGCCCTGCGGCGACTCGGCCTCCAACTGGCCCGGTTCAAAACCGGCACGCCCCCCCGCGTCAACGGCCGCACCATCGACTACGACAAGACCGAAGTCCAGCCCGGCGACGACGACCCCCAGCCCTTCTCCTTCCTCACCGGCCGGATCGACTGCGACCAGCTCCCCTGCTGGATCACTTACACCAACCCGGCGGTCCACGACCTGATTCGGGCGAACCTGGACCGGGCCCCCATGTACACCGGCCAGATCCAGTCGACCGGGCCGCGGTACTGCCCGTCGATCGAGACCAAGGTCGTCCGCTTCGCCGACAAGGGGCGGCACCAACTGTTCCTCGAGCCCGAGGGACGCCGCACCAGCGAAGTCTACTTAAACGGGCTCCCCACCAGCCTGCCGCGCGACGTGCAGGACGCGATGCTGCGGCTGATCCCCGGCCTCGAGCGCGCCGAGATCCTCCGCTACGGCTACGCCATCGAGTACGACTACCTGCCGCCCGAGCAGCTCAAGCCGTGGCTGGAGACGAAGCAAGTCGCCGGGCTCTACCTGGCCGGCCAGGTCAACGGCACGACCGGCTACGAAGAGGCCGGCGCCCAGGGGCTCGTGGCCGGCGCGTCGGCCGCCCTCGCCCTGGCGGGCAAGGAGCCGCTCATCCTCGGCCGCCACGAGGCGTACGTCGGCGTGATGATCGACGACCTGGTCACCCGGGGCGTGGACGAGCCGTACCGCATGTTCACCAGCCGCGCCGAGTACCGCCTCCGCCTGCGCCACGACAACGCCGACCGCCGGCTCACGCCCCTCGCCCATCGGCTCGGCCTGGTCGACGAAGCGCGCTGGCAGCGGCTCCAATCGAAGGAAGCCGAGATCGCCCGGGTGGTGCATTTGCTTGAAACCACGCGATCCGGCGAAGTCACGCTGGCCCGGCTTCTCCGCCGTCCGGAGGTCGCGTGGGACGATCTGGTCCGCGAGCTACCCGAGCTGCGGGCCGTGCCGAGCGAGGTCGCCCGGCAGCTCGCCCACGACGCCAAGTACGCCGGCTACGTCGCCCGGGAAGACGCCGACATCGCGCGCCAGCGCCGCCTCGCCGAGCGTCGCATCCCCGACGACTTCGACTTCCGCTCCCTCCGCCACCTGCGTCACGAAGCCCGCGAAAAGCTCTCCCGCATCCGCCCCCTCAACCTCTCCCAAGCCGCCCGCATCAGCGGCATCACGCCGGCGGACCTGGCGGTGCTGATGGTCCACCTCGATGGACGGTCGGCCCCGCAGACATAGTCATCCATCCCTCGTTCCCAGGCTCCGCCTGGGAACGCACTACCGCGAGGCTCCGCCTCGCACGTCAACAGGCAAACACGGCACCTTCCCATTCACCATGACCGCCCTGTCCCGCCGGACACTGGGCCGACACTGGGCGGGGCAGGCAGAGCCTGCCGACTATTGCGTTCCCGGGCAGAGCCCGGGAACGAGAGAAAAAGCTCTCCCGCATCCGCCCGCTAAACCTCTCCCAAGCCGCCCGCATCAGCGGCATCACGCCGGCGGACCTGGCGGTATTGATGGTCCACCTCGATGGACGGTCGGCCCCGCAGACATAGTCATAGGATGCCACGGTCGTCTTGCCCGTGCTCCTTGCGACATTCGAACAGGCCCGGCCCGACGCCCGCCCGCCACGGCGGATCGGGATTACGACGATCGTCGGCTCGCCACCGTCGCACCGTGCGTAGTCGCATCGTAAAGTCTTTCATGGCAAGCAGTAGGGACAACCGATAAGCCTATTGGAACGGCCCGTTTCTTACCTTGGAGATGGTGAAAACGGGTGACTTGGCACGCCGATTTCGGTACGATGACGATTGGGGTCCTCTGGGCGCAGGCGGCGTATCGCCGTCATGGAGGATTCGGGGATCTCCTTAGCGGAGCGAGTCCACAAATGGCTACTGCTGTGCAGCTCAAGGCTTTGCTGAGAAGTTACTCTGAAGGGGACGCAGAGCATTTCGCGTCTGTGGCCTTGCAGATAGCCGCCCATGCCGCGCGCACGGGGAAGGGACGCCTCGCCCAAGAGCTTCGCGATTTGGTCGATGAGATCAAACAGAAGCAGCAGCAGGGCAAGATCGGCGGTGCGGTGCCTATCGCTCGACCGCAAGGGGAACTTGCGGGACTCCTGTCGGTTACCTATCCAAAGACGCGCCTGTCGGAAATGGTCCTGGGACCGCAGACGCGCGGGCCGCTTGAGCGCGTCGTTCGGGAGTACCGCAGCCAGGCCAAGCTGCGTTCCCACGGCCTTTCGGCCCGCCGGAAGTTATTGCTCGTCGGACCGCCAGGATGCGGGAAGACGATGACGGCTTCCGCGCTGGCGGGTGAGTTGAAACTCCCCCTGTTCTCCGTGCAGCTCCACGGGCTAATCACGAAGTACATGGGGGAGACGGCCGCCAAGCTGTACGTGATTTTCAACGCGATGAGGGAGACGCGGGGTATCTACTTCTTCGACGAATTCGACGCCATCGGCGCCGACCGGGGCGCCAAGAACGACGTGGGCGAGATCCGGCGAGTGCTCAATTCGTTTCTCCAGTTCCTCGAACAGGACGACTCGGACAGCATGATCATCGCGGCCACGAACTACGTCGCGATGCTCGATGAGGCCCTCTTTCGCCGATTCGACGACGTAATCCGCTACACCCGCCCCGACGCGAAGCAAGTCAACGAGTTGATACGCAATCGCTTGCAGACGCTTCTCGTGAAGCAACCGGACTGGAAGCAGATACGAGAGGCCGCCTCGGGCCTCAGCCATGATGAGATTGCCCGCGCTTGTGATGATGCGGCGAAAGACTGCGTCCTGAACGGGCGCAAGCGGATCGGTACGGCGATGTTGGTCACGGTCCTTGAGGAACGGCGTAGGCCTGGCCGTTCACCGGCATCTGGTGTAGACGGTTTACGAGGCGATTCGTAGTCTATGGACGAGCTCAGGCACCTCTTCCCGCACGAGACGGCGGCGACCGAGGAATACAAATGATGAGTGAGACTCGATCACCGCTTACCAGCCGGATGCTCCAGCGGATCAGCACACTGCGCGAGGAATTCAGCAAGCATATGGTCAATGGGGCATTGATCTTCCATGCGATGATCGTCTTTCGAGACGATCTCGAGAACCCTGCCTTCGGACCTGCGGGCGTGCTCCAACAAACTGGGCAAGACATCACAATAACGTTGCCTGCGGTAGACGCGAGGCAAGTCATCCACTTTTCAGGAATGGAGACCATCGAACCCCCGGTTTGGACACAGCTTGGGCGGCAGGCACATCTTCCCAACGCGCACGGGCTTTTGCCGCAAGCCAGGAAGCTCCTTGTGGAGAAGCCTGGCAAGGTCGCAGACCTGTTCACGGTTGTGCGCGAATTCAATCCGGAAACCGGCTCCCGTGCCGAGAGATTTGCGTATCTGGCAGCCGACGCGGGACGAATTGTGCACGAACTACGCGAGTGTCTCGCACCGCACGGCATCGTTGACTACGGGCGCGACAGCGGAAGCTCCCAAGATACACAACGCTGGCTGATAACGCTCCATCGTCTTGCATGGCGCGGTGATCCCGAATCGGGACTTCATGCAACTCGCAATACTTGGATTTCAAAGAAACCGGGCCAAGTCTCGTTCTTCCCCTACGATTCTGATGCGCTCCGGAAACTCAGGGCATTCCCGCTCCTCGCGGACACGCTGAAGAGCATTCCGACTCCGCCAGATCGATACATTAGCGTCGTTGACCAGGACTTGTTCTTGGCGTCATTGTACGCGATCAATGACGTGGTGTCTCTTGCGATGTCAACGATGCGTGAAGAGACCGATGAACAAGCATCGGAGCCGTCTCGAGTGTCGCGCGAAGTAGGGTTCGTAGGACGGGAAGGACGGGAAAGCATACAAACACAGGCATTACGCGACTCCGTGTTCATAAGCTACAGTCACAACGACGAGAGATGGTTGCTGGAGCTCGACGATATGCTGGCGCCCGCAGTTCGCAACCGTGTGGTCAAAGTGTGGCACGATCGCAAGATCAAACCCGCACAGGCTTGGCGACAGGAAATAGCGCAGCAATTGGCTAGAGCGCGGGTGGGCGTGCTATTGGTGACAAAGGACTTTCTCTGCTCGGACTTCATTCAGGAGGAGGAGTTGCCGTACTTGCTGGAGGCCGCAACGAAGGAAGGCGTTCCGCTATTGTGGATTGCGGTTGACCACTGCATGTACGAACACACGCCGTTAAAAGACATCCGGGCGGTGAACGATCCCGCGAGGCCCTGGGGCTCGATGCGAGGCGCAAACAAGCAGCGCGAGATCAAGGCGGCCTGCCAGAAGATATTGGAAGCCTGCGAGCCCATCGAGGAGTAACGCGGAGGCGTTTCCGGCTGCATACGCCTTCTCACGCCGCGAACTTGACCGGGCCTTCCGGGCACTTGAGGTCGAACAGCCCGAAGAGCTCATCTTGCGTGAGCCCGAGCTTGCGGTGACGTTCCGCGCCAGAGGAGATCGTGTCGAACAGCTCGCGATTCTCTTCGGGGATGCCGTCGATCCGCTCTTGTTCTCTGTCTCGGGGGTGGCCAATTCTTGCCTTTGACTCTTCTGCGCCCGCTGGCGCATGATGGCGGTAGGATGCGATGGTAGGCGATCTGACGGGGATGGTGCGCGCGAAGCGCAACCGCGACGTGCGACCGAGGGGGAAGCGGGATGTTCGTGAGGAGGGAATCCAATGGGCAGGGGCGTCTTGGAAAAGCGGCCCGTTGTTGGCCGGAAGGCGCGGGAGGGAGGGGGCATCGTGGAAAAACGCGAGGTTGTTGACCAAAAGGCGGATCGGGCCCTGGCGTTGATCGCGTCACGGGCCCGACTGTTCGCCCGGCAGGGGGCCGTGGTGGCCACGTGGCGGTCGTATCGGGGCCGGAGGCTGGGGCCGTACTGGCGACTGGCGTATCGGGAGGCGGGCCGGCAGTGCTCGGTCTACCTGGGGCGCGCGGGACGGGGCGTCGAGCGGGTAAGGCAAGCGTTGGCGGAGTTGCAGGGGCGATTGCGGTGGCGCCGGACGTACCGGCGCCTGTGCCGTCAGGTGAAGGCCTCGCTGCGGGCGTGCCAAGCGGAATTCGACCGCCAGTTGCGGCGATTGGGCTTGCGGCGCAAGGGGTTTGAGGTCCGCGGCGGATGGTCGCGCGGGCTGGCGCGGCATTTCAGTATGAGCACGTCAGGCCCGGCTGCGACGAACCGAGACTTTTTTTCCGCCGGGCCGTCCGGCTCACCTCGCCTCAGACCATGCAGCGAGGTGCCGCCCTAACGTGACCTCACGCCGCGAACTTGAGCGGCCCTTCGGGGCACTTGAGGTCGAACAGGCCGAAGAGCTCGTCTTGGGTGAGGCCGCGCTTGCGGTGGCGTTCGGCGCCGGAGAAGATGGTGTCGAACAGCTCGCGCTTCTCTTCGAGGATGCGGTCGATCCGCTCTTCGATCGTGTCGAGCATGAGGAAGCGGGTGACGGTGACCGGGCCGGCGACGCCGATGCGGTGGGCGCGGTTGATGGCCTGGTCCTCGACGGCCGGGTTCCACCAGCGGTCGAAGAGGAAGACGTAGCCGGCGAACTGGAGGTTCAGCCCCACGCCGCCCGCCCCGTAGCTGATCAGGAGCACGTGGCGGTCCGGGCCTTCGCGGAACCGGCGGATGGCCGCGTCGCGCTTGCCCGAGGGGATGCGCCCGTGGTACTCGACCGGGCCGAAGCGTTCGAGGCGCCGGGCGAGCCGGGTAAGCGTTTGCACCCACTGGCTGAAGATGATCGCCTTGCGCCCGCTCTGGGCGACCTCTTCCAGGTCGGCTTCGAGGCGCTCGAGCTTCGAGCTGGCGCCGGTGGCCGGGTCGAAGTTGCAGATCTGCTTGAGCCGGAGCACCAGCTCGAAGACGTGCTGGATGGTCAGCCCCTCGCCGATCTCCGTCAGCCGCAGCACGCCCTCTTTTTCGGCCAGATGGTAGCTTTCGCGCTGCTCGGGCGTGAGGTCCAGCTCGGCGTCGCGGAAGAGCTTGGGCGGCAGGTCCTTGAGCACCTGGTCCTTGGTGCGGCGGAGCACGTAGTCGCTCACGGTGCGGCCCATGCGCCGGGGCCGCATCTCCGAGCTGAGCACGCCGGGGGCGAGGAACTCGAAGATGCCCACCAGGTCCTCGGGGCTGTTTTCCACCGGGGTGCCGGTCAGCGCCCAGTTGCGTTTTCGGGAGATGAGCCGGGCGGCCTCGCTGGTGGCGCTTGCCCGGTTCTTGATCCGCTGCGACTCGTCCAGCACGACCAGATCGAAGTCGAGAAGCGGCTCGCCCGTCGGCTCGCGCGACTCGAACACCTCGCGATCGCGGTGCAAGAGCTCGTAGTTGGCGATCTTGACGGGGAGCTGGGGCACGAGCCACTGCCAGCGGCGCCGGGCCCGGTCGCCGTCGATCACCAACAGCGGGATCTCGGGGGCCCAGAAGTCGAACTCGCGCTGCCAGTTGGTCACCAGCGGCTTGGGGCAGATGAGGAGCACGCTCCGCAGCTCGCCCGAGCGGACCAGCAGGCGGATGGCCGTGATCGCCTGCATCGTCTTGCCCAGGCCCATCTCGTCGGCGAGGATCGCCGCGTGACGCGGGAAGAGGAAGGCGACCCCCTCGAACTGATACGGGAAGGGCCTGGCGGGAAACTCCAGCGAACGCTCCTGGAGCATCGCTTCCAGCGAGGGTTGGAGGAGGTAGTGGAGCCGGTCTTCGAGCTTGATCACGTCGGCCGGCGGCCTGACCCGCGTGGATCCGGTGGCAGGGCCGGGCGGCGGGGCGGAACGGCCCTTCGCGCGCCGCGGCGTCTGGGCGGCGTCCGGAGCGGGCGGGAGGGCGAAGTCGACGTCGGACTCGCACCGGGGCGTGAACGTGAAGCTCTTCACCCGAACCGGCGATCGGCCAATCGACACCGAGATCACCCGGGGCGGGGCATCGGTCAACGGGAGCTGGTGCGTCTTGGCTGCCGCCAGGCGCTCCAAAGCCCGGTTCCAGCCGGTGACGAAAGCAGCCGCTTCGATCGCCACCGGGACCTCGAACGCCCTCGGCGCGGGCTCCGGGCGCCAACTCGTCCCGCCCGGAATTCCGCTCGAATCGAGGCCGTCCGACATGGTTGCCTAATGCCCTCCCCGACGGGCCTCTTCGATGGCCTCGCGAATCCGCTCGAACGGCTCGGCCAGGTCGAACCCGAACTCGCCCAGCCGGTTGGCGATCGCGTGAGGGTCATCCTCGCCCGAATCGGGCACGGCCAGCCGGTTCCGGCCCAGTCGGAATCCGATCAAGCCGCCGGGCGTGCCGTGGGGTGCGTCGAGCCGCCAGGTGTTCGATGGGGATTGGTCCGCAGAGGCCGGGTCCGCCGCCGGCGTTTGATCCTCCGAGCGGAGCACCAGCACCACGGGCATGGTCACAAACTCCCGCAGGGCCAGCGCGGGCGCCCGATCGGTGCACACCACCTGCGGCTCGATTCGTCCCTTGTTCACTAACGTTTGACCGATTTGCTCCCCGAACAGGTAGGGCTCCAGGGTGGGGCCGTAGAGGATCTGCTGGGCCCGATTCGGCTTGATCGGGGCCGTGCAATGGAATTCGAGAGGACGTCCGGCCAGGTTGAGCACGAGGTACCCCCCGAACAGGCCGTCTTTCGGGTCCTCGACGGTCGTCAGAAACCCCAAGGCAGATTTGGACTTAGCACTTCCCGCGGTCACCGGCTCCCTCGCCTACGGTTGCCGCCCCCGGCTTTGCTGCTCTCGAACGTTCCGAGAGGCCCGGCAGGGGCCTGCTGGTGGATCGGGCTGGGAGGGGGCCGGACTTTAGGAGCTTGGCGACGAAATCGGTCGGGCAACCGGGGGGGACGAGCGGCGGGTGCTCGCGTTGGGCCGATTGCCAGGGCGAGCAGTCCGGATCGGGTCCGCCGGGGGCAAGAAGTTCGGGCTGGAGGCTCGACTTTTCGGTCAGATCTTGTTTATACTGGAACGAGAAAGGGACAGTCCTTATGACGCAAAATCGCCGTTCGCGACAGCAGCTTTACTCTCAGATCGACGTGGGGCAGCCTGCGGCCGCCCCGCAACCGCAAGCGGGTGCGACGGGCTCCGGCCTGGAGCTGGTTGCCGTGCTGCGGGAGATCCTCGCCGCCCAGGACCGGCAAAACGAGCTGCTCGAAGAGCTGGTCGGCCAACTCAACGCGGCCCAACGACAGCGGGCCAACGAGCTGGGCCAGTGGAAGCAGGCCAATCCCGAGCTGGCCCGGAATTGTCGGTTTGCGGCCGAAGCCCTCAGCAAGGTCCAGACCGAATACCTGGCGAACCTCACGGAGGAGATCCGGGAGAACTTCGAGGCCCTTCGGGACGGCGAATTCATGCTCAACGAATTCGTCGACCGGTTCGGTCCTCGCGTGGCCCACCTCAACGGCCTGTTGCAGGTGCTCTCGCAACTGAGCGCCACCAGCGACCCGGCCAACGCGTCCAACACGCCCTGAGAGGCGGCCCCGAAGGGCATTCTTCGAGACCGGAACCGCGCGTTCTGCCGATCCGTTCGTGCCGAACCGGCTCACCGGGCCGCCACTCTCCACACGCCCTTCGCGCGACCCCGGTCGCCGCCTCGCCGAATCAAGAGCCCGGCCCGGCGCGGAGTAGCAGGCACACGCCGTGTGCCGTAGCCGGCGGACGGCACACGCCGTGTGCCTGCTACTGAAATCTCCGCCGGTCCCCGGCCAACCGCGATCTCGAAGAGGGTGGCACAATCCTGGTGACACATCCTGGTGACGTGATACCCGATTCACGGAAGCACAACGCCCGGGCTTGGCTGCTCGGTCTCCTGACAGCCGGCGTGGCGGGGCTGCTCGGCTGCCGACCGCCCGTCGAGTCGACGCCGGAAGCCGCCCCTTGGTCCCTTGCCCAAAGCGATTCCGCCGAAGACGGAGCCGGGCTCGACCGCTGGCCGGGCTGGCGGGGGAGGAACGGCTCGGGCGTGGCCCCGGGCGGGAGTCCGGCGACGAGCTTTGGGGCGACCGAGGGCTTTCGCTGGAAGGTCGAGGTGCCGGGGGAGGGCAACAGCTCGCCGGTCGTCTGGGACGAGTGGGTCTTGTTGACCACGGCGCTGGACAAGAGCGATCCGCCCACCTTGGCGATCCTCGGTTTCGACCGCTCCGACGGGCGTCTTCTCTGGCAGACGGAGGTCGGTCGGGCCCGGGGCCGCACGCACGCCAAGAACGGATACGCCTCGGCCACCGTGGCGACCGACGGCGAGCGGGTCTTCGCCTTCTTCGGCACGGCCGGCCTCTACTGCTGCGACTTCTCGGGCGAGGTGTTGTGGCGGGCCGAGCTGGGCGACTTGGGCCACATGTACGGGACCGCGGCCAGCCCGATCCTCTACGGCGACTCGGTCATCCAGTTGTGCGACTCGGAAGAGTACTCGTACCTCGCCGCCTTCGACAAGGGGTCCGGCGAAGCGATCTGGCGGACCGCCCGCCCCAGCAACGCGTGCTGGTCGACGCCCGTTTTGGTCGAGGCCGACGCGGGCTCCGGCCCCCGCACGGAACTGGTCGTCAACGGCACCGGCAGCCGCAGCCGCGACGGACGGCTGGTGATCGCTTACGACCCGGCGGACGGGCGCGAGCTGTGGCGGGTCCGGGGCACGGCCGAGCTGGTCGCGCCCACCCCGTTGGTCAGCGGCGGGCTGGTATATAGTCTCAGCGGCCGCAACGGGCCGATCCTCGCCATCCGGCCGGGCGGCACCGGCGACGTGACCACCAGCCGCGTGGTCTGGAAACAGCGTCGCGGCGGGCCCTACATCCCCACCGGCGTCGTCTACCGCAACCGGCTGTTCCTCGTCCGCGACAACCGCGAGGTGGCCTGTTACAATGCGGGGAGCGGCCGGCCCGTCTGGACGGAGCGGCTCCGCGGCACGTTCACCGCCAGCCTGGTCGCCGCCGACGGTCGCGTCTACGCCGCCAGCGAGCAAGGCATCGTATACGTCTTTGCGGCGGCCGACACGTTCCAGCTTCTGGCGCAAAACGACCTGGACGAGCGGTGTCTGGCCACGCCCGCCATCGCAGGCGGCGAGCTTGTGATCCGCACCAAGAAGCATCTGTACTGCATCCCGGAGCGTGACGCCGCCGGCCCGCAGCGGTTGGCCGACGGCCGCGAGTGACCCGCGCGGACCCGGGCGCGCGTCGGACGGCTTCCGGCGCCCGGGCCGGACATCACTGGTTCCCAAGCTCCGGGTTGGGAACCCCGAACGGCGAAGCGATGCTTCGCCCCTGGGCAAGCGGAAGTTAGGTGCGTTCCCAAGCCGGAGCTTGGGAACGAGGGAACACGGCAGAATAAGGTGGTCCGATGAGAGCCCGGACGTTGCGAGCCCGACGGGGCGACCCGTCCCGCGCCGGCGTTGCGATCCGCCATGTTGTGGCGGCGCTGGGGATCTGCCTGACGGCGTTATGCGGCTGCACGCGGGCCGACTCGGCCCCGGCGCCCGAGGGCGGGCCCGATCCGCCGAGGCAAGCTTCTGCCGGGCGTTCTGCCGAGGAAACGGCGAGCTGGCCCTTGTTCCGGGCCGACCCCCTGGCCAGCGGCGTCGCCCGGGGGGAGTTGCCCGAGAAGCTCCGCGTTCTCTGGACCTTCGCCCTCGACAAGGGCTGGTTCGAGTCGACCGCGGCGATCGTCGACGGCACGGTCTACGTCGGCTCGACCGACGGCAACCTGTACGCGGTGAACCTGGCCGACGGGAAGAAGAAGTGGGAGTTTCACACGGAGGCCGGGTTCACCGCCTCGCCGGCCGTGCGGAACGGCCTCGTCTACCTCGGCGACAGCTACGGCAAGTTCTACTGCGTCGACGCCCAAACGGGGAAACAGAAGTGGAGCTTCGAGACCGAGGCCGAGATCAACTCCAGCGCGAACTTCTACGGGAAGAACGTCCTGTTCGGCTCGCAGGATTCCTTCCTCTACTGCCTGGAAGCCGACACCGGGCGCGTCGTCTGGAAATACGAGAGCGAGGATCAGATCCGGTGTTTCCCGACCATCGTGGATGATCGCGGGTTCGTGGCCGGCTGCGACGGGCGCCTGCACGTGGTCGACCTGGCCGGGGGCAAGCCGGCCGCCGAAGTCGACCTGGAGGGGCCCACGGGAACCACGCCCGCCGTGCTGGAGTCGATGGTCTTCGTGGGCACCGAAGGCGGCGTCTTCTTCGCGATCGACTGGAAAGAGGCCAAGGTGGTGTGGACGTACCAGAACCCGGAGCGCCAACTGCCCTACCGCTCGTCGGCCGCCGTGGCCGAGGAGGCGGTGATCGTCGGCTCCCGCGACAAGCGGCTCCGCGCGTTCGATCCGAAAACCGGCCGGGAGCTTTGGGCCTTTAGCACCCGCGGCCAGGTGGATAGCTCGCCGGTGATCGTCGCCGGGCGCGTGTTCGTCGGGTCGGACGACGGGCACCTGTACGCCGTGGACCGCAAGACGGGCAAGGAAGTCTGGCGCCACGAGCTGGGCGGCTCCCTGTTGGCCTCCCCCGCGGTGGCCGCCGGCCGCCTGGTCATCGGCACCGACGACGGCGACCTGGTTTGCTTCGGAGGCGACTGAATGGCGAGCCGCTTGCGGCTTCGCCCGCCCACTGTACCTGACGTCCGTTTCCCCAACCGTCCCCCCACTACCAACTCCCAACTCCCCACTCCCTTCTCCCTACTCACCCATGACCAAACCCCTGATCTTCATGATGGGCCGCTCGCCCGCGTTCTTGCCCACCGATCGCAAGTACGCCCGAAACCACATGTGGGCGGATGCGGTGGAGGGCGGGTTGCGCGTGGGGCTTTCGGCCTACGCCGTGAAGCTGTTGGGCGACCTGAGCCACTTGGAGTGGTCGGTCGAGGTGGGCACCCCGGTCGAGGCAAGGCAGCAGATCGGGTTCATCGAAGGATCGAAGGCCACCAGCGAGCTGTACGCGCCCCTGGCCGGCGAAGTCCGAGAGATCAACCGGGCCGTGCCGGCCGACCCGACCCTGCTCAACTCGAACCTCTACGACACCGGCTGGCTCCTGGTAATCTCCGCCGGCGATGCGGGGCTGCTCTCGCCTGAGGAGTACTTCGCGCACCTGGAGGCCTGTTGGCCGCTGACGCAACGCATTCTCAAAGGACAGGCAGGTCGAGACCATGGCCGATAGCATCCCCGTGATTCTTTCCCGGGCCCGGCCGGGCCAGGGCGATCACGCCCGACTGGAAGAGCCGCTCATCGAGGCCCTGACCGGTCGACCGGGCGTCGCGCTTCACGTGGTCCCCCACCTCTACGACCTCTCGCCCGACGGCCCCGGCGCGGGGCTCCTGCGCTCGATCCCCGGCCCGATGATCGTGCTGGCCTGGCTCTACCCCCGATCCGCGTTCTGGGTGCTCGACGCCCATGGCGTGAAGGGCCGTCCGGGGCAGGCCGCGTCGCTTCCGGACGACGAGCCCGGCCGGCCCCCGTCCCACGTGAACGCCCCCGGCCTCCCCGAGCGGACGATCTGGTGCTGCGACCTCCGCGCGCACGACCGGGCGGAGCCGTACGTGGCGGAGATCGCGCGGATCGTCGGCGCATCGGTCGAACAGGTTGGACCGGAGGCGCCGGCGGCGGCCGCGCCCCCCCACGTGATCGACGAGGCCACGCGCCCGCGCTGGTACCCGGTGGTCGACTACGGCCGCTGCACCAACTGCCTGGAGTGCCTGAACTTCTGCATTTTCGGCGTGTATGGGCTGGACGAATCGGAGAGGATCGTGGCCGAGGAGCCCGATGCGTGTCGTCCCGGCTGCCCGGCGTGTGCGCGGATCTGCCCGGCCGGGGCGATCATGTTCCCCGAGCACGCCGACCCGGCCATCGCCGGCGATCCGAACGCCTCGGCCGAAGGCCTGAAGCTCGACCTCTCCCAACTCTTCGGCGGCGCCGACCCCACGCAGCTCGCCGCCGGGGAGCGCGATCGCGCCCTCTCGGAGAAGCACCGCCGGGAGACGCAATCTTCCTCAGACGAAGCCACCCCCCCCGCCCCCAAAGACGACCTGGACCGGCTCGTCGACGAGGTCGACGACTTGGATCTCTGATGCGGCAAATGTCCGAAGCCAGGTGCGCTAGACCGTCGCCGGACGGTCGATCGCCATCCGAAACCGAGGAGTTTATCGCCATGAAGAAAGCGAGCTTGACCTGGGGCCTTGGGCCATTCTGCGTGTGGATCGTGCTGGGCGCGGCGACGGCGGCCGTCGGGGCCGATCCCGCGCCGGGCGCGACCGATTGGTCGGACTGGGAGAAGTACCGCGATTCGGTAGTCCACCCGGCAACGATCATCAAGCCGCAAGACCTGGCCCGGGCCAAGGAGAACCTCCAGCGCTACCGATGGGCACAGAGCTACGTGGAGCGACTCCGCCGGTCGGCCGACGGCGCGCTGAAGACCATCTCTCCGGAGTACCTGGAGCGGATGATCGAGCCCACCACGCCCGGCTGCACGGGCCCTTGCCCCGCGTGCCGTGCCAAGGGGCTCCCCTGGCACCCCAACGGGCAGTGGAGCTGGTCGGCCTCGCGTCCGGATCAGCTCGTTTGCTCGGTGTGCAAGACGGTCTTCCCCAACGACGAGTTTCCCGAGAGCGTGGTGGTCGAGTGCGAGTGGGGCCGCGGCCAGAAGTTCACCTTCATCGGCGGCGAGACGTTCAAGTGCTTCGGCTACACCCTCGCCCGGCCGAGCCTCTCCGGCATCATCCGCGCCCGCAAGGTCTCGCACGTGACCGGACTCCTGGACACGCTGGCCACGGCCTACGCGTTGACCGACCAGCCGCACTACGCGCGAGGGGCCAAGGCCATCCTGCTTCGCTTTGCGGAGGTGTTTCCCGAGTATCTCGTCCGGGCGGGATACGGATACGGGGAGTACGCGGGCATGGATCCTCACGTGGCGGCCGAGCGGATCAACCGTCTTCCCGAGGACGAGCTGGTCTATCCGCCGAACAAGCCCGACCGAAAGATCTACACCGGCTACTGGTCGGCCAGCCGGATCGGCACGTCGGGCATGGACGGCGGCTGGGTCGTCGGGATCGCCGTGGCCTACGATCTGACGTGCACCGCGCGGGAGAGCGGCGTCGCGGTCTACTCCGACGACGAGAAGCGGCGGATCGAGCACGATCTGCTCCTGGAAAGCACGTATCTGGCCGCCTGCGATCCGGCGATCAACAACAAGTCGGTCGGCAACCGGGCCGGGGCGGCCGTGGTGGGGATGTGCGTCGGTCATCCGGGGCTGGTTCGGTTCGGCCTGGAAGGTTTTCTGCGAACGGTCGACGGCTGGTTCCTGCCCGACGGCGGCACGTCCGAATCGCCCGCCTACGCGATGATGACGATGGGAGGCGTTCGTTCTTTCGGCTTGGCGTTTCGCGACTACTCCGACCCGCCGGGCTACGCCGCCCCGGACGGCACGAGGCTCGACCGCTTCGACGCCTGCCGCGACACCCGCTACGGCGATTGCTGGCAGGGGCTGATCTGGACGCTCCAGGGCGACCTCCGGTTCCCGCCTTCGGCCGACTCCTATCGCACCACGAGCATCGGCTCCAGCTTCGCCGAGCTGATCGCCGTGGCCTATCCTTCCGACGAGCACGTCGCCCTGCTCAAAGAGATCGCGGGCAAGGACCTCGCCGGAGGCTCCGCGCGCGAAGCCCTCTTCTACCGGGAGCCCGGCCTCGAAGGACGCGAGGTCCCGCCGCTCCGGCTGCCCGACGTCGTGTTCCCCTTCCTCGCCCAGGGCTATCTGCGAACCGGCCCCGCGGGGCGCGAGAGCCTGGTGATGCTCAATGCCAGCGACTACGGCGGCCATCACCATCTCGACAGCCTCAACCTCTACTACTGGAAGGACGGCCGCGAACTGCTCTCCGACCTGGGATACTTGTGGGACCATCCCGACAAGCGCGAGACCTACTGCACGTTCGCCCACAACCTCGTCAGGATCGACGGCCGCGACCAAGGGCGAAAAGGACGCGGCGGCCGCTTCCACCTCTTCTCGCTCACGCCGGGCGTCAAGGTCGCCGAGGCGTCGTCCCACGCGTATGGCCCCGAATCGCTCTATCGGCGCACCTGCGTGCTCGTCGATCACGGCCCGTCGGGCTCCTACGTCGTCGATGTCTTCCGAGCCGGCGGCGGCACCCGCAGGGACTACGTCTTCCACGGGCCGGGCGACCAATACGAAGCGGAAGGGCTGTCGCTGGTGCCGGTCCCGTCCGATCCGTCTTCTGACGGTGCGCTCCCGCTGGAAAACCTGCGACAAGCAACCGGCGAGTCGCCCTGGAGCATCCGCTGGACGATGCAGGACGAATACGAGCTGGGGGCCCTGGCGCCGGGGCAGCCGGGCGAGATCGTCGCCCTGGGCGACGGCTGGGGACAGCGCGACCACCGCAATACCGACCGCGGCGCAACGCTGCCGTACGTCGTGCGCCGCCGCGTCGGCCAGAACGGCCGCGACGCCTTCGTGACGGTCTTCGCCGCGAATCCGACCGGCAAGCGGCTCGTCGAGAGCGTCCGGCGGTTGCCGATTCCCGGGAGCGATGCCCCCAACGCAATCGCCGTGGCGGTCGAGACGACCGAGGGCACCGACCTGGTCGTCAGCCTGCTCGAGCCGAAGCGCGTCACCGTGCCGTTTGACGGCGGCGACCTGGCGACCGACGGCCGGCTCACGGCGATCGTCTCCCAAGGCGGCAAACCCGCGCGGGCCTGCCTCGTGGAAGGCTCCCACCTGGCCGCGCCGGGCGTGAAGCTCGATCTGCCCGTCGCCGCCTACCGGGGGAACGTCGTCGACGTCGCCAGCGCGCCGGGCAGCTCCTATTTCGTGGTGGAGGGCGACCTGCCCAACGGCCCCGACCTGGCCGGACAGACCTTCTTCGCGATCGACGGCGACACGCGCCGGGCGTATCCGATCGCGGCGGTCGAAAAGGTCGACGGCCGGCTCCGCCTGTTCACCAAGCGCGACGGCCGCGGCTTCGAGGCCCGCCCCGCCGAGCGATGGGAGCTGCCGGTAACCGCCCATCGGGAAATCTCGGACTGAAGGAATCACTCTATTCCCAGGCAAAGCCAGTCCGCGACGGCGGGCGACGACCCCTGATCGCCACGATGTCCCTGCCGAAGATGGCTCAGTTCGCAGGTCCCGCCGGCTGCTCCGTGGGATCGAGGGGCTCGGCGACGGTCAGCTTCTCCTTCGGTAGCGTCTCCAGCAGATCGGGCAGGTCGTAGGTCTTCAGGGCGCCGTGGACGACGTTCTCGAACTGGTTGGTCGCCATCGGCGTGCGAACCACGCTGGCCCAGGAGTTCAGACAGTTGCGCAGCGATAGCGAGCCGAAGAGCTCCGGCTCCAGGGCCGCCGCGTGCAGTGCCGGCGGGCCGACGCGGCCGATGCCGATCAGGTGGACGCGGTTCGGCTTGTCGCTCGCCTCGTAGCCGGCCAGGAAACGGGCACTCACCAGGACGTCCTCGGTCCGCATGGCCAGGTACGACGTGCCCAGCAGGTAGGCCAGGTAGAGCTCCTTCCACTGCGGCCCGACGTGATAGGGAATGCCTCGGTTGCCGGAACCCTCCGGAGCCGTTTCGCCCAGACCGCGGAGATCCACCGCCAGCACGAGGTGTCCCTGGTCGACCAGCTTTTCGATCGGGCCGCCCGGACCGGCGTCGGCCTGCTTGCCGTCGGCGTGCAGGTAGAGATACGCTTCGCCGCTGCGTTTTTGCGGGACGAAGGCCAGCGCCGGCAAGGAGACGGCTGGTTCCGGCCGAAGGATCAGTTTGACAAGCTTGTGCCGATCCCGGTACGCGGTCGACGCGACGGTCGTGCAACCGGGCTCGGGCAAGTCGGCCAGGGCGCGGACGCCGGTGATCTCGCGGACCTTCGCGAGCGCTTCGTCCTTGCCGGCCGGTTGCCAGAGGTCGTTGCGATGCTTGGCCAGCTTCTCTTCCAGCTCGACGTTCAGGTCGTACGTGGTTCGCGCGCCCTCCAAGAGCATGACCTGGCCTCGCGGCGTGCACTGGAGCTGCTCGTCGCCGGCCACCGGGAACTCGGGCTCGGCGATCGCGTCGTCGACTCCCAGCAGCCATCGCCGCATCCAGCGCACCGCCCCGACGCGCAACTCGGGAGAGAAGCCGTGCTTGGCGTCGGTCTCGACGAGATCGACCCGTTCGGCGAAACCGAGCCGCGTGTAGAACCGCTTGGCCTGGCGGAAGCAGCTCCACGCGCCGTCGACGTCGAAGAAGTCGTGCGTGGCGGTGCACATCAGCGTCGGCTTGGCGGCCCGCATCAGGAGGTAATCGGCATGGTCCATGCCGAAGCCGATCTGGCCGTGGATGTTCTGCTCGGCGTCCTGGGGGCCGATCGTATCGCAGAGCCGGCGAAAGCCGCACAAGTAACAGCTCGGGGCGGCGCAGACGATCCGCTCGTCCAGGGCCATCAGGTAGCTGGTCAGGGTCCCGCCGCCGGAGTTGCCGGTGCAGCCGATCCGCCCGGGATCGATTTCCTCGCGGCTCTGGAGGTAGTCGATCGCCCGCATCCCGTCCCAAATGCGGAAGGTGGCCGTGTTGCGGCCCAGCAGCGTGCTGCCCACGCCGACCAGGCTGTGCGCGGTCGTGCCGCCGGCCAGCGGCTTGCCCTCGTCGTCGAGCAGTTGGTATCGTTCGCCCTGTTCGATCGGATCGTAGCAGAACGAGGCCATGCCGTTCTTGGCCAGAAGGATACAGACCCGCTGGTAGGCCTCGCTCGCCTTGCCGTTCCCGCTGTGCCCGCAGGGGACGAGCACGCCCGGGTAGGGCGGCTTCTTGTCCGGCAGATACAGAACGGCGGTGACGAAATGCCGCGGCTGGCTCTCGAAGATGACCTTCTCAACGCGGTAGCCGTCGCGGTTTTCGGTGGCGACGACGCGCGGATTCAGCGGCGTCCGCTCGGGAAACCCGCCCAATGCCTCGACGAAGAACTGCCGCATCCGCTGCTGGTAGGCCGCCAGCTCGTCGGGAGTCTTGAGCTCTTCGTACCGGGCGTCGCGTCGATCCATGGCCTCGCGGACTTCGGTCATCAAGTAATCGTGCATCATGGTCTGCGCCGCCGCACCGTCTGCGTCGGCCAGCACCCGAAAGTCCTCCGCCCGGATCGGGGCGGCAAACGTCAGCAGACAGACGGCAACGACCGAGGTTCGGATCATGACAACCTCCTGGAACTGGAAAGTGGGGTCAGAGCGCCGTTAGTCGTTAGTGGAGCTTGCAGGGCGCGCTTCACGGCCGGCCATCCGCATGCTCGGGGCGGGCGCCGGCGAGTTGGGGGGCCAGCATGCTGCGTTTCCGTCGTCACTTCTCGAAGTGCTTCTTCATGAACTTCACCATGTCGGCGTACGCCGCGGTCATCGACTCGTAGTCGGTGTCCATGCGGCGGACGCACTCGACGCCGAGCTTGTCCGCCGCCTCTTTCAGGTGCTTTCCGAAATTCGAGTGATGAATATTGCCCGGCTGGTTCGACCGCTCGTAGTGAATCAGGAACACCGGCGCATCGTCCGCCGTCAGGTGGGTGATCGGCGAGGCGTCCTTGAGCATCCGGTCCAGGGCTTCGTCGATCGGGTCGGTGTCCCAATCCCAACCTTCCGGGCGCGCGAAGAAGGACACCAGCGCAGGGTGCTTGTAGGCCTCGCCGGGAATCAGCCTTTTGATCTCGCGGGGATCGTAGGTCGACTGCATGTTGATCGGGAAAACGCAGCTCAGACGCGTCGATTGCCGGGCCACGGGGTCCGCGCTGTCGGGCCGGGCCATGTCGTCGTGGTAGCCGATCCACTGCGAGATCCCCGATCCGGCCGACCCGCCCCCCGCCGCAAAGTGCTTCGGATCGAGGTTCCACTCGGCCGCCTTCGTGCGCAGGAACTGGATCGCCCGGGCGCTGTCGTGCATCTGGGCCGGGTACGGCGCGTGGCCGGAGAGGCGGTAGTTGATCGAGGCGCAGGAGATCCCCGCCTCGAGACACTGCCCCAGCAGGTCGGGCGGAATCGACGCCTTGTCGCCGCCGCGGAATCCGCCGCCGTGGATCCAGACGAAGAGCGGCGTGGGCGAGTCCGATTCGGCCTGCCAGAAGTCGAGCACGTGGCGCTCGTGGTCGCCGTACGGCACGTTGGCGTGCGTCGGCGCCGGCCTCTGCGCCCGCCCGGCCGCCGCGTCCCGCCCTCCGCCCCGCTTCTGCCGCTCGGCCTGCATCCGCCGGCGGTCCTGTTGCGCCTCTTCTATGGTGAGAACGCCGTCCTTGTCGAGATCCGCTTCAGGCCGCCGCTCGAGCAGGCTCTTCAAGAACGCCGTATTCTCCGAAGTCTTCGCCGCCTCCTGGCCGCAAACCGGCAGGCTCCACACCGACGCGGCAATCGCCGCGCCAACCATCACGCCGATCGAGTTGTGCCGTCTCATCGCCTTCCTCCTTTGGTGCAGGGGGTCTTCTTCTACGTGATCATCCAGCATAATGCCTCTCGCGCGGGCTGCACACCCGTAGCAGGCACACGCCGTGTGCCGTCCGCCGAAGCCAAGGCGCCGTGTGCAGTCGTCGACACCCTAGCCCCGTCTGCGCATCAGCAGATCGACCGTGAAGCCACCCAGCATCTCGTCGCCCTTGGCGATCATCCAGTCGCTGATCTCGGCAAACGCAACCCGCGCCGGCTGCCCGCGTGCGACGTTGGTCACGACCTGAGGATCATTGTCAACAACGCCAACAAACTTGTCGCCTTCGACGCGAATACTCGAAAGCCAGAGGTGTTCGGTCCGTTCGCCCTCGTCGACGCGTTTCTTCACGTAGAAAACCGCGTCTCGGAATTGAGGATCGTCCAACGCCTCAATGAACTGGCCGACGGAATCACGTGCCTTCTGCCACGCAGCCTCCATTTCCGGATCGTCTTTGGAGTAGAACGTCAACGTCGTCTTGGAGATATCCTCGTCAGCCACGTCGCCCACGTTTCCACCGAACAAGGATCGAACGGTTTTCCAAATGCTCGCCATGTCTCTGACCCTGTAACGCGAGTATCGCGGCCGGCCAACGAGTTCCTATACGGCGGGGTCTGCTCCCGCGGGCTCGGCTCATGGACGTCCACGTCCGGCCGGAGGAAATTGTCGCAAGTCCCTCGTCCCACGTCCAGGTTGGCCAACAGGACGTTCCAGAACCGTAGGGCCTTGACGCGACCACGGCTTTGGCCGAGCTTCCCCACGTCGAGCTGACACGACACGATGTACTGGTTCAGCGTGACGTTGAGTTCGGGCGTGCCGGAGTTGGCGGGGTGAGGAGCGATTCGATTACCGTCACCACACGCCGCAAGACAGTACGCGTGCCACAAAGTGGCACTCCTGGGAAACCCGGGCACGACGCGCGGTACGCTCGCTCGTCGAAATTC
>DATKZH010000238.1:0-8930 GCA_035528065.1 Thermoguttaceae bacterium | reverse complement strand
GCCGACTTCTGGGTCCTCCAGATACCACTGATGGGCGAGCTGTCGATGTTTGGCACTAATGCGGGAATCGGCGAAGGTGCCGCTGTCAATATCTGAGGCGTCGTGACTGTGCGAAGCGGCGGCGAAGTCGGCGGCGTCATTCCCGTCCAGCTTGTCCGCGTTCAGGTTGGGCACCAGAGTCGTTGAACTCACACATAGAGGCGGCGTACCCGTTGCGATGTCCGCCTGCAACGTTCGGGCTCTGATCTCATGATCACCCGCATCCCAGTCACTACTGAGCCCGCGCGTTCCGTCAGCAAGCAGGTACTGCGGATGATCGTCGTCGGCAAGCCCTAGTAGTCCTCCGTGATCGTTGGTGAGTGATCCAAGGGTGTCTTCGTTATCATGGATGCGCTTGGCAAGTTGGTCGAGGGATGCGTCAACATGCCCGGAGTCGGCCTCATCTTCCCAATGGCCGGGGATATCGGGACTGTAGCCCACCACGCTCGAATCCACCCGGACGTCGTCGGACTTTGAAGATGTGAGCGCATAGTTGTCGTGAGCGATTGGATGATCCGTGGTGTCAAAGCGTGGCACGACTAGGCGTCCTTACGAAGCCAAGGCAAGGCCGACCTCGAGCCCCCAACTCATGTTCCCGTTGTCCGGGTTTGTCCACTGGATCCGGACCGCGTCACCGGGCTGGAACGTCCAGGGAGACGGCTCGCTTACCTCGTCGGCACTTATCCGGAAGTTGACGTCTTGGCCGGTCCCGGCCTGAGTCATCGTGAATAGCCGAGTGTCATAGTCGGGGGCGACTCCGGAGTCGACCGAGATGGCCATGTCGGATGTGCCCTCGCCGCCGGCAAAGTGGCATCGAGCGAAGATCAGGCGAAACCGGCAGTCCAAGGCGAATGTTTCGTTTATGTCGCCGGAGCCCGAACTCCGCTGGGTCTCAATGACAAGAAGCTGGCGGGCACGGGCTGCGGCGAGTTCGGCACTCTGGGCCGCGAAGGCCACCCGGGCGGCGTCTAGAATGTGAGAGGTTTCGCCGGCCATGATTACGAATCCACCGCATCGGTTACGTGGTCTGTCAGCGTCTCGTCAGTTGGAATCTGAACGCGAAACGGAACGCCCACGAGTTCGGGGACGCCCTTGTTGAGCGCCGGTACCGTTACCGTGGCGTCTCCGATGAAAATGACGTCCAGGAGTGTGCGCATGCGTCTCTGTCCACTAGCCCGATAGCGAATGATTAAATCGATCGGACTCCCGATTCCGAAGAGGGTCTCGGCGGCAAGACCGTTGTAGGAGAACACAAAGCCCGAGATGCGGTGGATTCCGCGATCAAACGTGCCGAGCTCACCCGAGCCTTGATCTCCGCCACTGTAGGGCATGGGTTCGATGCCCGGCTGATAGACGATGCTGTGCACACCTTCGATAACCGTTTCGGTGAAGGGTGTCGACCTCAGCTTCGTCGACGCGCCGCGCGTGGCAAGAATCCAAATCATGGTTTTATGTCAATCTGCCGGAACTCGGTTGTGTCCACGCTCCACTTTGACGACGAACGTATCTACTCCTGTCGCCGAAGCTACACGTGAGCCCGCCGGGCGGCGGGGAAACTCGAGAGCCCAAGCCCGGCCGTCGAACCCTTCCGCCCCTTCGATCACGTTCGACGTAGTTTTGATCAAGGTGGCGCTGACCGCTTCGAGCGCCGACAGGTACATTCCATGACGCTTGCGTGCCAGCCGGTTCGGCAGGACAATCGCTCTGCGTTACTTAGCATCCGGAGGATCGCGATATGGATCAAGATCAAACACGAACCGGCGAGAAATCCACGTGCGGAATGTATGTCGTCGGCCTGATTGACCTGCTCAACCAAGGGAAGCAACTGGACGAATGGAGCAGCTTTCCGAGCACGGATGCAGAGGAATCAGACTTCAAAGGGGCCTTGAAGAGAACCGTGGGGCAGGTCCACGCGCTTCGCGAGGCGTTCGAGAGATTCGTGGAGGTATATACTCGAAGTGAACGGAAGACAGACGCCCTCCGCGCGGCATTTACCGAAGAGCAGAACGCAGAGTGCCAAAAGCTGACCGGCGCTCAGCTTGGCCGCCAGTGCTTCTCCGACACCGTCGTTCTATACTCGCCCTTGGGCATCCCAGGAGGCGGCACAACAGTCAACGGATTACACGGCATGCTGCTCGGAAGCGCATCCGTCCTGCTGCTTGGCCTGGCCAAAGCTATACCCCTTCGAGGTGGTATCGAGGTTGGGATGGCTATCGACTGTTTCCCAAATGAGATTTATGGCCCGGTTCTCCGGCGCGCGTACCTCCTCGAGCAATACGTGGCCCAGTACCCCAGAGTCGTCGTTGGGCAAGGGGCCATCGCATATCTCCAGCACTGTGTGAACGCCCCACGCGGAAACTTGGGCACCGAGTGGAACCGTGTGATGGCGAGCAAGTGTCTTCGTCTCGTCGCCCGGGACCAAGACGGAGCCTACTTCGTTGATTTTCTGAGCGATGATGTCCACGAGCTCTATCGGGACAAGCCAGAGTACCGCGAACAGGTCATTAAAGGGCACGCGTTCGCTAAGCGGGAGCAGGAGCGCTTCGTGGATGAGGGCGACCACAAGCTGGCCTTGCGCTACGCGTGGCTCAGGCAATACTACGAATCTAGGATCTAGAAAGGGGCCGCGCGGATGCCGGACCCATCGGGCCGACCATCCTGCTGATAGCTGACGGCTGAAAGCTGACTACTTCTACGCCCCGATTGTAGCGCTCGCCGTTTCGGACCACGGGCCCTTTTCGCCGCGGGTGTTTAGCCAGCGCAACATATAATGTGCCGTCTTTCCGCCGTCGGCGCCGTCGAAGTCAGTCGTGTACGGCGTGCGGCTGTCGACCGCCAGAAACTCCAACTCGCTCGGATCGACCGGGGCCGGGTCGCCGATCTTCACCCAGATTTCCGCCCCCATCACCCCCTGCGGTTTGGCCTTGCGGGTGGGCGTCGCCTCATCTTGAAAGGCGATCACGTGCCGCAAGCGCTCGGCGGTATCCACGGTGACGACGGGCCGGGTGGCGGGCGGTACCGCCGCCGTGGGGGTAGCGTCGGGTACGGTGATTCCCATCGCGGCCCGCTCGGTATTGTCCACATCAGGGCTGGCTTGCAGCTGCCGGACGAGCGGGCGAATCTCGGCTTCGTACGCCTGCCGCGCGGTGTCCTTGGTTTCGCGGGCGCTTTCCGCCGCGGCCTGGGCGGCCGAATGCGCCGGGTAGCCCGTACTCCACGCGGCACGGGCCGCGTTCATGTCGGCGATCTCCAGCGCATCAAGACCCAACGCGGCCAAGTTCGCCAGAACGTAGGTTGCAAAGTTCTCCTGCCAGGAGTCGAACGCCCCATCGGCGCCGGGAATGTAGTCTGCCATGTCGACTGCTCCTTGTCTTGCGGGCCCTGGAGTTGCCCCGACCATGGCCGCGCTAAAGTGAGGGGCCAATTTAACACTTGCCCGATATCAGGGCAAGTAATAAATCTGGCAGACTCCCAGACTGACATACAGTTGTCGCAGTGCCCCCGTTTTTTTGTGTCTGAGGGGGGTTGGGAGCCGTGGGGTGGCAGTCCAGGCGTACCGGGGATGCCCTCAGTGATCCTCTGGCGGGTCGGATTGGCCGCATCATTGCCCCCAGTGGGGCAATCACTCCCCCCAGTGGGCCGGATACTCCCAGAAGTGAACGGGCAACTGCCCGGAGCGGATGAGTCATCCCCGGGAGCGGATGAGTCACTCCTGCCAGCGGAACAGCCATTCCCAGGAGCGGATGAGCCGCTCCCGGGGCCTCGCACTCCGGCTGCGGCGAGCCACCGCCACAGATCGGGGTGGTTCGCATGCTTTGCTAACCTGCCAAGACGGCAGTTTCAGGTCAGCACGACTGCCAGAACGGCAACGCGGCAGAAATGTGCGTAGGTCCAGAAGGGGTTGCTGGCTACTAATGCCGGCTTTTGTTCGGGTATTACCTGGCACGTCTCGTGCACGACTGGATTCGCAGAATGGATTCGCCCAGCCACAATGAACCTGGTTCGAAGACCACTGCGCAACCGCACGCGATGCTTCCTTTCTCTGATCCGCACTTCGCCGGGTACCTGAAGGAACGGGATAGACTGATCGACTCGGGGCGGGAGGCTGCCAGGAGCTTCGACCGATGGTTGCTGACGCTAT
Source organism: Thermoguttaceae bacterium (assembly GCA_035528065.1). GTDB lineage: Bacteria > Planctomycetota > Planctomycetia > Pirellulales > Thermoguttaceae > DATKZH01. The sequence continues at coordinate 4,750 of DATKZH010000238.1, read as the reverse complement.
CCGGTGGGGCTCTCGGTCTGTCGATGGCCTTCGCCAGGGATATCGCATTTCCCGGCGGGGCCACCGGCTCTCCGTATCTACTGCTTGCGTGGCTCGCCCTAGCGTGCGCCCTCGTGCTCGGCCTAGGTTGCATCCTGGCGAGCCAAAGGTCCCACGAGGACTTTCGCAAGAAGCTCGATGAAACCTTGGAGGAATTCGCCACTAAAGGGACAGAAGCTGGTTTCTGGGCCGAAGTGCGCCGCAAGCAGGATCTTCTTTGGAGCCCTCACTTGGTGGGGTGGCTTAATCGCTTCAGCGTTTTAGCGTTTATGGCGGGCATTGTGTTGTTGTCCGTTTTTGCGTGTTTGAACCTTCCTGATAAGGAGTCCCCCAATGGCCGAAAAGTCGACTCAACCGCCCGCATCGGACAAGTTGTCCCACAAAGCCCCCGCGCCTCCGACGCCCGAGCACGTCACCGTGCCGTGCAGCGATCGACCGCCGACGGGGCCGGCGCCGGCGATGAAGCCTGCGCCGGGACCGGTTGACCAAGCTCCCGCACCGCCGCCCAAGCCCGCGGAGGGCGGCTAAGCAATGACTTCGAAGTTGAAGCCCCGAATGTTCGTCGGATGCTCGGCCGAGAGCCTACAGATTGCGTACGCGATCCAGGAGAACCTGGAGCGAGACGCAGAGGTAACCGTGTGGACGCAGGGCATCCTGGAGCTCTCCAAGTTCACTCTCGAGGCACTTCTCGACGCATTGGACCGCTCCGAGTGCGGTGTCTTTGTGCTGGCACCGGATGACGTCGTTAAGATGAGGGGGACCGAGGGAACCAGGGCCCGCGACAATGTTGTCTTTGAGCTGGGATTATTCATTGGTCGTCTTGGGAAAGAGCGGACGTTTGTGGTCCTTCCAAGAGGCCACGAGGATTTCGAGCTGCCGACGGACCTGCTCGGGCTTACGCCCGGAACATTCGAAGCTGACAGAACAGACGGTAACCTAGCGGCCGCACTTGGCCCAGCCTGTAATAGGATACGGAGTGCGCTGGGCAAGTTGGCGCTTCTCCCGCAGTCAAACGAGTCTGCGGAAGAAAACCAGAATGGCGAGGCCTGTGAGTACGACGAGAACGATATCATCGCCATAATCGAAAGCTGGATGGGGAGCCGCCCAGCTAGCCTGAACGGGCGAGTAATCCACTACGCCGAGGTCGACAGAGAACTCCACTTACCGCCAGGTACAGCGGAGCAATACCTTCCACAGGCTGCAAGAACGTGGGACTATGAGGTCGCACGGCAGGGAAAGGAGACAATCCTTTTCCGTGAGAAGCCGCCACCGCCGGCGCGAAGTACGCGATGGTTATAACCTCCGACCGATGCAATTCTGCCCGCCGCGCATATGTGGATACGCCCGCCAGATCTCTCGAGCGACCGCGCCCATCAGGAATTCGTGCAGGATAAAGGAGCGGCTCAACCTGTGGCCGGTCTGCGGAATGCGCGACTGACCGGCCCCTCCAGCAAAGGGTACTGCTGGAGTAAGAGGGGCTTGCCCCTCGGCCGCCTGATCGGTCCATTCGATGTCCGCCAGCAAGCCAACACCGACCTCGCGCAAAAACACGCTTCACCCACCGGGCCGCCGGTACGTGCCCCGCCGCTGGCGCCTGGCCGGTCGGCGACGAGTAACTGCCACCGAGCGTCTGGTGCTCGTAATCGATCGGCAAGTCGGTGCCGTGCTCGTCGAATGCCTGAACCGTGAGCTGCACCGCTTCCTCGTCCACGACGAAACTGCCGTTCGTGCTGTCCACCGACCCCCACGGCGTCAGCAGTACTCGTGCCGGAACCTTGTCACCAGTGAGTGAGGCCGAGTGAAGCGCCCTCATCTCGTTTTGTTCGTCCGCTCTTTTCGGCACGTCTGTTGCCATCATCACCTCACGTTCAAGACCTTTGTTGTGATCTCCGTATACCTAAAACACCGCGGGCGCCTGCTCGGGCGCCGACATTATGTGATCATGCTGCGGAGCCGGGCACCGTAGCCTCGTTTGCCTGCGCTCGCGGAACGCCGAGCGCCTCATGGGCCCATCCCAGCGGAACCGAAATGCCCAGCCGATTCACCGCCGCATCCAGAACCTCCGCGAGTTGCGATGTGTCCCCGGACTGCTTGAGCTTCCGGCGAAAATACGGCACGGGAACGTCCGGGCCGAATCGCAGACGAGCCAGCGGCCCGAGCAACCCGCGACGGATCGTTTGACACTCCTTGCGGATGTCGTCCGCCAATACGTCCTGACGCACGATGTCGTGTACCCGGCTCGCCGCAAAGGACCCGCCCTGACCGCTGGTTTCCGTCGTCAACGTCTGCCCGAGCCACGCCTTGCTCATCTCGCGATTGAGAAAATCCACCAACTGACGATAAGGCGGACCAGGCGAACCTCGACCGGCCTCGATAACCTGCAGCTCTATCGCCCGACTGAAGATCCCCGCCGCGTTGCTGCCCAGCGATTCCAGCATCGTCAGCAGCTCGCGCTTCTCCTCCGCCGTCGCGCTCGGCTCGTACCGCGCAATCCGCACCGGCATGCCGAACACCTCGGCGAAGATCATCCAGTCCTTAAGCGCCAGGTTCTTGGCCAAATACACCATTGCGGTGACGCGAAGAAGACCCCCGCGCTGCGGATGCCCCGACACACTGTGCGGCGTGTGCACGATGAACTTGTTCGGCGGAAGCTTGATGCCGTCCCGTGGCTCATCCTGCGTCAGAATCTTCGGATTATCCATCTCATCGAAGACGATCCGCGTAAAATCGACCGGAACCAGGTCCACGGGCCGAAGCTCACCGCCCGCAACATCCCAGATGATTTCCGCAAGCGCGATGTTGCGCCCGATGGCCAGCGACAAATGCTGCAACGCGTCATCCAGCGAATCCAGACTGAAAAGAACCTCCCGACAGTAGGCCGCCGCTTCATCGGCAGGACCCCGGTCTATACCCTCGACTGCGTCGGCCGCACTGATCACCTGCCATCCGAGTCCCGTAAGCGCAAGCCGCCGGGTATTCGCAACCGCGTACAAATGCGCGTCCTTCTCCTCCATCTCCTCGAACAACTGCATCGGTGCGGATAACCAGCCGTCGTCGGCATCCTTGAGAATCGCCAGCAACCGCGAAGGTGTCAGCCCCGCACTCGGATAATCACGAACCGAATCCTCGCGCCGCGGAAATACGACCTGCCCTGGACGCGGTCGTTCACGCGAGCCATTGCGCAGGGCGTTGATGATGCGCTCAGCCCATTTCATTCGAATACCCCCAAACGAACCGCAGAACAGAAGCAGCGATTTATAGCATCTGACACGACTTATGTGGGACCGGCTTTCGAGCCGGTCAGAAGACGGGCTGGAAAGCCTGTCCCACAGGTTTCGCTACACAGCCTTAATCTCACACGCACCGGTCTTCACCCTCGAGTTGCTTACCATGTTCCGCTTCGTGAGAACTGAAGAGGACCGACTGTCATGAATTCGGCTCTTCCTCCGCCGACGTCGGCCGCGTGGACTGCAAGCGCTGCGGCCCAGAAGCGGTCCGCGTGACTTCCCTCGCGCCTCGGTGCCGCCAGACGGAAATGCCCTGACTCTGTCACCGTTCGCTCGATCGAATGCCAGTCGTTGCGAATGCGATCGTCGTTGGGAATGCGGATACGCTGCCCCTCGACGGCGATGCGCAATCCCCCGGCAAGCTGCGACTTCAGCGCCGGCGTAAAAGTGACCGCCTCGACTCGATGATTTCCGAACCGCTCGACCGCCTGCTCGGCCAGCTGCATCCCCAGCCCCCCGGCGTCGATACAGCAACGCCTCACCTTGCGCAATGACATGAGCTCGCTCAACAGGTCGAATTGCTCGCGAAACGGTGCATTGCTCAACTCGAATGCCGCAACCGTTACGAGCTCTTCACCCTGGCCCGCCAGCACCCAGAACACCGTCAGATCACGCACTCGACCCACGTCCACCCCGACAAAAAGCTCTCTTGAGTCGCCCGCCAGCGCGTTGACCGAGTCGCATAAGGTCAGCGTGGGATCGGCGCACGCCGCGATCTGCTCGTACGTGAGAAACGCCGTCGCCTCGTCCAGAAACTCACACAAAAACTCCTGGCGATACAGCGTGTCGTCCCCCATGCCGCGGCGCATTTCCTCCGCATCGACACCCAGCCCCTGCGAGATCGCGTCCGGCAAGGTCACCAGACTTGTCGAGAACCGCTCATTGCTGCGGAGTTGATAAAATACATTCCCCTTCCCCTTCGGCGTCGAGGCGACATCAAGCTCGCCGTCGCCGCGCAGCAGACTGGGGAACATGGCCGCCCAGATCTCCCGGTCGAACGCGTGCATCGCGAACTCGTCCAGAAAGACGTCGCCGGTGAAGCCGCGAGCGGTCTGCGGATTGGCGGGAAGACCTATGATCCGTACCCCGCCGGGCAATGTGATCTCGAGCTGCTTGACGCTCAGGCCCTTGAAAAACCGGTTGTCGTAATAATCGTTCGCGATCTTGAGTGCCTGGCAGTGCTCGCGCGCCTTTGCCATGAGCTCGCGGCACTGGCGCTCCCCGGCCGAAAGGAAAACCTGCGTGCGCCGTCGGGCCAGTCCCCGCAGTATGCGCCGCAGGGATTTGGTGAAGCTCTTCCCCGTCTGCCGGGCCCAGCAGTTCCATCGCAGTCGCGCATCCGACTCCACGTCCTCACGCTGATAGTCGAGCAACGGGACGATCGCTCGAACCCTGGCCGGCTCAATGATCTCCCTATTCTCGAC
>DATKZH010000237.1:0-2059 GCA_035528065.1 Thermoguttaceae bacterium | reverse complement strand
CCGTAGCTGTTTTTGCGAATGATCACTGCAGGGCGGATCGCCCGTTCGCCCGCGTTGTTGTCGAAAGGAACGCCGGGTTGATCCAGGAAAGTAAACACTCAAACTGTAAACGCTAGCACGGTCATAATTGGATGAGTTCCCGGATGTGCTTGCCCACGCGACGGTTGCGGGAGCCCTTTTCCATGCTGGCGATCGTATCGTCCCAGAGCTTGGCGCGGAGCGTTTGTTGCATCTGCGGCACGCTTGGTAGACGAAGGCAGTGCGTCTCGTTTTTGCAGTCGGCTTGTGCATCGGGCGCGCGGGCGGCCAGATGGGTCAGCAGGAGGTGAGCGATCAGCACGAGATGTAGGTAGCGTTCTACAGCTCGGTACCGTAACATTTGGTAGTCGCCCAATCCCAAGTACTGCTTCGTCATTTTGAACAGAATCTCAATCGGCCAGCGATTCAAGTAATGCGACAACACACGTTCGGCTCCCCAACGGGTCTCGTTGGTAGCCATGGTAATCCACGATTTCTCGCGAGGGCGGCGGCTGAAGACCAGCTTCACGCGGCCCGCCTTCGACAAACGGCCCACGCGCTGCGCCAGCCGGTGTCGTTTGCCGCCGGGGCTGGCCCAGCGGCCGTCGCGCCGCAGCACGTTCGCCCCGTATTGTCCGAGCCTGTGTTTGTCGTGCGGTCGGCCATCGGGAAAGAAGTTGCGGTTCTTCTTGGCAACTCCGACGTAACGAAACCTCTTGGCTTCGCAGGCCCGAATCACCACGGGACACAGGTAATACGAGTCGAACAGAACAATCGTCTTTGGTTTGCCGGGCAGGGCAACTTCCTCGATGCATGTGGCGGCCAGTTCTGTCAGCTTGTGAAATTCCAGCGGCTCGCGAGGGTACGACGGTTTCTGCGTGGCGGCGCAGAACTTCTCGCTCGCCCAGAGGCGGACGGCGTAGGGAATCACCACGTTGCGGTAGATCAACGCGCAGCCGAGGATCGTGTGCCCTTGGGCGAAAACCTTTTCTGCATGGAGGAAGATCTTCGAGACGGCGTCCATCCGTTTGCCGCGTTTCCGCTTCTGGGTGTCGTCGATGGCCAAGTAGACGGATTGGCCCGGTTGCCATCCGAGTGTCTTGAGGGTGTCGAGCGCCGTTTGCCGCAAGATCTCGGGGGCGTCCCATTGGGCCTTGGTCAGGAAGAACGAGATGGCCTGACGCGAGCGGCGATCCCTCCCTGCCTCGGCGATCCGCTGCAAGCTGCGTCGCCCGTTCATCGCCGCCATGGTCACCACCACTCTCCAAAAATGAGCGAACTGGCAGCAGCCCACCAACTTCCGGGCACGCCGGAAGAACCGCTTGCCAAACGGTGGAAATCGTCCTATCTTGGGCATTGGGTCTTTCCTCCATGGCCTCGTCTCGGCACCCACCGAGAAGGCGCCGTTTTCGGCACACAACATGAGAGGAAAGACCCGTTTTCATTGCAAGATCAACCTACTATCGCATGCTAGCACTGCTCGCGTTTGCAGTTTGAGTAAATACGTGCTTTTCGCGCAAGGCGATAACCGCGAACAGTTCTTCGACATGGAGGCCGATCCCGATGAAACGAAGAACCTGATTGCCGATGTCTCGCTGGCCGGAGAGGTGGAGCGACATCGAAGCCTGCTGAAACAGTGGATGGAAAATACCCGGGACACGTTCGGAAAAGCGAGGACCGCAACGAAAACCAAGAAACGCCGGTCGCCGGCCGGTGCCACACCGAAGAACGCAACTCCCAAAAGGAAGAATAACCAATGAGCCGTTTCATCCTCCACTCTGTCTTCATCACGGTGCTCAACCTCGTGTTGGGCGGCCAGGCTTCTGCTGCCGATTCTCCCCCGGAGAAGCCCAATATCGTTTACATCCTGGCCGACGACATGGGCTATGCCGATGCCGGTTTCAACGGCGGGCGGGACATCAAGACGCCGAATCTGGACAAGCTGGCTCGCGAGGGCTCGATCCTGAAGTCGTTCTACGTGCAGCCGGTCTGTTCACCGACGCGAGCCGTCTTGATGACGGGACGCTACCCGACGCAGACC
>DATKZH010000236.1:0-13844 GCA_035528065.1 Thermoguttaceae bacterium | reverse complement strand
CCGGTCGGCGTGCCAGCGGATCGGGCTTCTGCGACGCAGCTCCAGGTACGACGTGTTGAACACCAGCCCCAGGTCGCCGGCCAGGTTGATCGCCTCGCCCGCCTCAATTCCGTAGTCGTGGCACGAGACGCAGTGTCGATCCCAGACCGGCTGGACCTCGGCCAGGTAGCTGAAATCCCGCTCCGGCCCGTACCACGGCTTGAGCTGGCTGGGCGGTCGCCGAAGCGCCAAGGGCACGCCGGACTCCGCCCGAAGCGCCACGCCCGTCAATCGCCCTTCGTGGCAGCCGACGCAGCCCACCGTCTCGCCCGGCTGGAGCGTGGTGCCGCTCCGCATCGATTGGACCATCAGCCCGTGCGCGTCGAGGGCCTGGAAGAAGACGAATCGGTCGGCGGGCACCTCGAACGAGGCCGAGCCGTCGGCCTCGACCGGGGCGTCGCCCAGGATCCGCTTGTTGTTGGTGCAATTGAGATTCATGGCCGGGGCCTGGTGGGTGTCGACGTGCCAGTGCTGTTGCGACCAGAACCGCTTGGGCGGCGCCTCGACCACGCGGATCCAACGGATCGTGCCCCGCGTCACCCGCTCCATGCCCGTGCCGCGGTAGACGTCGGCCACGTAGAACGTGCCACTTGGCCGATCCAAGGCGACGCGAGCGGGAACGACCGGCGGCCGTGTCCGGGGCGCCAGCGGCATCGGATCGAAGCAGCCCGGGCCTTCGGCGTGCAAGAGCAGCTCGTTGCCGAACGTGTCGACCAGGTAGATCCCCATCTGCTCGCCCTGGCCGGTCATCCGCGAGCAGAGGAAGAAGTGCGGCGACAGGGGATAGGGGTCTTCGTACTTGATCGGCAGGCGCCGGAACGTATCGATCAGGCCCGCGTGCGGGTGCTCGATGCCCGGCTTGCGGGGCACGTCGCTCGGGTTGGGCATGCAGTCGCCGAGATCGGGCGGCCAGCTTCGGACCACCGGGCCCATTCCGTCGAGCCCCCGGCGGCGATCGACGAGGGCCATCGCTCCCCAGGGCCGGTCGTGGCACGCGCCGAACACGCAGACGACCTGCTCCGTGCCGGGGATCGCCCGGGCGTCGAAGATGGCCCCCGGGGCCCACGCGTTGTTGCCGAAGTAGAGGGCGTGGTTGGCGCCGTCGGGGTTGACCGTCCACAAGCCGAAGGAAGGGCCGAAGTGGCGGTCGACGTACTCCCAGCGATCGTAGAGGATCCGGCCGTCGGGCAGGATCGACGGGCGCGACTCGAACAGGTTGTTGCGGCCGATCTGGCGGATGTTCGCCCCGTCGCCTTCCATCAGGAAGAGGTTGGCCTGGATGTGCCGGTTGCAGCCGCAGTACTTCGGGTCGCGGGTCGAGGCGAACACGATCCGCCCGTCCGGCAGATAGCAGGGATCGACGTCGGTCACCGCCGGGTCGAAGGTCAACGGTCGAAGCTCGCCTCCGTGCGCCCGCATCTCGTAAACGTGGAACGTGTCGGCCGCGTCCCGGCGGATCGCCAGCAGGAGCTTCCGCCCGTCGTAGCTGACGTCCAGATCGCGGGCGACGCCCTCCGGCAGTTCGAGCAACGTGGTCACGGCGCCGCCGCGCCCGAAGTCGATCTGCTTGACGGCCCCGCCTCCGCGGAAGCTCGCGGCGTTGATCGCGCCGGACTGGAACATCGTGCCCGTGTTGTGATGATCCGGGGCGTACTGGGGCCGGACCACGAACACGATCGGCCGGCCGCCCAGCAGCGGGTTGGCCACCAGCGCCTCGCGCCGAAGCGCGTCGAACTCGGCAAGCAGGCGATCCGTCGGTTCCGGACCGGCCTTGGCGGCGCGGGATCGAAACGCCTCGAGCCGCCGGAGATACTCGCGTCCGTCCGGGTAGCGGTCGCCGAGCTCGGCCACGAGGTGTTCCACGGCGGCCCGCAGCGCTTCGGCCCCGGGCAACTCGGCGGCGCGCGTGGGGCGCGCAATCACCAGAAAAGCAATCAGCGCGATCAGCGTTCGGCCCGTTCGCCTCATCCAGCACCTCGCGAGATGGATCGGAGTTTCGCTTGCGTGCCCGTCGTGGTGGCCCTCCCCGCGGTCCTTTGGCAACCACCACTATACGGTGGGGTGTCGCCTCGTCGCAACACTTCCCGCCCGCGCGTCGTCGCCGCAGAGCCCTTGATTCGACCGATTGGGGCGGGCTATCCTAGTGTGTGCCACAGTTCCCCCATGCCGCCCCTGCCGCAAGGAGTCCACGATGGACACAAACCGCTTCTGCTTGGCGATCCTGGCCGCCGCCTGCACGCTGCTCGCTCTCCCGGCACTCGCCAAGCCGAAGACCGTGATGGTCGAAGTCCGCGTCGACAGCGAGAGCCCGGGCTACGAGGGCTTTCGGGCGATGGACGGCGACCCGAAGAGCATGTGGCACACCGACTGGCAGTTCCGCGAGACGAAGCACCCCCACCAGATCGACGTCGACCTCGGGGCCCGCTACCAGATCGCCGGCTTCGCCTACCTGCCACGCACCGGCGGCGGCAACGGCACGATCAAACGGTATGAGTGCTACGTGAGCGAAAACAAGAAGGACTTCGGCCCGCCCGTCGTCGCCGGAACGTTCGAGAACGGCGACGCCGAGAACGTGATCGAGTTTCCGAACAGAGTCAACGGGCGCTACCTGCGGCTTCGGGCGCTCGACGAGGTGGCCGGCAGGCTCTGGACCTCGATCGCCGAGCTGCGGATTCTGGTCGAGGGCGTCGAGTTTCGGGCGAAGCCTTCGTCGGAGTTCAGCCTCTTGCGCGCGGACGGGTCGCCGATGGACGAGCTCGAGGTGCAGTTCGTCGTCCTGAAGCACGAGTTACGCCAGTCGACGCACTTCCTCCGCGTCGCCCCGGAGACGTTCCATCCGCAGTCGCTCATCCGGGACTCCGACCGCGACCCGGTCGACGTCGTGCTCCGCCGCACGGCCGCGCTCTTGGAAGACCTCCAGCAGACGCCCTCCGCGCCCGATCTGGCCGCGCTGGAAAAGGAGCTGGGCGAGCTTCAAGCGGCCAATGCGAACGTCGACGTGGCGGACGACGAGGCCCGGCTGGAGCTGTTCAAGCGGGTCTGCGGGGTCCGCCGGAAGATCGCCTTCTCCAACCCGCTCGTCGACTTCGACAAGATCCTGTTCATCACCCGGCACCGGCCCGGCTTCAACCACATGTGCGACCAGTACTACGGGATCAACGCCAAGCCGGGTGGCGGGATCTACGTGCTCTCCGATCCGTTCGGCACGAAGCCGCAGGTCCGCGACGTGTTGGCCGATTCGTTGGTCGAGCGAGGGCGGCTCAAGGGGCAAAAGCTCGAAGGCGGCTCGTTCGTCTCGCCCGACCTGTCGTACGACGCCCGGCGGATCGCCTTCGCCTACGTCGAGTGCCAGGGCGACACCGACCACCGGCACCACACCGATCCCACGCGCGGCCATTGGCACGAGGGACGCAGCTACCACGTGTTCCGAGTCAACGTCGACGGCACCGGGCTGGAGCAATTGACCGACGGCACCTGGAACGACTTCGCCCCCTGCTGGCTCCCCGGCGCGCGGATCGCCTTCATCTCGGAGCGCCGCGGCGGGTATTTGCGATGCGGCCGGGTGTGCCCTACGTACACGTTGTTCGATATGGAGCCCGACGGCTCCCAACTCCGCTGCCTCAGCTACCACGAGACGAACGAGTGGCACCCCAGCGTGACCCACGACGGACGGATAATTTACACCCGGTGGGATTACGTCGACCGCCACGGCTGCACCGCCCACATGCCCTGGATCACCACCGTCGACGGCCGTGACTCCCGCGCCGTCCACGGCAACTTCTCCCCGCGCCAGGTGCGGCCCGACATGGAGATGAACATCCGGGCGATCCCCGGCTCGCACAAGTTCATCGCCACCGCGGCGCCGCACCACGGGCAGGCGTTCGGCTCGCTGGTGCTGGTGGATCCGCACGTCGAGGACGACGACGCCATGGCCCCCGTCAAGCGAATCACTCCCGAAATCGGCTTCCCCGAGACCCAGGGCGGGGCCCAGGTGTACGGCACCGCCTGGCCGCTCAGCGAAAAGTACTACCTCTCGGTCTACGACGTGACGATGAAGCCCGGCGTCGTCTTCCAGGGCGGCGGCTACCAGCGGGGCGATTACGGCATCTACCTCGTCGACGCGTTCGGCAACAAGGAGCTCATCTACCGCGATCCGGAGGTCGCCTGCCAGAGCCCGATCCCCCTGCGCCCGCGCCGCAAGCCGCCGGTCATGCCCGAGATGACGCGGACGCACACCGAGGAGCAGCCCTTCGTGGCCCCGCCCGCCGACGAGAGCGACCAGCCGCGCGAGGCCACCGTCGCCGTGATCAACGTCTACAACAGCCGCAACGCCTGGCCGGAATCGACGCGGATCAAGGAGCTTCGCGTGATCCAGATCCTGCCGATGACGGTCCCGTCGGGCGGGCCGCCCCATGAAATCGGCTTGCGCGAGCCCACGAGTCGGGACTCGGTGATGCTTGCCCGCTACGTGCTGGGCACCGTCCCGGTCGAAGAGGATGGAAGCGCCCATTTCGCCGTCCCCGCTCAGAAAGAGATCTTCTTCCAGGCGTTGGACGAGGAGGGGCTGGCCGTGCAGTCGATGCGCTCGGCCACGTACCTCCAGGCGGGCGAGCGCCTGCTTTGCATCGGGTGCCACGAGCCGAAGCACCGGTCGCCGCCCCGGTCCGAGAGCATTCCGTTGGCCCTGCGGCGGTCGCCGTCACGGCTTCAGCCCGACGTGGAAGGCTCCAACCCGTTCAGCTACGCCCGTCTCGTGCAGCCGGTGCTCGATCGCCACTGCGTCGAGTGCCACGCCAACCACCCCGACAAGCCGATGAGCCTCGCCCGGGAGCCGATCCAGCGCAACTGGTACGCCTCGTACGTCAACCTCGCGCCCGACTACGGTTTCTGGGACTACGCTGGCGCCCACCGCACCACGCCGGGCCGGTTCGGCGCCCGGGCCGCCAAGCTCACCGAGGTCCTCAACAAGAACCACTACGACGTGAAGCTCCCCGCCGAGGACCGCCACCGCCTCACCCTCTGGCTCGACCTCTGCTCCATCTTCTACGGCGTCTACGAAAAAGAAGGCGGCGAAGCCCAGCTCCGCGGCGAGGTGGCGAGGCCGACGTTGGAGTAGGCTGCGGCAGTTGCTGGTCGCACTCCGGCAGAACGCCTACTCCGCGATGGCTGGCCCGAGTCGAAGGGCGACGTACGTCGCGTAGGGTCCCAGACGACCTCTCGACAGCGCGATAGTCCGCGGCGTGGAGACTTGGGTGATGGCTCGCGCTGGGGTGGTCGAACATGAGGTCGACATCACATCACTCAGGGAATGTGAACGTGCGTTGGCCGCTGGCTTCCTTCTTGATCGCTTCATCCCAGAACTTCAATCCGAGCTTATGCTTGGAGGCATACACGAGCGTGTAGATTGGCCCATTCGGGGACTTAATGGCCTTGTGTCGAATATATAGGTAGCCGAGGTGCTTCCGAAGCTGCTCTTCGTAGATCAGTCGAAACAGCTTACGCTTGTTCGCGCCACTGGAACTTGGAAGTTGGTCGAGACGCTCCCTCCATCGCGAGTCAGGTCCCAAGACTTGGTCGAGTTTTGAGTCCCGGTCGTGTCTATAGTGCTGTTCCACGTTCCGTGCAATGTCGTAGGCATCTGCGAACAGCACGACGAGGTCAGCCCTTCGGCGCTCGCCGAGTTTCGCTATTGTCGAGAACTTGGCGTCAAGGCCTTTCGGATCGACGAATGACAACGTCAGACTCCGTTTCGGGATGAGTTTCACAATATCTTGAATGCATTGATTACAGTCCCCCGTCAGGACATCGCATCGATTCCCAACTAGCGTATTATTGAGCCGAGCTCTGCACGCCTGGGCCAATTCCGGCGCTGCCTCGCAGGCGATGATTCTGGCGAAAGGCTTCGCCGTATGCGCGGCAATCAAGACGGACCCGGGAATTCGCTTACCGGAATCCTTCAGCCTGCAAACCCCCGCTCCCACGAACAGATCAACGTAGACTACGCCTCCTGGCCAGCAAGGGTTGCCGACCATTGCAGTCGTGGTGGTTTCGAGGTATCGGTGCCAGAACCGGAGCTTCTCGGTTGTCCAGGCACCTGCCTCTTCCCAGACCGGGAGCCCGTCGTCGATTTCGACAAGCCTGCACAACTCATGCCACCGCTCTTCCGCCATCTTGACTGCCCCCTGTGTTCGGCATGTCCTCCCAGACTCGACCCTCGAGCTCCCGTCCTGCACGGCCCTTGTGAACGCCGCCCCACTGCTTAAAGAAGAACGGCACTGCGGATTGGAGACACTGATCTCGAATCTCGAACACCCACGTGGATTCCATGCGCCGTGCACCGGGCCCCGATTCGCCTCCGACGATCACCCAGTCGATCCCGCGCAACGGCAGTCGCGGCATCGGGCCCAAAAGCGGCTCGATCGACAGGAAGTGGAGGCGGGCGGGCGTTTTCAGAAGTGGCCCAATCCGCCGTGTGTACTTGGCGTTCTCCACGCTCGTGCCCATCCACACGTTCTCGGGCCAGGGGAGCCGGCGGGCAAGCTCTGCGGCGCGCTCCGGGCGTTTGGTCAGGACTTGGAACGTGTGGTGCGACGCCTGTTCCATCACGGCGAAGCACTCGGCGATGAACTCGGCCGGCACGTCCTTGTGGAACAGGTCGCTCATCGAGTTGACGAAGACCATCCGAGGCCGTTTCCACCGGAGCGGCACATCGAGCACGTCCGGCTGGAGCGTGAGCTGGAAGCCGTCGCGGTAGCGCGGTTGGCCCATCGCCTTGAGACGCTTCGCCATCCGCTCCGCGTAACAGTGGGCGCAACCCGGGCTGATCTTCGTGCAGCCCGTCACCGGGTTCCACGTCGCTTCGGTCCATTCGATCGACGACGATTGTGCCATGGCTATTCCTCTCCATGCCCCATCGACGCGAGCAAAAATACCCTACGCCGAGGCCCGGGGTCAAGGTCGATCTTTCCCGTGCTTCCAGGAGCAGCGCCGGCTGCCGAAGCACCGGCAGGGCCAGGGAAGTGTACATAAGTATACCATACGCCGCAGTGCGAGTCAACGGATCGTAAGAGGTTTCCCCACAGGGACTTAGGATCCGGCGAAAAACAAGTTCCCGATTTCGGTAGCAGGCACACTCCGTGTGCGGTCCGCCAATTACGGCACACGGAGTGTGCCTACTACTTCGGAAATCCGGGAGTTATTCTTCGGCCGCTCCTTAGATGCCTGGCGCTCCCCCTCACACCAGCTTGATCCGCAGCCCGTGGCGATCGCGGATCGCCAGCAGCGCTTCGGCGTTGCCGCGGGCGTCGTCGAGGGGGTGGTGGGTGTGCGGGGTCTTGCGGAGGTGCCGGAAGCTGGAGTAGGTGTCCTTGACGACGCCCTCGTAGAGCGAGCCGAGGCTGGTGGAGCTGTGCCCGAACGGGTTGTCGCCCAGGAAGTGGTGGAAGTACCAGTTGATGAACTGCCAGTCGAAGCCGCCCGTGTCTGCGATGAACATCGGCCGGCCGAGGCTCTCGGCTCGCACCCAATCGGCGAACCGCTGCATGATTTCTTTCGGGTCGTCGAACTCGAGCGTCTGCCGGCGCGAGAAGCCGGCAACCTGAATGGCCGCGGGAACCCAGTTGTCGGAAATCGGCTTGAGCTGGCCGTAGAACGTCTTGGCCAACGACGGCTCGACCACGATCGCCCCGAAGCAGACCATCGAGTAATCGCCCGGGATCGGCCCGTCCGCCTCGATGTCGACCATGATGTAGCTCATCCCGAGTTCCCTGCAACCGGCAAGCCCCCGAAGGACGCGCGAGAAGGGCGCACGATGACGGGAACATCCCGCCCCGCCCCCAATATCCGCGCCGCGGCCGCGCACGTCAACCGGCCCTCGCGATCATGCGCCGGCCCGTTCCGGCTGCCCCGGCTTCACGGCGAGGGCCGCCCGATCGTTCGGTCCTTGGCCGAGAGCACGTAGATCGGCGCATCGGTCGCGGTCCATTCCTTCTTCGCAGGGAGGCTCAACGGCGCGCCCATCAAGTCCCAGGCTGCCACGGCGTCCGGGAAGCTCAGGGTCATTTCGCGTTCCGTCTTCGTCCAGGCGACGGCGACCTCCCCCCGCGGCGTGTCGAAATAGTGCACCCAGGCGTCTTCGCCGGGCCGCTCGGTTCGGTCGAATCGGGCGCCGTCGAGGATCCAGCTCATCTGGGCGTAGACGGCCACGTTGGGCCGCGGCTGGCCGTCGCCTTCCACAAAGCCCTGCCAGCGGCGGATCACGGGCGAGCCGTCGAGGAAGAAGTTGTAGAAGAAGAACCGGCGCACGCCGGCCGCCCACTGGGCGACGTACTGCCGCGCGAGCCACCGGGCCATCTTGTCCGGCGGAACCGTGTCGGCGGGACAGGGCCGGTACGCGAGGCTCGTGCCCGGATTGGAGTATCCGCCCTCGCTGTTGATGATCGGCAGCTCCCCCCCCGCGGCACGCATCTTCGCACGCATCTTCGCCCGAAGCCCCGCCAGCCACCGGTCGATCGGCTCGCTCGTCTCGTCGATCGAGCGGCTGATGTACTGGTGGAAGCTGAAGGCGTCCATCAGCTCCAGGGCGCCGAGATCGATGATCTCCCAGGCGAACTGCCGGGCGGGCGAGCCCTCGGTGAGCGCTCCGGCGACGCAGCCGCCGATCACGATCGCCTCGGGGTCCTCGCGTTTCACGACCGGGTAGGTGTGCCGCAGCATTTCCACGTAGGCTGCGGCGCGGGTTTGCCCTTCGCGGGGTACGAGCCAATCGGTCAAGTTCGGCTCGTTCCAGACTTCCCAGACGTGGACGTCCCGCTTGTAGCGGCGTACGGTCTCGGCCACGTACGTTTCCCAATCGTTCCAGCTTTGCGGCACCCACGCCCCGGTGCCCGTGTAAAAGCTGTCGTCGGGCGTGCCCGGCGGGGCGGTCGATGCCCAGGTGGGACACCGGTCGAGCGAGCCGATCAACTCCAGCCCGGCCCGGCGAGCGATGGCGATCGGCTCGTCGCGCCAAGCCCACTCCCCTTTGGCCTTTGGCTCGACCACGCGCCACTTGGTGTGATTGGGGGGATGGAGCCTCAGCCAGCGGACGCCCACCGCCCGGGCCAGGGCCAGCCCGCTGGGGTCGACGGCAAAATGGGCCCCGAACGGTGAATCGGCCACGTCGCCCGTCCGCTCCGGCGGGGGCAGGATCGCCAGCGTCGACTCGTTGCCGCCGCTTTGCCCGTCGTCCCACGTCACCCGGGCGCGATACCACCCCCGGCCCAGATCCTTGGCCGAGATCGGCTTCCGCTGCCGCCCGGCACCCGGCACCCACGTGCCCGAGAGCCGCACGTTTCCCCAAAAATCCACGACCGACCAGGCCAACTCCTTCGGGCCGGCCGACTCCGGCGTGGACGCGAGCAACCGGAGCACCGGCTCGTCGCCGTCGTGATAGAGCGAGAGCGGATGACGGTCGGAAAGAATCGCCGCCCGGAAGGGCTCGCCCCCATGGAGCTTTTCATCCTGGCGGAGCGCCACGTCGTCGATCCACAAGGTGGCGGGCCCCCGGACGCCGAGCCGGACGTGGTCGGTCGGCTGCGGCACGAAGCGGATCTCGCCCGCGGCAGCGATCTGCTGCCAATTCGTGTCGACACGTGCCCGGGTGCCGCAGTGGGTCGAGCCGAACGTGATCTCGGTCGGCTCGGCGGCACGGACCCGGCAGGAGACACGGACCGGACGGCCCGGCACCGCCTCGACGGTGTCGCTGGAAAGCGTGATCGCAATGCCCTCGGGCACGTCGAGCTTCAGGCACGGGTTGCCGTCGACCGTCTCGATCGACAGCCCGGCTTCACGCCAGTAGTCGCAGCCGTGACCGACCAGCCAGTTGGCCAGCTCCAGGTCGAAGTTGCCGTTGCCGAGCAAGTTCCCCGCACGGGGCGGCGGGGCCAATCGGCCCGCCTCCTCGGCGGTCACTTCCTCGACCGAAAGGTCGTCGACCCAAAGCGTCCCCTCGTCGGTGAACCGGAGCATGAACCGGCCGTTGGGATCGTCGACCGTGGAGGTCCAGAAGTACTCCAACTCCCGCCAGGCGTCGGCTGCGCGGGCAGCGTGCTCCACGTAGACTCGATACGGCGACGGCGCCTGACGGAGCTGGAGCGCGACCATGCCCACGTCGCCCCGCAGCCATCCCCGCACGCGATAGACCTTGCCCCGCTCGAGCGACACGGCGGATGCGGGAGTGAGCTGCACGGCCCCGTAGTCCAACCGGGTACAGGCGATTCGCTGAGAGGCCTTGCCGCCGTGAGGCATCCGTTCGTCACGCGAGTACTCGACGTCCAGGTCGGCCCAGGCGCGGGAGTTGTCCGTCCATCCCTCGGCGATTCCTTCGCGAAACGTTCCTTCGAAGCCTCCATGGCGAAGCAGCTCCTCAGCCGCCGCCGATCCCGGGGCCCAAGCCAGTGTGGCCATGGTTGCCAAAGCGATGCGAATCATGCTCGAAGATCCTTTCCCAGAACCGAACGTTCCCAAAACGCGTTTCCGGCATTGTATCCGAGCCGTTGCAGGACCGCACCGCGAGATCCCTTCAAGATCGCCCATTTCCCGGCAAACGGAGAGCCCGAGGGCTTCAACCGTTGACACGGGCATCCGGCCGGTTACGATCAAGGTGGCTTGACACCCGAGTCTCTAGAAGTGGGAGAACCGCGATGCGAACAAGGATTCTTTGGGCAAGTGCTTTGACAGCGGTCGTGCTGGTTGCGGTGGTCGGCCTTCCACCGGCGGCCTCTCCGGCGGCGCTCGGGGCCGAGCCGGATCTGAAGGCCGAGTTCTTCGAGCTGTGCGACGCCGGCGTCGGGATCCTCGAGAAGCAGGCCCGGACCGACAAGCGGATCGGCCGCGCCTTCTACTGGGACGCGTACGTGGTCCGCGCCCTCGCGGTCGCTTACGACATGACCGGCAAGAAGGAGTACCTCGACGCCTGCAAGCTCTGGTCGGACCGGATGATCGAGTACCAGGAGGGCATGATCCCCCAAGGGGCCTACTACATGCAGTACGGGCGCAAGCCGGGCGAGAAGGAAGGCGGCTGGTACGTGGCCGACTGTTCGTCGATCGCCCTGGGCGTGCTGGCCACGGGCATCCGCTGCGAGGCTCCGGCGGAGAAGGCGCGGTATCTGAACTCCGCCAAGTCGTTTGCCAAGCTGGTGATCGACAACTTCGTTCGCCCCTCGGGCGGAGTGACCGACGGCTACTGGCCCAAGTCGGACAAGGAATGGTGGTGCTCTACGGGCATTTTCGGATCGGTGGCGTTTCATCTTTACGAGGAGACGGGCGACGAGTCGTACCTGAAGGTCGGCCTGGGCACGATCGACTGGCTCAACCGGCAGGACCTGCTGACCGTCGCCGTCCACTTTCCGCCGGAGACGATCACGCCCACGGTGATGATGTATTGCCTGGAGGCGTACTCGACGGGCCTTCCCCACCTGAAGCCGGGCAGCAAGCTATACCAGGGGGCCTTGGCCCAACTGGCCAAAGCGCACGAGTGGCTGCGCGCGAACTGGGAGGGGAAGGCGGAAATCGACTACATCACCCAATGGGGAAGCAAGTTCGGTGGGCTGCCCTTCCACGTCTACGTCTACGGCGCCCACGTGCCCGAGAGCGCGGAGGTGGTGGCCGCGGCCGACCGGGAGCTCCGCTACATCGCCGACCAGCTTGCCAAGACCCCGCCGTCCAACCAGCGCGACCAACTGGCCCTGTTCGCCATGATGTCGTACGCCGAGAAGCTCAGCCCGGGGAGCCTCTTCCGGACGAGCAAGCCGTAGGGGGCGTGCCTGCACGCACGTGCCGCCGAGTATAGCGACCGCAGACCGACGTGGAGGGCCCCAACGTGAACAACCCACTTTCGACGCGACTGGCCGTCGCGGTGATCCTGATCGCGATCAGTGCGGTTGCGCGAGTCGAAGCCGCTGGCGAGAAGGCGGCCGACCGCCCCAACCTCGTCCTCCTCGTGGCCGACGACCTGGGCTGGGCCGACGTCAGCTTCCACGGCGGCGAGATCCCCACGCCGGCCATCGACCGGATCGCCCAAGAGGGCGTCAAGCTGGAGCGGTTCTACGTCTGCCCGGTCTGCTCGCCCACCCGGGCCGGGCTGATGACCGGGCGCTGGCCGCTGCGCGTGGGTATCATGCGCACGGTGATCCCCCCGTGGCGACGCTGGGGCCTCCCGCCGGGCGAGAAGACGCTCGCCGAGCTGGTGGCCGACGCCGGCTACCGGCGCCGCGCCATCATCGGCAAGTGGCACCTGGGCCACTGCGACCGCAAGTACCACCCCCTCAACCAGGGCTTCACCTACTTCTACGGCCACTACAACGGCGCGATCGACTACTGGACGCACCAGCGCGAGGGCGAGGTCGACTGGCACCGCAACTTCGACACGGTCCACGAGGAAGGCTACTCGACCGACCTGATCGGGGCCGAGGCCGTCCGCTTCATCCACGAGAGCCCGGCCGGCGAGCCTTTCTTCCTCTACGTCCCGTTCAACGCCCCGCACAGCCCCTTTCAGGCCCACGACGAGGACGTCCGGCGGTTTGCGCATATCGAGAACAAGCGCCGGCGGATTTACGCCGCCATGGTCGTGGCCCTGGACCGCGCGGTCGGCACGATCCTCGACGCGCTCGACCGGCGGGGCCTGGCCGACGAGACGTTCGTGCTCTTCTTCTCCGATAACGGCGGCGTCGAGCGCGTGGCCGACAACGGCCCGCTGCGGGCCGGCAAGGCGACCGTCTACGAGGGCGGGATCCGCGTGGCCGCCGCCGCCCGGTGGCCCGACGGCGGAATCCGCGGCGGCGGGTCCATCGACGGCCCGATCGGCTACATCGACGTCTATCCCACGGTGAAGCGGATCGTGGGCCTTGCCGACGCGGCCGATCCGAACCCGCTGGACGGCGTCGACGTGCTCGACGTCCTCCGCGGCAAGGCCGAGCCCCCGAGCCGCGACTGGCTCAGCTACCTGTCGATGACCGACCCGGTCGAACACATCAGCCTGATCGCCGGCCGCCACAAGCTCAACGCCCACGGACCGTCCGTCCTCGAGGAGACCCCGCAAGGAGACCGCGAGCTCGAGCTGTTCGACCTGGAGCAAGACCCGTACGAAGCGCGCAACCTGATCGACGACCACCCCGAGCTCGTCCGCCCGATGCTCCAGAAGCTCCGCGCCTTGCGCCGCCAGAAGATCGACGGCGTCGGCCCCTACGGCGAAGGCCGCGAGGGATTTCAGGCGCCGAAGGACTGGGTGATCGGGCCGTAGGTTGCGCGCTTGCACGTACTGCTCCGTGAATCTCCGATTGACAGGTCGGGTGCCACTGCTGGCTTGTCCAGCAGTGCCGAAACACGGTTGGACAAGCCAACCGTGGCACCCGTCAATTCAAGTTTGACGGAACACTACGCATTTGCCGACGGCCCGGCGGTCCTCCGTGCTGCGCTGCCGGCAACGCCCTCACACGTCACACAGCTTCACCGCTTCCCAGAGCACTTTCACCGGATCGCGCATGGGGATGAACTCCTGGGCGACGTAGGCGTGGTAACCGGTGGCGACGATCGCGCGCATGATCGGCGGGTAGTTGAGCTCCTGGTTCTCGTCCAGCTCGTTGCGGCCCGGGACGCCGGCCGTGTGGTAGTGGCCGATGTAGTCCTTGAACTGGAAGATGCGGGTAATGATGTCGCCCTGCATGATCTGGACGTGGTAGACGTCGAACAGGATCTTCAGCCGGTCGGAGCCGACCCGCTTGCACACCTCGACGCACCACTCGACCGAATCGCCCATGTAGCCCGGG
>DATKZH010000235.1:0-2055 GCA_035528065.1 Thermoguttaceae bacterium | reverse complement strand
GCGTTGCCCAGGCCGGCTTGCTTGCACAACTGTTCCAGCGTCTTCCACACAACGTAGGAGACGAAGCACACGAGGATATGGGCGTCGGCGCGGTCTTCTCTGTGATGCCAGATCGGCCGAAGCACCAAGTCCGTCTTGTGGACCCGGAACGCTTCCTCCGCCTCTGTCAGCTGAATGTACGCCTTCCAAAGATCTTCCCCGCTCCAGTCGGCCACGTTCGTCCGCAGCAGGTAGCACCCTTCGCTGAGCTGGGCCCAGTCTCGCCAGGCCGTCACCTTACGCCAGATGAGTTGGGCCCGGCCGTCGGCCGCCTGCACCACGTCCGTATCGAACAGTCCCGCCGCGCGGCTGTTGCGGCCCAGCAGCTTGCCCAGACGCTTGGCGATCGTCACCGGTTTGTACCTTCGCCGGCGGCAGCTTTCCTCCAGCTTCCGTAAGCCCTCCTCGATCCGCCGGGCGAACCGATCGTGCATCGCCCGTTCCTTCTGGCGGCGGTCCTCGCTGCGGCAGAGAATAAACGTCTCAGCACCGTCCGGCGACGGGCAGAGCTTCACGTCAAGCCCCGCGTGAACCGACTGCCAGTCTTCCGACAGAAGCTCCCGTTCGTATTTGCGGAGCATCCCCTTCGGCGTGCCGACGATGTATCGCCGACCGCCTTCTTTGAGGAACTCGATGTTTTCCTCGCAGATCATTCCCCGGTCCAGAACCCAGATCCGGTCGGCTTTGCCGTAACGAGCCTCCATCGTCTCGACGATCTCCTCGACCGTCGTCACGTCCGATCGGTTTCCCGCAAAGACCTCGTACCCCAGCGGCATTCCGCCCTTCGTGACCACCAGGCCGATGCAGAGCTGCTTGCAGTCCGGACGGTGGTCCCGACTGTAGCCGCGCTGGGCCTTCGGGTTGCGCTTCGCCTCGCCCTCGAAGTACGTCGAGGTCACGTCGTATAAGAGAAGATCGTGTTCCAGATCGAACAGCTTCCCCAGACGATTCCTCAGATGGACCTCCAACGTCTCCTTGTGCGGCAGAAGCTCGTCCAACGCTCGGTACAACCGGTCGTCGTTGACCTTCTCGGCCGGCACGCCCAGCAGATCGGCGATGGCCGTCTGCTTGTAGAGATGCTCGGCAATGTACAACTCGCTGGATGGCCGGCAAAGACGCGACAGGATTAACACCCATGCCATCGAGGACCAGGGGATCTCTTCGCGACCGGCGGGGATCACTCGCTCCAGCAAGCCAACCAACCCGAGCCTGCGCATCAACTCCAGAGCCAACCACGGGCCGCCGAAGTCCACACACCGTTCCACCCGAACCCGATGGGTATCCACGACTACCCAGTCCGGCTCGGCCTCGTCGAAAAGACCGGCCTGTCGGCTCGCATGGCCTTCCGCCGCTCGCCTGACCCCCAGCCGTCCCGACTCATCAATCTGCCCGAGATACGCCACCGTCCGCTGCCGCGGCCCGCGAGCCGTACGATAGGACTCCACCAGAGCCCAGTAGGCGTGGCGTTTTCCGTTCTTACTCCGATAGCACGGCCGAAGGAACATGCCCCCATTGTCCTTGGCGAATGCGACCCCGCAACCGGGTAGGTCTTCACTACATCGCCGATGCGGACTTCCACTGGTCAATGGCGGGCGCAAACCAAGGACTTACGCCCAGAAGATCAGCCTTTACCCCCGAAAAAGGCCCGAAAAAAAGTACAATTCTTCAAAGCTGCGGAACTTGGGTTAGCCGATGGCATCGTTTCCCTCCTCCCCGCTTCGGATGCGGACGCACCGTTCCAGCGGGAGGACGAAGATCTTCCCGTCCCCGATCTCTCCCGTCCGGGCGCCGCGGATGTGGCGCTACTCCGGGCGGGTCAGGCCGCGGCGCTGGGCGAGGGACTGAAGCGAACGGACGTCCGCGGGCTCGGGACGGGCGTTGAGCTCGGGGAACTCCTGGGCGCGGAAGCAGGGACGATATTGGGCCATCACGTTCAGGGCCGCGCCGGGGGCGAGGCGCGCGACCGTGTCGATGACCCGCCGGCTGCCGGCCAGGTCGCCCGGCATGACGAGGTGG
>DATKZH010000234.1:0-12880 GCA_035528065.1 Thermoguttaceae bacterium | reverse complement strand
TTGAGATCCGGAGTCCGAACCCAACCTTAACCTTAGCCTTAACCTTCATGGCTGGAGTGCCCTAACCATCGCCGCTCGCATCTCCTCGATATTCTCCTGCGCCGCCGGCGCCAAGAATGCCCGCTTCGGAATCGTGATGTGGGTCGTGCTAGGCTTCAGGTGGATGTCAATGCTGTGCAGGTATCCCCGCATCTTCGCCGTCACCTTGATCCTCGCGCCGAGCTCGTGCGGCGGCGCGTAGACCAGGCTGCAGCCCACGATCGCGATATCCGGCTCACACTCCTCATGAATGTCGCGCATCAGCCGGCCATAGTCGTACAGCGGCGTGGTGTTCTGCTTGATGGATTCCGGGGTGCGGTTCTGGCGTCCGACCGGCACGCCGCGCGAGACTTTCGACTTGCGGTGAGCCAGCGAGATCGGTTTGATCGCCGGCCAGTCGGCCCGCCCGTTCCGGATGTTCTCCTTCGCCGCCTTGTTCACGATCAGCGCGCAGTCCTTCAGCCCGTCGGCCGAGCGCCCGGCAATATCGCGCCCGAGCTTCTCCAGACCCCGGGCGGCCTGCTCGAAGCCGAAGGTGGAGCCGGGCATCAGGAATGAGACCTATAGGACGAATGGGACATATAGACGATCATGAGTCGGGCGGGGCGGGAAGTTCCGCGGCGCTCGGGGCGCGGCCGGATTTGGCGTATTCGACGACCTTGGTGATGCCGAAGCCGGCCAGGCAGGTGAGCATCACGCTCATCCAGACTTCGGGCCCGATGAGGCGCGCGACGAGCGCCCACTGGTCACAGGACATGCCGAGCAGGCAGATAAGCAGCCGGGTCGATTTCCAGTCCATCAGGCACCTCCGGGGAAGGAATAGGACTTATGGGACGAATGGGACGGATGGGCGGGCAAGGGAGAAAAGCGGAGGGGGTCAGGCGCGGCAACCAGCGCGAGGGCGAGGAGTAGGGTCATGGCGTCGCAAATGCCGCGACAACTCCGCGTTTGCCAGCCTTCCACCAGTAGAGGGTGTCACCGCTATACTGTGCCGAATCAACGACCACGCCAAAGAACGTGAACGCGCTGTCCACCTTGCACGGCCCATGCACAACCAGGTCTACGCCGGGTTGCGTAACGGTCGAGTCAGCCCCCCACGCCACCTGATTGATACCACCCACGCCCCACCAGACCGTGCGCTTGCCGGGACTGACAAGACGGCCTAAACCAGCACCCGCGCCCGTGCCGAAGCTGAAGGAATCGGTCGCTTTGGCGCGGAGAGAGTCGCCGTGCAGCGAGGAGTAGGGGGCGGAGTCGAGGTTGGCGATGCCGCCGGAGATAGTGGCATAGTCCCCGAAGATACGGTTCGAGATGCCGCCGCCTATCGAAGCGGTCGTTCCGTAAACAGCGTTTTGGCTACCCCCGGCTATGGTTGAATAGTATCCCTGCATGGTATTGTAGTATCCTCCTCCGACCGTCCCGCCGGTGCGGTAATTGACGTTGTGGTCGCCGCCACCAATGACAGCATTGTTCGCTGTGATGGTATTGCTTGCGCCCCCACCAATCGCAGCATACGAACCCGAGATGCTGTTCCTCGCTCCACCCCCGATGAATGATACTGCGGCAGTCACTTTGTTGGCTATGCCCCCACAAATCGCGGAAGTGTCACTGCTAACTCTATTGCCAATCCCGCCACCGACGATAGCATAGACCCCGCTTGCCGTATCGCTCAAGCCACCAGCCCAAGCGTTTGTGCCGGTGATCACGCAGGTCATCCCACCGCCCTTGGTGAAGCGAATCGTGTCACCTACTTGACGCTGCGCCGAATCTGTGCCAGCCACGTTGACCGACCCCTTAAAATTCACGAGGTTGGTCGCAAAATTCCCCAGAATCATCGGTACGGTATTACTGTCGTTGGCGATGTAGAGCATATTGCTACCGACGTGGTTGTATCCCGCACGATAGCCTAGATAGACATTCGATGTGCAGGATGTCCCGATGTTCATTCCCGAAAATGCCCCGATACTTGTGTTTCTATTCGCGCCGCCGTATGCAGCGGCTCCATAACCAGCGTAGCGACCAATAAGGGTTTGATTCGACCCGCTCGCACTATAGAACCCGGCCTTCTCCCCGACCACCGTATTGTTTGCCCCTGACGTATCATTTTGCAGCGCCGCTGTCCCGACTGCCGTGTTTTGCTGCCCGTATTTATGGGAATACATCACATCTCCCCCGATCGCGACGTTCCGCCCTGACGTGTCGGAATTCAATGCCCGATGTCCAACAGCAACGGCATAGCCATCAGCTTGCTTCGGCCCTGCCCCCAAAGCCCCTTCTCCTACAGCAACATTGGCCCTGCTTGCTCGAATGCCCTCTCCCGCACCGTAACCTATCGCTACGTTGTCACTACCGGATGTGTCCAACAAAAGAGCGTTGCATCCAATCGCAGTGTTGTAGTGTCCTCGCTTGTTGTTGTACATCGTGTGCGTACCGACTCCGGTATTTTTCATTCCGCCCATCCGTCCACCGTACCCCATCAAGGCGAAAGTTCCGACCGCTACGTTGTAGCGGCCAGTGTCTAGGTTGGCCAGGGAGTTGTACCCTACTCCAGAGTTCCATCCCCCCGATGTATTTTGTAGTCCCGACAGACTGCCGATGAAGGTATTCCGAATACCATAATCACCAGTGCTGTGGACATTGGCAATTCCCGCGCTGCGCCCAGCAAAGAAATTGCTGTTGGTGTCTGACCAAATGCGGAAAAGCTCGTCCCCCGCTTTCTTGGAAAGGAATGTGTCGCTGATACTACGCCCCGTCGAATCCGTGCCCGCGTGAATCCACAGCCCCGTCGTATCCTTCCCCTGCAACGTCTTGGCGTTGAACAGCGCGGTCGTATCTTTGCCTTGGAGCAACGAAGCGCTAGACGCATTGCCTATCAGTGGCCCGATAAACGAGTCGGCCCGCACGAAGCCTGCGGTCAGGGAGTCGGTAGCGTCGGCCCAGATCCAAAGAGAATCAGCCGGTACAACATCCCCGCTCTTCCACAGAGTATCCCCCGTGCGGTTCAGAACCACGAAATGGCTATCCGGGGTCACGGCGAAGTAGAGCGCCGCACCGTAAGAGGCGGCAATCAGTGCGGCTGTCAATATCAGTATGCGTTTCAAGTTTCCTCCTAAGCCTGCATCGGGACGCCGACCCAGTCGAGGCCGTCGTACACGTAAAGCTGGTGCTCGGTCAAGTTCCAGATAGCCATTCCTTCGGTCGGGTTCTCAATCTCGTTCATCTCGGTCGTGGTTTTGAGCGCGAATGGGGATTCGGGGGAGCCGCTTTCTGCGGCGGCGTATTCCAGTTCGTTCCACCGGTGGTCGCCGTCGCCGAACTTAAACTTGCCGGTGTCGGTCTCCAGACCGATCTCGCCGGCGAGCAGAATCTCATTGATCTGTGCCCACAGCGCCGCCGTGCGGCGCCGCTGCATCATCCGCTTCAGCAAGGAGAACCTCCGGTCCGTCCCGGAATGTCCTTAGTCCCTGGTCCTTGGTCGACGAAGGACGAAGGACGAGGGACGATCCGCGACTTCATGCCGGTCCTCCGTCCAACGGATCCCCGTCCGGGTATCCCGATTCCGGCCCTCCGCCGTCGAGGATCGCATCCTCGGGCGTCGTCGGCGCGACGCCCGGCGCGAATGCCCCCTCCATCGGAAATCCCGGAATCAGCGCGATCGGCGCGGCCAGGAACCCGCGCAGCGGCGGCTCCTTGATCCACAGAATCCGGAACCGCCCGCCGCGGATGATCAGCAGATCGGTCTCGAGCACGTCGGAGCCGGCGGGCAGGTGGACCAGGGCCGTGGCTTCTTCGAGCGGGCCGTAAGCCGCGAGAATCCGCTTGGCCGTCACGTCCCAGAAGATCTTGGCCTTGAGCGCCAGGTCGTCGTGCGGCGGCTCGGGCGCGCCGGCTGCCAACTCCCGGAAGTCCGAATCGTAACCGGTCGGCAACGGGTCGCGCCGATACCGCCGGCGGACGATGCTCTCCCCGGTCGAGTTGATGATTTCCGCGCTCGTCGCGCGGATCCCAGCCTTATCGGCCTCGCTCAGCAAAACCCCTCCGTTATAGGTCCTGTGGGTCCTATCGGCCCTATTCCTCTTTCCGGCTCGGTGCCGGCCGCCAGAAACCCCAACGCCGGGGCAGAAACCCGTTTAATTCCGTTTAACTTTTTGGAGTAGGGTCTAGGAGCCTGCCGAGATCCCAAATCGCTCCTGCGCGATTCCCGCACTGGTCCATTTCCCCTTTCCACTTTCCCCTTCGTCACAACCTCAGCGAAAGCCCAACGTAGAGCGTCCTGGCCATCGGCGCCGGCGGCAGCGCCCACCGGTCAATCCGCCAGATACACGCCGCGTCGAGCGACAGATTGCCGAGCACCCGGCAATCCACTCCCGCGCCCGGCCCTTTACTGGTTACGTAACCGGTAATTCCAAACCGCCCGATCTCCACCGCGCGCAACTTAGCACCGGACGCGTAGGAGCGAGGAGTGAGGAATGAGGCGGGAGGAGCGAGGACGGAAACGTGCAGCGTCGGCCGGAAGCGAATCAGCGGCACTCTCCGCACCACGGTAATCGCCGACTCCGGGATCGCCACCACGTGCAGCTTCTCGTCGACCCTGATCCGCACCGTATCCTTATTCGGCGGCACCGTGATAATCAGCTCATCTCCGCTCCCCACCAGTGTCCGCGTCACCTTGGTCTCTTGTGTCTCTTTGGTCTCAGTCGGCGTCTTTGTCTCCCCGAACGGCCACGCAAACCACGGCCCGCTAATCCCCAGCCACGACCCCAGCGTCGGCGCCTTGCACTGCGGCCGGCAAAGCGCGAGGAGGCAGGCGACCACCAATGCCAGCACGAGCGCGGCGACGACCAGAGAACGGTACTTGTTCATTTCCACTTTCTCCTTTCCACTTCGCTAGACATCTACTGATGTCGGTTCCGTCCCGAAGCTCCCCACGTCCGGCAGCGCCGCGCCCGCTTCGCGGATGCTCTCCGGCAAGCTGGCCCAGGCGGCGTCGTACAGGCGCTGCCAGTTGGCAGCCTCTCCGGTCTTGTCGACCGACTCGTCGGCCTCCGAGTACCTGATGTTCGCCGCGGCCTCGGCAGCCAGGCGCTGGTAGATCCAGACCAGGCAGAGGGTGAGAATCACCTCGGGCTCATCGGATTGATCGGACGCATCGGACAGGTAGGCGGCGAGGTCGATGTCGCCGATGCGGGCGCTGGGCACGGGGCCGAGGCGGCGCTTGAGGGTGGAAAGGTCAGCAGGCATCAGGAGGTGGCTGAGGCGTTAAACGGCATTGCGCTCGCCGCTACTTTACCGCCGGGAAGGTATCGTTGCCGACGAGGAAACAGAGGCTGTCGCCCACGACAATCGCCTTCACGATGACGCTCCCGCCGGAACCGACGGCCATCGTAGTCGCCGTCACCGCGCCGGCCAGCGCGATGTTCGTCTCGGTGATGGTGACGGTCGTGCCAGGAGAGGCGGGATCGGCGATGGTGCCGCCGCCGGGCAACGTTACGCTGAGCGGCGACAGAATCCCGCTGAACGCGCCGGTACCGGTGATCGCGAGATTGGCCCCGCCCGTGATTTTGCCGCTGGCGTCCAGGGTGGCACATTTTGCGGAGTCTGAAACCACGACGTCGCCGCCGGTGAGCCGGCCCGTGGCCAGCAGGAGAGTGACAATCGAGTCGGCCGTGTAGACGGAGACCGTGTCACCGCCAGCAATGACGTAGATGGCGCCGGTCACGGTGATGTTGTGGACCCTCATCGGAGCGCGGCTGAAATCGTATTCCTGTGCCGGGCACAGCCCCGGCGCGCAAACCAGCAGGACAAGCGAAGCGAGAAGAGCGAAGAAAAACCCTTTCACTAGACCTCCTTAACAGGTCCTATAGGTCGTATCGGTCCTATTCCGGATTCCTTCCTCCCGCCCCTCTCCAGCGAGGAGAGGGGCAGGGAGGAAGGCGTGCTCGGTTGGATGCTTGCGGAAGGAGAAAAGGGAAAAGTGAAATGGCCGGGTCCGGAATCCGAACTCATTTTCACTTTCCCCTTTCCCCTTCGCTTTAGCTGGATGTAACCTCGAGCTTGACGCCCTGTTTGAGGGTCGCCGTGCCTTCGATGCGCCCGGTGGTCGCGCTCTTGCCCTTGGTGGCCATGATCTCGAAGTTGCCGCTGAACTGGAAGGTGGTTGCCTCGGAGTCGAGGAAGATGTCGCGGGCGGAGTCCTGGATGGGACCTTCGCGGTCCTGCCACCACATGGCCTCGCCCGGAAGCACCATCAGCGGGGCCTGGGCCGCGGTCCAGTACTCGGTGTCGATGAAATTGAAGTTGTTGGTGAGCTGGTTGCCGGTGAGGAGGTAGCTCGACTGGTCGTGCTTGAGCTGGGCGAAGATGTAGGCCATCTCCGGCGAGCAGTACACGAGCGGCGTCACGCCGCCGGAGAGCAGGCCGGCGCGCTTGAGCGCGGCGAAGCCGAGGTTCAGCGCCTTGACCCAGGAGGTGTCGGGCGAGGTGACCGTGGTCCAGCTCGCGTCGGTCAGGGCCTTGTAGGCCAGGTAGGCCTGGTAGCGGAGCGCGTCGCGGCGACCGGCTTCGAGGACGTTGTTGACCGTCCAGATCTTGTTGTCGCGGATCCAGCGCCGGTAGATGTTTACAGCGGCGCCGTAGGTGATGTTCGGCACGAAAGCGGACGTGTCCTGGATGACGGCGAACTCGGGCTTGTCGCCGAGTTTGATCTCCTTGAAGAGAAAGATGGCGACGGCACCCTCATAGTTCTCACCATCGCTCGAGGACGGCCGGCGCGAGAAGGCGAGCTTCCAGTTCTGGTCGACGCCCGGGACCGGCACCCAGTAGACGAGAGGCCGATCCTGATGGCCTTCGCCGCCGGCGGCCGCGCCGCCGACGTCGCCGGGCGCGATCGCGGCCGAGACGTAGCCGCGGGTGACGCCCTGGCCGATGACGCCCTGGATGGAGTTGGCGAGCGGCGGACGGACGGCCTCGCCCTGAGCCGTGTAAAGGCCCTTAGAGAGGTAACGCCGTAGCGCCGCATGGGTTTCGGCCCGCTTGGTGGGGTCCGCAAGAAAGACCTTTAGGCCTCCCTGGGCGGTGATTTCTTTTTCGTCAAAGATCATGCTTGGCTCCTTCCTTACTTCGGCCGGTAGAAGATGAGATAGAAATAGCTCTTGAGCGAATCTCCCGCGGTCGCGCTGGTGACGACGACAGATGAGTCGTCGAGGACCGATGCCTTCCACGGGCCGGTTGCGTTGAGGTTGGAAACGAAGACGGCGATGTCGTAGTGGGCGCTGTCAGTGAAGTTGCGGTCGCTGGTGAACGCAACCGTGTCGACAGAGTAGCCGGTCGCGGTCGTCCCCAGGCCGAAGTAGACGACCATGCCGGACTCGAAGTTCGCCTTGCCCGAGGACTCGGCCCGCGCCGGCGAAAAGGCCGCCAGGCAGGCGACGAGCGCCAGGGCGACCACGAAGACGGAAGCGAAACGATTCACTATTGCTCCTTGTTTGCTTTGTTCGGAAAATGGGGACTGTACCGCGCGCCGAGCGCTCCGAGGGATTATCCCCATTTTCACTAGTTCAGTTCCGGAATCAGTTCGACTTTGGCGAACGTGTCGGTCCCGATGGTGGCGCCGACGGCTTCGCCGATGCAGACGCCCTTGTCGAGCGCCTGGACGGTGAAGAGTTTGGTCGTGCCGTTGACGACCGCCTCGAGCTTCTGGCGGTCGGACCAGGTGTTGGCGGTCGTTGCCTTGTCGATCTCGAAGACGCCACGACAGGACATCATCGCCGCCGTGGAGATGAGGACCGTGTCAACGATGCGGCCGTAGCGACCGCCCTCGAGGCACATGTCGCCGGCCGCGTGCGCGGCCGCGACCGTGACCTCGTAGTTCTGCTTCGGAAACGCTTCAACTTCTCGGTTTTGCATTGTTACTCCTTAGAAAGGAGAAGGGGAAAGGCACAAGTGGAAATGGCAAAGTTCGGAATCCGGACTTTGGAATTTCCCCTTTCCACTTTCCACTTCCTTAGACCGTCAGTCCCTTCGGCGGCTTCCCGGTCTTGTCGCCCTGCACGCCGTCGAGCGCGGGCATGGCCTTGATGAGCGGCTTCACCGTCTCCTGGATCCCCGGCCACTGGGCCGTGACGTCGGCGACGGTTTCGCCCGTGAGCATCTTCTCGGCCACCTTGCGGACGTTCTCGTCCGCGATGGTCGAAAGCAGCTCGGTCTTCTTCGCCGTCACCTGGGCGGTGATGGTCGCCTTCTCGAAGCCCTCGACCTTCGTCTTCAGGGCGTCGCGCTCGGCTTTCAGGGCATCGAGCTGCTTGCCCGTGTCCTGGGCGCTGACGATGGCGTCGACCAGGTCTTTTCGCCCGGCCTTCAGCTCATCCAGCGTCAGGGAGGCGATGATGTCTCCCCTGGTCGGCTGTTCCATTAGATCCTCCTTGGAGGGGTTGGGCGAAGGGCGAAGTGAAGGAGTGGAAATGGCAAAGTCCGGATTCTCCACTTGTCCATTTCCCCTTTCCACTTTCCCCTTCGCGTTTAACTGCGCAGAAACAATTTCAGCGGGCCCGGCCCCGGGCACCCCCGGCCGGCCGGTTTCAACCCAGTCGATCGACAGTAGCTTAGCGCTGCCCGGCTTGGCGACCCAGTCGTCGCCGGCGCGGATCAGCGTGGCCGGCCCTTCGACGCTCCAGGCCGGCGGCAACTTCGCGGCCAGCCCGGCTTTGACCTCGTTGATCAACTCGGCCTGGCTCGCGGGAATCCAGGCCTTGCCCCAGAGTTCGCCGCCATCGGCCGACAGCTCGGCCGCCAGCATATAGCTCACGTTCGCCCGCCGCGCGAACGCGCCGCGCTGATGGTCCAGGTGCTCCGGATGCTGCACTACTGGCACCTGTGCCTTCAGGTCGGCCAGGAACTCCCTGGTAAAGAGCATCTCGACGCGCGCGGCCTGGCCCTTGCCGTCGCGGATGGCGACGGGCAGCCGGGTTCCGACTTTGGCAATCATGCCTGAAACCAGGAACGGCTCGGGGTCAACCGTCTTGACCCGGGCGAGGAGGTCGGCGGGAATGACCGGATTGACGTTCGGTGTCTCGGAAATCGCCCCCTGCGCCTGGAACGAAGCCAGCAACTCGGCCGCCGCGCTGATCAGGACTTTGCCATTTCCCCTTTCCCCTTTCCCCTGTGCATCAATCGTCGCCCCGGGCGGCGGCGTGCTTCTGTCGAACAGCTCCTGCGGCAGGCTGTTATCGAGCGACCCGGCGCAGCGGAGGCGGTGATTGTAGCCGGCGTCGAGCATGGCGCGGACTGCCTCGGCGTGGACCGCGGCGAACTTGGCCGCGTCATAATTGCGCGCCGCGCCGCCGATCGGCGGGACGTTCGGGTTGGTGTTCGGGCCCCAGCGCGAACTATCGTACAGCCGGTGGATCGCATCGTGCGCGATCGGCGCTCGCGCCGCCGGCTCCAGTGGAAAAGCCGAATTCGCGGCATCAGCGTACTTCACGCGCCCTCCTGTCGTATAGGTCGAATAGGTCCTATAGGTCCCATTTCTCTCCCTCCTACACCGAGCTGATGCCGGTCAGGTAGATGAACTCGGTGGCCGGCGGCGTCAGGTACAGCCTGCTCTCCGGCAGCATGGTCGAGAGTGCGATGCTCGTCGTACCCGTGGCCAGACTCACGCCGGAGTTGAGCGCCTTCAGGGCGTAGACCGGCGTGGTGTCCGAGGCGAGGAGCGCGGCATAGAGGCCCTGCATGGACTCTTTCTCGATGCGGAGCGCCTCGGCCGAGACGCTCTCGGAGCCGAACCCCGCCTTCACCCGGTGGTCGTCGAGCCGGATCTGGCTCGCGGCGCTCGCCCAGAAGTACATGGTCACGCTGAGCGTCGCGTCGGCCGGGTCGGCCTGGCCGATGAGTTCGGTCTTGGCCAGGGTCCCGCCCATCGCGATCACGGACCCGGCCGAGTTGTCAACCGTGAGCACGCCGTCGACGTAAATCTGGTAGTAGACGGTGTGCGGGTTCGAGGCGTCGAGGTTGGTGAAGTTCAACTTCACCTGGCCGGCGGCCCGCTTCAACTTCACCTCGTTGCAGGTAGAGCTAGTCGCCGTGTACGGGATGACCGCGGAAACGGTCAGGTCCGGCGTCGACGGCTTTTCGGTCGCGGTGATGGTGAGTGTATCAGTCACGACCGTCGAATCGTACAATCCAAGCAGTGCTTCCTTGCAGCTAAGCATTCCGGCCTCCTATCAAATAGGTCCTATTTGTCTTATAGGTCATACTCAGTCCCATCCCGGTTCCTCCGCAGGCTCCTCCGTGTCGGGTTCAGGGGTTCGGGGGTTCGGGGGTTCGGGTTGCGGATTCCGATACGGCTCCGCCTCCGCGCGCTCGGCGTCCAGGCGCTCCTTCTCCCTCTCGGTATCCGGGATGATTTCGGGCAACGCTTCCTGGGCCGTCTCGCGGGAGACCATCCCGAGTGTGTTGAGTGTCGCCAGCGCGGCGGACTTCCTCTGGAGCGTATCCGCCTCGGCCACCGCATCCTTCTCAAACAGCGGCCCGAACGAGATTTCGGTTTCGAGGTCCGCGAAGCGGCGAACCTCGTGCACCTCGTGCAGCCTGAGCACCAGCGTCATCAGCAACTCCAGCGGCTCCAACCAATCGTCGCGGAGCGGGTTGACCACCGCCTCGATCTTGATGCGTTGCTCCCTCGTCGATGCCTGGGCCGAAGGCATGCCCACGCCCAGCGCGTACTCCGAGATGCTGTCCACGATCACGTCGTGATAGAGCATCTTGAGCAACTCGATCACGCCCTCGGGGCCCCGGCGGCTTTCGACGAAGCTGACCGTCGCCTTGGGGTCAGGCAGATAGAGCGCGGGAATGGTCGGCTTGTCGGCGTCGGCCGACTCCAGCTTGGGCTTGATCACGTCGGCGCGGCCGCCGGAAACGGCGAGGATGCTTGACTGTCGCCGCTCCACCGAGATGCCCTTCGACCGGAGCACGGCTTTCTCTCTCAGCGTCTGGTACAGGGCGTCGGAGATCACGCTCGACCCGAATTCGTCGTCGCTGAACCGATTGATGTGTACCGGGAAGACCGGAATCAGCCCGAGCGGGTTGGTGCCGCTCGTAGTCGGCTTCCCGGTGACCTCGATCTTCCAGGTCGTCGCCGTGATGGTCTGGCGCCTGGTAATGTTCACCCGCGTGGAAGTGATGACCGCTTCGGCGACTTCGTCCGGGTCATCCTCGGAGTAGCGGAGTTTGACCGCCTCCGGCGAGTAGACGCGGAGCCGGGCGGCGTTCTTCGACGGCGACCAGTAAGGCATCAGCCAGGTGTACCCGTACAGGCACGACTCGCGGCAGGATCGGCGAAGAGCGCCCATGTTGAGCCGGAGGAAATTCTTGAGGGTCTCCGCGGCGTCCTCGTCTTCGGATTCGGCGGTGATGCCGCCCGCGAGCACGAACGCGGCAATGGTATCGACCAGCGGCCGCAGGTTCGCGACCTCGCGGTACGCCTGCTTGAGCTGGTCCGCGTCCAGGTGCTCGGTATTGATCTGCTCCCCGAACAGCCGGACGTAGAAGATCTCGGCCACCCGCCTCAGTCCGGAGAAGAGATTAAGCGCCATGTCCGCCCTTTGCCTTTACCTTTGCCTCTACCTTCCTATCCACGTCCGCTCCCGAGAAGGCGATCGAGGTCGCGGTCGCTGGCATCGAGGAGGCGATCCAGCGCCGCTTCCTCGGAGTCGCCGCCGAGCGGCAGCGACCCGACCGTGATCCGCCCGCCGAAGTTCTCGTCGAGCTTCTTGGTGCCGGCGAGCAGCGAGTCGCAATGGTGGTCGTCCTTCTTGACGATCTGGCCGCTGGCGTTGCGGCGCCAGCCGAGCAGTTGCTTCTTCACCTTGTCGAAGACCGCGCTGGAGTGGAACAGGCCGCGCTCGAACAGATAGCGGAGCCATCCGGCCCCGGCCTCCTTGTAAGCTACGAATGCCACGGGTGTCACCTCGAATCCCGCCTCGCCGAGTTGGGTGTTCTCGAAGGGATGGCTCACGTCGGCGTAGACGGTATGGGTTTCAAACTCGTCGGCCATGTGCTGCAAGTTCTCAAGTATCAAGGGGAAAGTGGTAAGTGAGAATTCACGCGAGGCCAGGTGGTTCACGTCCTCACCGACGCGCTCTAACAGGTTCACCGCAGTCATGCCCTTGAAGCCCCAGTCGATGCAGAACCAGCGCTCGGAGTTCGCGGTCGGCCGCAACGCGGCAACCGCCTCGAAGGCCGCTTTGACCTTGTCCGGCGGGAGAACCATGCCCTCGCCGGAGGGCTTCCAGCCCATGTTCTCGGTCTCGAACCACTCGCGGTTCTGCTCCACCCGGGCCTGGCGGATCTCAGGAATCTGGAGCCAGCCTTCGCCCTTGTGTCCGCGACCCGTGCAGTACATGTCCCGGAACTCGGCGGCGAGCGCGGCGGCGTCCGGACGGTTGGCGGCGTAGGCCGAGAAGCAGTCGTCGCACTTGTCTTTGCAGCAGGCGCAGACGTCGAAGCTGTCGAACTTGTACAGGGTGTAGCCGAGCTGCTTGTGGTTGTCGACCAGGTCGGCGAAGCTGCCTACGACCTTGTGGTAAGTCGAGAGCCGGAGAATGGTGGAGAACTTGGCGTCGCGTACCACGTTCAGCGCGCTACGCAGGACCGTCGCTTCGACTTCGGCTTCCTCGTCGATGATCAGCATAATCTTGCGGCCCCGGGCGTGGATGCCGCGAATGGTCTTAACCGAAGCCGGGCAGGCCTTGATCCAGTTGCCCGCCTTCCCGGTAATGAGCGTCTTCGTCTCGTCGCCGACGTAGTCTTTGATTTCGGGCTGGCCGAGGAGCGCGCTGATGTACTC
>DATKZH010000233.1:0-14696 GCA_035528065.1 Thermoguttaceae bacterium | reverse complement strand
AAGTTGGGGATGACCATCCCTGCCCAGCAAGCCCTCGCGCTTCGACAGAACAAAAACGTCCCCCAAATACGAACAAATTCTTAGCAGCCCACACGCCGTGTGCCGTCCGCTGGCTACGGCACACGGCGTGTGCCTGCTACTCCGAAAATGCGGAAGCTGTTCTTCGGCCGATCCCTAATCGCCGGAGAACTCGAGCACGCACACCTCACGCGCCGGCAGCTCGAGGCTCAGCGAATGATCGTCGCCCCGGACCAGCTCGACGGGCTGCCGGCCCTGCTCGTCGATCCGGTACGTTCGCGCCTGCTTCGGCAGGCGATAGTACTGCGGATCGAGCGTGAAGCGCAAGGGAAGCGGCTCGTCGGCGATGCTCACGAGCGCGATCGCCACGTCCCCATCGGGGGCGCGCCAGGCGCCGGCGATTGCCAGCGGGTGTCGCTTCTCGCTCGCAGTCAGGCGGCTCTTCTGTCCCGCATAGATCGACAACCGCGAGAAGTCGGACGTGACCTCCGGCGAGTTGAGCTCGGGAGGACGAAGGAACTCCCCGCGAAGCAGGTACTTGGTCGCCCGGCTCCGCACTCGGGCGAGCCGCATCACGTACTCGATCTCCTCGGGTCGCTCGTCCAAGAGCGACGGCAGAAAGTTGGCCAGCGTCGGCTGCTGCCCCCAGACGAACGCCCGGGCCTGCTCCAAATAGAACTGCCGCGAGTACTTCCGGTCCAACAGGGCCAAGGGTTCCTCGGGCGCGAACTCGGCCGGCCAAAGCTCGTCGTAAGGCGGCATGGTCAGCGAGGAGTAGCTCCCGTACGTCACGGCGTACGGATGATAGACGGCTTGAAAGAAAGGGATCACTTCCCAGGGGTCGCTCGGCGAGGAGTATCGTTCCTTGCTCACCTGGAGGGTCAGCATGAGGTCCAGGTGGCGAAGCCAGGCCTCGCCGCATCCCTCGCCGGCCAGGACGACGCGGCGATCGGCGTCGCACCGGCTGCGCACGTCGCCCTCAAGCTGGCGGAAGCCTTCCATCCAGGAATTGCCGCCGCCCAGGGGATGCCCGTGGTTGGGGTCGTAACAGGAGCGGTGGCTGCACGCCTGGTCCATGTAGATTCCGTCGACGCCCAGGTCCTCGAACGCCTGCTCCGCGAGCCCGGCGTACTTGTTCCGCCAGAAGGGCGTTGCCAGGCACATGGAGGCGAGAGCCTGTCGCGTGAAGATGTTGTAGACCTCGGGACGCACCTTGCCGTCTTCCTCCTTGACGGCGAATCGCTCGGCCCCTTCCTCCTTCCAGCTTTGGGTGCTCATGCCCCATGCCCGCTGGTTCATGTAGACGAGCATGCGCAGCCCTTCGTCGTGGGCGCGTGCGACGGCCTGCTTGAACGGCTCGGTCCCTTCTCGCGGGGGAAGGTACTCGGGGAACCCGATGTCGTAGGGGCAGCCGTGCCACCAGTGCCAGAACACGCGGACCGGCAGGCCGAGCCGCTCCTGAAGCGCGGCGGCCGGCGGGAGCACGCCCGGCGAGCGCCCTCGGTTCCAGACCCACATGCCGGTCTCCAGGACCCAGTCGGGCACCTGGCCCTGTCGCAGCCGGCTCTCGTGGGCCCAGGGCTGCCTCGTCGCCCAGGCGCGATAGCGCTCGGCCGCCGTGATCCAGTCGCCGCGGAAGGTGCCCAGCAAGACGTGATACGGAAGGGTGTACCGGCTCGCGCTCCCCGGTTGCAGCTCGGAATGGTGAATGGTCTCGAAATGGACGTCTCCGGTCTTGGTTCCCCAGAAGGCGAACGTTTTGCGCATGGCAGCCGTGTCGTCGCAGGCGGCGTAAAGCCCGCTTCCGCCCATCCGGTAATACGCCACACATTGCACCGACAATATGCTCGGATAGTCAAGCCGTCGCGCCCGGCCCTTCTCGCCGCAGAGCAATCGTCGCGGGTCCCGGGCCTGCTGTCCCAGCCACACGGGCAGGGCGAGCCGCTCGTCCTCCTGCCGCACCAGCCCGAACACGCGAGGGAAGTGGACCCGGCGCAAGCCGAGCCCGGCGGGCCGTTCCACGGAGATCTCCCACCGGCTCGTGGGCGTCGCGTCCTCCAGCTCGACCGTGGCCTCGACTTTGCATTCCGAAGCGCCGGGGAGCGTGAAGCCCTCCCAGGTCGCCCGCAACGAGTGGCCCGGCGCGAGCACCTCGCACCGGAACGACTTCGACAGCGCGGGGGTCAAGAGGGCCGGCTGGCCCTCGACGACCACGTCCAACTCCCAGAGCCCGCCAAGGTCCTGAGCGTCGGCCACCTGGTTCTCGTTCGCCGCCAGATCGAGAAGCTCGCGGAGCGTTCCGTCGGCCCGGTCGAGCGCGACGCGCAGGAGGCCGTTCTCGATGGAAACGACCTCACTCGGAGCCGGCCGCTCCGCTTCGGCCGCGGGCGCCGGCACCGTCCACGCCAACACGCCCGGAAGCAGAACGATCAACGACCTTCGAACATGAACCAATGACAACATGATGCGACTCCCAAGCTTTGCGCCAAGCCATGCCTCGCACCGGCGAGCCTCTCGCCGGTGACACGCATAGCATGGATGCCACCCGACGCGAAGTCAACCTTCGGGCGTCGCTCTGCGGCCGGATCACGACCCATCGAGATCGACGACAGGCTCGGGGACTCGTTCGGATCTCTGGCTGGGGGCCGGAACCTGGTGCCTACCGTCGCCCCGGCCGTTCGACTATACTCTCTCTGCAAGTGCGGTGCGTTCCCCTTGCCTGGCGGATCACTGGGCCTACTTGCGAACTTGTCAGCATCAGGAGCGAGGATGAACATCGACGAGGCAAAACAGACACTGCGTGGGCCGATGATCCCGGTGATCACGAACCTCAAAGCGGATCTGTCCGTGGATCACGCGGCCATTGGCGAAAACGTGGCTTACGTCGTCGAGCGGGGCTTCGGGCGAGGCCGCGGGGTGCTGTTGGCCGTGGGGGCGGGCGGCGACTTTCCGATGCTCACGGTCGACGAGCGCAAGGAAGTGGCCAAGACGATCTGCGACGCCGCCGGGGGGACGCCCGTATTGGTCGGCGCCCAGGACGACAATCCGCAAGTGTGCATCGAGATGGCCCGCTGGGCGGAAGAGATCGGGGCGTACGGCGTTCAGTTGAGCCCGTCGTACTACTACGCGTCGAGCGACGACGATTGCCTGCGTCTGTTCCGGGCGGTTCACGACGCGACCCGCTCGGTCGCGATCATGATCTACAACACGTACTGGGAAGGCTACAACATGTCGCCGGACCAGGTCGCCCGGCTGGCCGAGCTGCCGCGGTGCGTCAGCCTCAAGTGGTCCCAGCCCCAGAGCGGAGCCTACCTACGCGGCGTGGCTCGCTTCGCGGACCGGATGGCGGTGGTCGACAACCAGGGCATGGCGGTGATGAATCATCTGTTGGGCGGGACCGGCTACGTCACGCACCTGGCGACGATCTGGCCGGAGCACGACCTGGCGGTTTGGGACCTGCTCGAGGCCGGCGACTACCCGGCCGCCCAGCGCAAGATCACGGCGGTGAACTGGCCGTGGCTCGACTTCCGCGCGAAGCTGTGGAAGCGCACGGGCTCGGAAAGCCCCGTGGTCAAGGCGGCCCTCGAACTCTGCGGCCGTCCCGGCGGACCCAGCCGATTGCCGCCGCGATCGCTCGACGACGACGAGCGCACGGAGCTACGCGAGCTGCTCGTGCGCCTCGGCGTGCCGGGCGTCGCGTGATGTTCTCGTCGAGCAGTCGCGGCGATGCGACGAATCGCTCGTCCCCATCATCAGCGCGTCGCGAATCCACGCACCCCGAAATCCTTCCCCCAGGGGTCCGCGTCCGGCATGCCGGAGCGGTCGATCAGGTCGGCCAGGCGGTTGCGGTAGGCGTAGAGGGCCTGGGGGTCGTGGGAGTATTGGGACATCGTCTCGACAAGGCTCTCGGGCACGGCGAGCGCGGCCTTGGCTTCGCGTAGCCATTGCTGCTGTTCTGCCGAGAGCGATCCGCCTTTCGCCTCGACCCGGCGGACGATCGCTTCGAGGATCACGGCGTAGGCGTAGTCCTCCTGGCCGTCGCGGTAGTTTTCCAGGCGGATGGTCGGCACGGGCTTGCCGCCGGGGCCCGAGCAGAGGAGCGAGCCGTCGCCGTGGTAGGTGGTCCAGCTCACCGGGTTCCAGTCGGTGAACGGGCCGCTTTGGATCGGCCGGTTGTCGTTCCAGATGCTGAGCGAGTAGTAAAGGAAGCCGTCGGGGCGATACTTGGCGGTCATCGCGCCCATCAACAGCCGGGCTTCGATGGCGGCGTATTCGACGAACCAGTTGGCGTGCGGATTGCGGGGGCCGCAGCAGATGTACCACCAGACTTTCTTGCCTTGGGCTCGGGCCCGGGCGGCCTTCTGCGGATCGAACCGGGGCGTGAGCGGGCACCAGGCGTCCATCGTCTTCACCTCCGACTCCAGCCCGAAGCTGTGGTCGTAGCTGGTGGTCATCAGCAGCACCTCGGGGAACGCCTTGCGGAGCGCTTGGGCGCTTTGCTCCAACAGCCCGAACTGCTCCTTCGGGCGCTCGTCGAACCCGTAGATGTAGGCGTGGTCGAGAAGGCCGAGCTGTTTGGCCTCCTCGTACGCGGGTCGGATCCGCTCGACGGTCTGGGCGATCGCCTGCTCGAAGCCTTCCGCCTTGGTGCCGGCGTTGAACACGTTGCCCAGGTTGAAGGCGACGAGGCGGCCCTGATCGTGGAGCCGCCGGACGATTTCATAGTCCGGGCTTCCGCCGCGGTAGAGGCTGTCGTAGTCGATGTAGTAGTCGGCCAGGAAGTCGGCGTACTGGAGTTTCATCTCGGGCCAGTTTGCCTCGCCGCCCATCTGCGCTGTGCGCTCGAAGAAGGTGATCGCCGTGGGGAGCGGCGTGTGGTCGGGGAGCGTGAACGCGTGGACGCGCACCGAGAGCCCGAACGAGAGCGGCTCGACGCCTTCGGCCGACACGCGGATCGTGCCGCGGTACACGCCCGGCGCCTGGTCCTTGGCGGCGCGGAGGCGAATCCAGAACGTCTGCGCGTCGCCCGGGGCCACGTCGACCGGCCCGAGGAAGTCGAGGATCGGATCGGGCCACCACCCGACGTGCGAGACCTTGTAGGGCGGGCGGCGCTTGGTCTCGACGTAGCCGACCACGTCGCAGTCGACGTTGTCGGCCGGGAAGACTCCGCCCGAGTCGGACGCGAGATCGCCGACCGTCACGCTCACCTTCTTCAGGGCCTCCTTGCGGGGCATCACGGCCACCTGGAAGCTCTCCTTCTCGTTTCGGGCAACGTGCACGTCGACGTCCTTGGCCACCGCAAGCTCGAAGGGCACGTCGCGCGGCAGGATCTTCTCCATCGACGTGGCGAAGCCGACCAGGATGGGCGAGCTTTCCAGTCCGAGGGCGTCCACCGCCCGTTGAAACCGCGCGACCGAGGACGCCCTCGCGTCGGCTGCCGCGTTGCTTTCCGAGTCGGCGGCGAGGGCCGCCGCCTGCACGGCTGCGGCCGCGAAGAGCCCCATGAACACCGAAAGGCAATGAGTTCTCACGGTAACCTCCTTCGAGCTTTCAAGGTGAGTACGATGGGCGGAAGAACTGCTTCCGGACGTGGTAGAGTGGGGTCTGTGCACCTCCGCACCCATAGCGGCGTCTCCCAAGGACGGCCCGGTCCGGCGGCTCGGCAACCGGCACGACCATCGCGACGTCCACCGCCTGACCGTCTACGGCCGAT
Organism: Thermoguttaceae bacterium; assembly: GCA_035528065.1. Classification (GTDB taxonomy): domain Bacteria; phylum Planctomycetota; class Planctomycetia; order Pirellulales; family Thermoguttaceae; genus DATKZH01. Next base: position 8,965 of record DATKZH010000233.1, on the reverse strand, counting down.
GGTCGCTCATTTTCCGGCCGGGCGTCTCTCCGCGCGCCAAGTCTTCACGGCATCGCGCGTCTCCATCAGCGCGGAATGCCAATACGCGAAATCCCCTCCGTTCGGTGTCACCCAGCGGGAGGGAAAACGATCGTTGATGTAGTCTTCCATGGCCTTGATTCCCGCCTCGATCCGGGCACACCGGTCGTCGAGCGCCTGTGCCGAAACGGAATTATCCTCCGCCATGGCTCTGAGCTCCTGAAAATCCACGCGAATCGTGGAGAAACGTTCGCCGAGCTGGAGCGCTTCGAGGAATCGCTCCAGAATCCATCGGTTCTCCTGCCTGAGGTCGTTCGCGCTCAACGCGGCGGCGACGCAATCGATCGCCTTTCGGGTCGCCTCCCGATGGACTCGCCAGTCATGATCCGGGTCGTCACGCTTGTGGAGGACTCTCCGGCCGTAGCAGACGGGTTGCCCTTCCAGTTCGTAGAGCCGTTTCATCTGCCTGCCGGCCTCTTCTCCGTAGAGCCTGATGCAGGCTTTCTCCAGGTATCCGCCCGGCTCATGGATCGCGCCGGGCTTCAGCTTCCCGTTCCGATAGGCCCTGAAGGTCTCCGAGAAGGCGGAGGCCGTGGGCGGGAGTTCCAGGCCGGCGCGCGGCGAGCCGTTCCACATCCAATCCGCGTTCAAGAGTATCTGCGGCTCCTGAAAGATCCGGCCACAGAAGAAGTAGACCGTTTCCGCGCCGTCGTTGATCTCGTTCATCGTTGCCGGATACGCCTGAAACAGGGGCCCCTGGGCATACAGCGAGGCAAAGGAGAGGCTGAAAATGAACAAGCCGTGGCCGTTGCCTCGTTCCCGCAGGGCCCTTGCCATTTGGGCGACCCGCCTCTGGTTGTCGTCGCGCCGGAGGAACTGTTCCCGGATGCAGAGGTTGACGTTCTCCTTGTATTTCAGCAGTTGACTCACCTTCGTCCAATAGGCTACCTGCGCGTCCCAATCGGCGTCGGACTCGCCGGCGGCCGTGTAGCCCGGCGAGACCAGGATGACGAGCGTATCCCGAGAGGCGTCGTAGCCGGTTGCTTCGTTCTTGACGCGGAAGACGGCCTCACAGAATTGATCGTAGCCGTGGGCGAAACCGGCGGCTCCCCCATCGACGGCGTTGAGATCGTCGTTGGGCCAGCGTTTTCGACACGCGTCGCACCGCAGCTTCCAGCATGCCGCCGTATCCTCATAGTTGTCGAGATCCTCGAAGTGAACGTAGAGCCCTCCCGGCTCGAGATGCTCGACGAACGCTTGGACGTAGTCCCTCTTCATCGCGTTGAGCGAGTCGTTTCCGCGGCACGTGCCGCGGGTTCGCGTCGGAGGATTGTCGGGGTAGCCGACGCACGGGTAGACCTGGCCGTCCGGGTAGGTTCGACGGTTTTCTCCACCGACCCCCATGCCGCCGAAAATGAGCTTGATGCCGCGCCGGCGTGCCGACTGGGAGAGCCTCTTCGCGAACGCCAGATCGCGCCAGTCCCACATGCGTTCCAGGGGCCCGTAGAAATCGCCGTGAAACATGATCGCGTTGATCTTGTAGCGGAGGCAGCGATCGAACACTTTCTCCACGCGTTCTTCGTAGCGCTCGCGCCCGTCCCCCCAGTCGTAGCACCAGCCGGCGCCCCCTCGCTCGCGTCCTTCGGCGTAGGTCCAGTTTTCGGCCACGCGGTACCGGAAACTCGGCCAATCGCGGATCTGCACTCGCGGCATGCGGAGCGCATCCCCGTCTTTCTGCAACAATTGCAGGAGCGTCATCGCGCCGTACAACGTGCCCTGGTCCGATCTCCCCATGATCAGCACGAGGTTGTCCTGCACAACGAGCACGTAAGCTTGCTCGGTCTTCAGAGGGTCTGACAGCACTTCGACGTCCCTGCCTTCAAGCTGCGCCTCGATGGCCTTGTCGAGGGGGCGACCGCCGGCGTACACCCCGAGCAGAATCCGGGCGCCCGCGCCCCCGGCGTTCGTCGGGTGGCGCACGACGGGAGGGCTCAGGCCGGTCAGCGCCTTGACTTCCTTGGCAATCCAGTCCGCGCCCAGCGATTCCTTGTCGGTGGCGCGCTCGTCCACGCCGATCGCCACCCGGATGCCCGCGGGCTCAGCCAGCGTGAGGGGAGGACCGTCTACCCGGTACTCCTGGGGCAGCGGCATGACGTCCGGCCGCTTTGCCACTCCCTCTGCCCCTCCGCACAAGCCCGCCGCAAGCACCACGGCCGCGATGGAAACGCAGAAGCGGCCGGGCATCGGGGTCGAATCGGCGATTCCGTCCTGCAAGTTGAAAGGCATCTCTCTTCTCCGGTCTTGCGTGGGCCGACCACACAACCGTGCGTCGACGTGCCCCAACCGTGGAGACGACGGCAGACCATGCCGCAACGGGCGTCGCAACGGCCGCAGACCCCGCCAAAACAAGGGCGCGTGTCTACGCGGTGCGACGCTTCCGACCGGCGGCACGCCCACGCTCAGGACGCGGCGAGCCGGTCTCGGTTGTCGTAAACCTTCCGGATCGCGTCGGCGACGTCGTCCATGTCCTGTCGCGTGCCGAGCAGGAGACGATGCTCCAGCCAGACGCCCTGGGTGAAGGAGATCGTCTCGCAGTTCGGGCAGGAGGTTTGCTTGTAGTCCAAGTCGGGCCGCGCGTTGCGATAGCCGGTGTACGGCCCGAACAGGAGCTGCTCGAACACCGGCTGCCGGTAGAGCGGCACGGGATAGGCGGCTGCGGCGGGGATGCCCTCGCCGTTGAGCGCTTCGAGGAACGCCTCGCGCGAGGCGCCGAGCTCGGCCGGATCGATCCGGAACGGGAACAGGTGGTAGGCGTGCCGGGTGCAGTCGGCCGTGCGGGCCTGCGGATGGATGCCCGGGATCGACGACAGACGCTCGTCCAGATAGAGCCCGTTTTCTTCGCGGCGTTGCGCCTGCTCTTCGAAGCGCTCCCACTGGGCGTGGAGGATCGCGCCCTGGAATTCGCTCAGGCGGTTGTTTCCGCCGAGAACGAAGTGCTCGTACCACGCCCGGCCCGGCCGGCGCCCGCAGTTGTGCAGCGACCACAGCCGGGCGGCCAGCTCGTCGTCGCTGGTGAGCACGATGCCGCCCTCGCCGCTGTTGAGGTTCTTGCTCCCCTGGAAGGAGAACATGGCCATGTTGCCGAACGAGCCGACGCGCCGCCCCTTGTACGCGGCCCCGTGGGCATGGGCGCAGTCTTCGAGCACCATGAGGCTGTGGCGCCGGGCGACGTCGAGGATCGCGTCCATGTCGCAAGGCAGCCCGCCGAGATGGACCGGAACGATCACCCGGGTGCGAGGCGTGATCGCCGCTTCGATCGCGGCCGGGTCGATGTTGAACGTGTCCAACTGGAGGTCGGCGAAGACCGGGGTGGCGTTCACCTCGATGACGGTCGAGGCCGTGGCGAGGAAGGTGAACGGCGGCACGATCACTTCATCGCCGGCTTCGATGCCCGTGGCCAACAGCGCCAGCCGCAGGCCGGTGGTGCCGTTGACCACGGCGACGCCGTGCTTGGCCCCGTGGTACTCGGCGAACCGCTTCTCGAACTGCTTGACCTCGCTTCCGTCGATTTTGCCCCATTTGCCGCTCTTGAGGGCGGCGAGCAGTCGGCGCTCCTCTTCGTCGCCGAAGATCGGCCAGGAAGGGAACGGCGCGGTGCGGACCGGCGTTCCGCCGTGAATCGCCAGGGTATCTGCCATCTCCGATTACTCCGTTAGGCTGGAAGAAGGGAAGCTCCGTCAACGGGGCGATGATCTGGTTCTGCGACGATGCGGAATTCGTTCGTGTCGATCAAGCGGCGGACTCGGCGCTCGTCGGCTTGGGCTCTGCGGGGCCGCTCTGTCGGGCCATCAGCACGCCTATCACCACGAGGATCCCGCCGAGGAAGACGTCCATGTAGAAAGCCAACATGTCACCCGTCTGCCACACCCACCAGAGGATGGCCAGCATCATCAGGCCGATCAGCAGGACGGAAATGCCGACGACGCGGAACGGCGAAAGGATGGCCAGGCCGCCGGTCGCTTCGGGCCGGTCCTCCGGCAACTCGCCGATCGGGGTGAGCAGCCGCTGGTGGAACGCGTCCACTCGCTCTCGCGCCTCGGCGTCCATCGGCTTCAACAGACTCACGACAACGCACGCGATCAGGGTCACCAGGGTATTGCACGTGAAAAGGATGACCTCCATCTTCAAGGGCGTGGCGCCGAAGATGAGTTCGTCCTTGTCCGGGCTCCAGACCAGGCCGGCAAGCAAGGTCGTCTGCTTCCCCTCCGGCCAAAGGGGACCGATCCCCGAGAGGCCGTAGAAGCAGATGAACAGGCCCACACCGACGGCCAGGCCACACAGGAAGCCGACGATCGCGCCGAGGTTGGTGACCCTCCTGGAGAGGAGACCCAGCAGCATAGGGACGGCAACCGGCGCGGTGGCGATGCTGAACAGCGTCACCATGTACCGGAACAGATTTTCACCCGAGGTCCCGCCGAACGCGAACGCGATCGCCAGTGCACACACGCCGATCAGCAAGGTCATCAGCCGGCCCACGAGCACCAGTTCCTTTTGGGAGGCATTCTTGTGAATCACGCGCCGGTACACGTCGTTGGTCAGCACGCCGGCGCAGGCGTTGTAGTCGCTGGAGAGCATCGACATCGTGGCCGAAAACATGGCGGCGATGACCAGTCCCAACATACCCGCCGGAAGGAGCATGATGCACAAGCGGGGGTAGACCTCCTCGTCGGGAACGTCGCCCATGAACTGCTGGGCCGCAATGGCGGGGAGAAACATCAAGGGGGGGCCAATGACGTTCAAAAACACGACGAACCAGCCTACCTTCTGGGCCTCCTTCTCGTCGCGGACACAGTAGTACCGCTGGATCAGCGGCCATTTGACGCTGCTCCACGCCAGGCAGTAGAGGAGCGCCAGCAAGGCGACGTAGATCCAGTTGTACTCGGCGTTGACGAAATGGCAGAACCGCTTGGGCGTGTTCTCGATAAAGGCGCTCATGCCGCCGGCCCGCTGAATCGACAGCGGAAGGAGGACCACGATGCCGACGGCCATCACGACGAACTGAATGAAGTCGGTCACGGCCACGGCCCAGAGTCCACCCATCAAGGTGTATAGCAGCATGATCACCGCGGCGATCGCCATGGTGTATCGGATGGGCGTGTGGAGCCCCATGTCTTCCAGCGGCACTTCCAGCCCGAAAAGCGTGAACGACGGGACTTCGGGCAGATTCATGCTGACGGCGATGAAGGTCCCGATGGCGATCAGCTTGAGGGCGTCGTCGACGAGGATGACGGGCACGCCCTGCCACGCGAAGAGTTGCCGCAGCCCGAAACTGTACCGGGTTTCGAGATACTCTACGGGGCTGTCGATCCGGGCCCGACGCCACTTCTTGGCGAACAACACCACGCTGAAGATGGTTGCCGGTATCGTAACCCAGTAGATCGTGACCGCCACCCAGCCGTACCTGAACGCCAGGGCCGAGTAGGAGACGAAGGCGAACACGCTGAAGCTGCTCATGAAGAACGAAGCGCCGCTGAGCCACCAGGGGATCGTGTTGCCGCCGCTGAAGTAGTCCTTCATCCCCTGCATGTAGCGGTAGAAGTACGCGCCGATGCCCAGCATCAGCACGAAATAGCCGACCAGCATGATGTAGTCCGGAAGCTGCACCTGGGCATGGGCCTGGGCTTGTGCGAAAAGCGCCATCGGAAACACTCCTCCCTTGGGGAACCCTGGTTTCTCCGTCGCGTGCGGGCACTGCCAGTTCCACGGACCGCTATCCCTCGCTCCGGACCCGTTCGCTCGCCGATCCCGGATCGTGGCGCAGAAAATCAGATCCGGCGGCGCCGTCGAGAGCCGTAACGGAACGACTCGTGCAATCCTCTTGCGGTGCAGGCGCGGGCGCCCGCACGGCAAAACGCAGAGGGGGCGTCTGCACCCCGAGCACGCAATCGGTCAACCTCTCCCGCGATGGCTCCTCAGTCGAACTTGCCGAGCGATCTGACGTACTCCGCCGACTCCTTGACGTACTCCTTTCTCTGGGCCTCGCTCATCTCGACGCCGTGGATCCCTTCCACCTCCATGGTGATCGGTCCGGCGTAACGATGATCCGTGAGGATCTTCATCACCGCGGGGAAGTCCACGACGCCCGTCCCGACCGTGGGGAAGCTCCACGTCTCGAACTGGCCGTTGTGGTCCTTGAACTCGACCGTGGCCACGTAGTCGATGCACTTGGCCAGCTCCGCGGCGGCGTCCGCGTTGTGGTTGTAGAAGGTAATGTTGCCCGTGTCGAAATTGACGCGGACGTTCGGGTGGTTGATTCGCTTCATCGTTTCGACGTGGACGTCGCCGTTGGTGCCCAGGTCCGGGTGGGTCTCCAGGGCGATGGTCACGCCGTGCTTCTTGGCGACGTCGCCGGCGCGCCGCAAGCGCTCGTAGGCGACCTCTTTGCTCACGCCGTTGTGCTTGGGCGAGAGGAAGATGTAGTGGACCCCCAGCTTCTCGCACGTCGCCAACTGGACGGCCAGCTCGTCGACGCAGGTCTCGCGCCCCAGGTCGGTGTCGCCCCGGATCACGGCGATCTTCAATCCATGCTCCTTAAGCCGCCTCTCGGTGGCTTCGATCTCCCCGGGCGGCATCACGTTCATGAACACGTGCTGGAAGCCGATCGACGGCAGATGGTCCCACGCCGCGTCCTGGAACTTGCCATAATTTGCCAGCCGGCAGGCCAGCACGTTCGTGGGCCCGCCGGCCTGGCAGCACGCTTCGGCTGCGTCCGCGGTGACGGTGCCGCAGACGACGGCAAGCAACAGGAGCACGAAGGCGACACTACCTGGAGCTGAGCATCTCATCACGGGAGTCTTCTCAATCGTCGAACCGGTCTGCAGGACGCGTGCAACGAACCAACGGAAACAATCCAAGCGGTGCTAGACTCTAATTGGCGCGTTTCACGCACCTACACTCTATTGATCGCAGCTTGACGCTTGCAGGCGACACAACGCCGTTGGCGTTGATGGTTGCGGGGGAAACAGGACCGCCGTCACGCAACGTACCCCGGCGGGTTCGCCATCCGGGCGATCACGCTTTTCCGAGCTTTTCCCGCTGTGCCCAGACCTTCTCAAACGCCTTCACGTACTGGTCCACCAGCTCGGGATGCTCCGAGGTGAAGTAGGGCAGCGGCATCGCCGTGGCGTTGGCCTGCTCCGAACCGGGGAGCTCGGGAAGGACCGGCAGGTGATGCCACCACTTCGCCTCCTTGTACAGATCGCACTTGTGCTGCAACCGGTAGCTGGACTCGCTGGTGCTGACGCCTTCGGCCTGGAGGGCCTTCACGGCGGCGGCGCGGGACATGCCGGCTTCCTTCTCGTCGATGAACAGCATGTTCCAGGAGTAGTGGAGCCGCTTCATGTCCGCCCGGCCGTAGGTCTGCTCATAAAGCCCCGGCAATTGCAGGATGCGATCGTTGAGGCTGCGGACCTGCGCGACGCCTTTGGCCGTGCGCTCGTCGAGCCCTCGAAGCTGGCACCGGGCCAGGGCCGCGGCCATCGGGTGCATGCGGAACTTCACCCCCAGGCCCGTGCCGTTGTACTTGCGGTACTCGCTGTCATCCGGGAAGCTGTTCGGCAAGGAGTAGTGGCCGAAGGTGGTTGCCCGCTCGTAGTCGGCCGCTTCCTGGTACATTCCCATGCCGCCTTCGATGGCCGGGAGCGGCTTGGAGGCCTGGTAGCTGAAGATTCCCATCCGGCCCCACGTGCCCATCTTCTTGCCCTTCAGTTCCGCGCCGTGTGCGTGCGCGGCGTCCTCCAGCACGATGAGCCCCTTCTCGCTGGCCCAATCGCAGATGCGATCCATCTCGCAGGGAAGCCCGATCCAGTGGACCGGGAGCACCGCCTTGGTGTTCTTCGTCAGCCGCTTCTTGGCGTCTTCGAGATCGAAGTTGAGCGTCCGCGGGTTGACGTCGACGAAGACGGGCACCAGGCCGAAAAGGCGCATCGGCACGATCGTGGCAAAGAACGTGTAGCTGGGCACCATGATCTCGCTGCCCGGCGGAAGGTCCAGGGCGAAGAACATCGACGTCAGCGCGCTGGTGCCGTTGCAGTGCGACTTGACGTACGGCGACCCGGTGTACTCCTTCCAATCCTTCTCGAACAAGGCAATCGGGCCGTAACCGGGGTGGGCCACCATCTCCTCCATGGCCGCCTTCTCCGCGTCCCCGTACAGCGGCCAGTGCCAAGCTTGACTGGCGTTGGCGTAGGTCACGGCCTTGGCCCCGCCGTCCTGCGCCAGCGTCTCCTTCACGGCCCTGGCGTGCGCCGGCTTTGCCAAAGACAGGCCCGTGGCCAACACACCGGCCGATTTGAGAAACGTGCGTCGCGAGCTCGACGGTTTCTGATTATGTTTTTCGACGTGCATCGTCCCTACCTCCAAAGACTGCGATTCGCCCAAGGACTCGGGCCCAGTTCCCCGCTGGGCTCTCCGATGGCCTATCATAGGTGGCGCCTTCCCGCCGTGTCAAGCATCTGCCGGGAATTCTCGCCCCTCCGGCTCCGACGGCAGTCCATCGCATTTGGCAAACGCCGGAAGGCAGGTTGGGAGCGGCCGAAAAATGGCTTTCCGACTTCCGTAGCAGGCACACGCCGTGTGCCGTCCGCCGGTTGCGGCACACGGCGTGTGGGCTGCTAAGAACGTACGGAAAGCACGGCCATGAATCCGCGGGAAGCGTGGGCCATTTTCGTTCCCCCTAACCGCGAAGCGGTTTCACAACACAGCCCGGGGTTGCGAAGCTACCCTGGGTTGGCGGGCACCGAGTCCCCCCCAACCCCAACGGGGTTGCACCCCGCGCAACCCTCGAGCGGGCGCTGTGCAACCCCTTCGGGGTTGATGGGCGACGTCGGAACCGGGACCCAGGGTAGCTGCGCAACCCTGGGCTGTGTTGTTGAACGCCTTCGGCGTA
>DATKZH010000232.1:0-11946 GCA_035528065.1 Thermoguttaceae bacterium | reverse complement strand
GTCGACGGCCCCGCGCAGGGCACGCTCACCCTGGCGGACGACGGCTCGTTCGAGTACACCCCCAACGCCGACTTCAACGGCAGCGACGCGTTCACCTACCTGGCCAACGACGGCCAGGCGGAGAGTAACCTGGCCACGGTGGAAATCGAGGTGAGGCAAGTCGATCTGGCAGTCACGCTGCAGGTTTCCGGGACGGCGTTCGGCCCTAACGCGGGGGCCACGTGGGCCGGGTCGACGTTCTGGGTCAACGCGTACGTGGAGGATCTCCGCGATATGCCCCAGGGGGTGGTCGGCGGGGCCGTCGACGTCCTGTATGATTCGCTTTGGGTGACCCCGACGGGAAGCGTCGCCTACGGCGAAGACTTCACGGCGTTCCAGCAGGGCACCCCGGACGAGCCGGCCGGCCTGATCGACGAAGCCGGGGCCCTGACGACCGAGGGTGGCGTGGGGGCCGACGGCTTGGCCCCGTTCGTCGCCTGGCAGTTTGCCGTGGCTGACGGGCAAACCGCCTCGACCGGCGACGGCCCGGTGCATTTTGGCGTGGAGCCGGGCGAGGGGACGGCGACTATCACCCCGGCGAATTTCGCCTTGGTTGGCTCCGGCGATCCCGTCGACTGGGCCTTGGTCGAGCTGGGGGCCGTCGATCTCGATCTCGCCTTGGCCGATTTCAACGGCGACGAGCTGGTCAACCACTTCGACCTGGCTCTCTGGCAGCCACACTCGGGCTCGGCCTCGGGAGACCCGAGTTACGATCCCGCCTCCGACCTGGACGGCGACGGCCGGATCGACGAGCGGGACCTGGACCTGCTGATGGCGGCCATGTATCAGCCCGTCGGCCCATCGCCGATCGTTCCCGAGACGCTGGCAGCCAGCGAGCTGCCGGCCGAGGGCGACGCCACGGACGACGCGATTCCGGCTCCCCAAGCTGCGACCGAGCCCGGCAAATACGAGCTCGCGCGGCACCGGAAGCTCCGAGCGCACGACCACCTGTTCGCGCGGCGTTCCCTGTGGGGGTAGAGCCGATCCGGAAACCGGGACAGGTTCGCCGATGGGTGTTTCACCCGCCTATCATTACCCTGGAAGCGAACCTGTCCCGCTTCTACCGCCGGTTCCCGCTGCTCGTCGGCACGATTGTCGTGCCTACTTCTTCCCGGCGAACGCCCACGAAGTCGGAAACGTCGCATCAGACAATGGTGCGTCGCACTCACCTTCTTTCTCTCGGGGAGATCAGTCTCGTTCCGCCGATCTCGCGAGGCGAAAGCTGATGAAGCAGTCGGCGATGGACGCATCGTTCGAGAAGCGCGCTGCGGAGCGGGCGGAGGCCATGGCGTCCCCGAAGGATCCACCCCGCAGCACCCGACCGTCGCCCGCTTCCGGGCCACAGGGGTCTTTCTCTGGAGACTGCCCATAATAGTCGCCGGCATACCAGTCCCAGCACCAGTTCCACACGTGGCCGTGCATGTCGAACAGCCCCCAAGGATTCGGGGCTTTCTCCCCCACGGTGAAGGTTTCGGACTGGGCGTTGCCCCGGTACCAGGCGTACTCGTCCAATCGTTCCGGGTCGTCGCCGAAGCTCCATTTGGTCTGTGTGCCGGCGCGGCACGCGTATTCCCGCTCCGCTTCGGTGGGCAATCGGTACCCACGGCCTCCCGCGGCCGATACCTGCTCTTCGTCGATCCGATAGTAGGCATCCAGCCCTTCACGTTGGCTGAGCAGATTGCAGAAGCGAACCGCGTCGAACCAGGACACGCACTCGACCGGCCGCCGTGGTCCCTTGCAGAAGCTCGGGTTCGCTCCGGTGACGAGCTGGTACTCTTCCTGGGTCACCGGGTAGACGCCAAGCTGGAACGGTATCGTGATTTCCACGCGATGCTGGGGTTTCTCGTCCGGATAGGAGTGCTTGTCGGAGGTCGGCGAACCCATCGCAAAACGGCCCGCGGGGATCACGACCAATTCCATGCCGATGCCGTTGGAGACGACCTTCTGCGCCGGCACGGCGCGGGTCGGGCCGGGCGTAGGCACCGCCTCCGCCGGATGCTCTTCCAGCATCGGATCGAGCTCGATGTCGCCGTCATCCGGCGCGGGCTCCAGGCGTTCTCGGCTCGGCACCGGCTCAGCTCCGCGCCGCTGGAGAAGCTTCTCCAGGTCCTCGATCAACCGGTGGATGTGGGCGCGGAAGTCCTTTCCCGGGCGCACTTCGGCGGCCTGGCGGTAGGCCAGCACGGCGAAGCTGCCGGGCAAATCCTCCTCCGCAGGCATCAACGCCTTCCCGAGCAGGACGGGCACGACCGGAATGCGTCGCTGGAGTGCGGCTTCGATCTCGATGCGGACGAAGTCGCCCGGATCATCCAAGCGCCGCGTACCCTTCTTCGGGCCCGCTTCATAGGCAGCGTCGAGCCATTTGTCGCTGATCATTGCCAGCAGGACGTCGCATTGGCTGACCGCTTCTCGCAGACGCTCTCGGAAATCGTCGCCGATGCGAATGTTGTCGACGTCCAGAAACACGGACTCGCTGCCGAAGTGCTCGGCGAGCTTCTCCTGGACGATGGAGGTCGCGTACGCAGCGTCGTCACGCCGATAGGAAAGGAAAATCTTGGCCATGGCGAGTTGATGCTACACGAGATTCCATTTTTGCATCATGGTCGTAACCATTACGGCACCGGCGGCGAGCTCCTCGTTTAGCTTCGCGTCGGTCGAGTAGTCGCCCGAAGCGTCTGACAGTCCCCAGAGCCGGATGGTGCCTTTGAGAATCTTCCAGACGGTGTTGAACACCAGGGCCACAGCGATGATGTGCATCGAGAGCATCGGGTTGCCTTCCGCCAGCGGGCGGATTCCCGTCCACCCTCCCAGAATGATCATCGTCCCTGCCTGGATCGTTCCCACGTGCGCCGACCCGCTGGAGTTGCCCTTCTTGTCGCAGGCTTCTTTGGCCAGCTCGCACAGTTGGGTGAGTTCCTGGATCTTCGTGTTTCGGTACGAGCTGTTCTCGGCCACCTTCTTCTCTTCGGGAGGGGTCTTGGACATGGCAGCCTGAGCACGCCGCTCGTACTCGCTGCTGATGGCTTTTCCCGAACCCGCTGCGGCCCGCTGCGGCGGGCTCGCCTGGGACGTGGCGGGTTCGTTGACGGGCGTATCGAGCTCGATTTCCGGAGCGGAAAGCACGAACCTCGTATCGCACTTCTTGCAGTGGGCACGCTTGCCCAATTGCGAGTCGTCGACTTGGTACCGCGATTGGCATTGAGGGCAGAAGACTGTTACCTTCGTCATCCCATTGGCTCCTTGGCAAGAACGGTCGCTACGGCACGGATAGTCCAGTCTGGGCTTCCCAGGATGTCACTGAGCGCTGGCTCACCGCCCGCGCTCCCGGAATCGCAAGATCATTCTCCGTGCAAAGACCAATAACCGCTTGATTTGCACCTTGTTTTCCCCGAGGCCGAGGAGCTCGGCCTCAAGCCGCCGTCCCTGCCGTCTTCTCCAAACGTGTGCGTAACCTGCCCGAATAACGCAACACACGACTGCCGCCCCCTGCCAGCGGCAGGACAATGCAACGGGAGATCATGCGCCATTATTCTAGTCTGCCCCCGCGCCGCCCGCAACGGCCCCGGGGGGCCTCGACAACCGAGCGGGTGAGCATCTGGATAGGAGGTGGAAGACTGGTTTGAACGGAGAAAACCGTCGAAGCAAGCTTCCCCATTCTCCAGGCAGACGGAGGAGGAGTGCCGGATGGACCGGCTTCGGCGAACGGACCGTTCGGCGGCTGCCGGGAATCAGAAGGTCCGGGAGATCGGAGAGAATACTGTCTCGGACGGCGGACCCGCAAACCGGGCACACAGCCCGCCTTCTGGGGGAGAGGCGAGCCGGAACCCTTTCGGGCAGCCCGAGCTCCCGTTGCGCGAGATCGTGCGTCGGCTGCGCCAGGATCGGGGCCGGGAACACACTCGGTCAGGCAGGATGCGCAAAGCGCGCCGTTCTCCAACGCAACGTTTCGAGCATCCGACGCGGTGCTTCTCTTTCGTCTACAGCCCCGGAAAGCGAGGGCGGTCCTACGGGACGAACTGAAACGCGTACAGGTCCGCGTCGCGCAGCGCGAAGCGGAGGCGGACCGGCTGGCCGGCGAGCTTGCCCACGTCGCTCCCGCCCTTCCACGTGACCGTGCGCTCCAGCTCGTCGCCGAACACCTCCTGGCAATCGTCGAGCGAGAAGCCGGGAATCGGTTGGCCGTCGGGCTGTTGGAGCTCAACGCGGACGTCGCCCGCGGCGCTGGTCGAGAAGTTCAGCGTCAGCTTCTTCCCGGCGAACACCAGCGGCTTGGTCACGAGCTCGCCGCCGGCGAACGGGGCCCAGGCGGAGACGAATCCGTCGATCCGCAGGGTGTAGCGGCGCAGCGCGCTGGAGTTGCCCGTCCAGTAGCTCTCGCCCGCGTAGAGCGAAAGCTCGTTGGGCGCCCCTTCCAGAGCCGACTTGGTCTCGACCACGTGCCAGGCGATGTACTGGTGTCCGTAGTGCCAGGTCCCCTCGCGTTGGATGCCGGGGCGGAGGAACGCCTCGTTCCATCGCTTGAAGTGCACGCCGTCGCGGCTGGCCATCAGCAGGCCCTCGGTCAGCGCCGTGCCGTAGCGCAGGCTCGCCTTGGCGCGGAGCTCGCGGTGCTCCAGCTCCGGCAACGCGCGCATCGAGTCGGACCAGCCCCGCTCGACGTACCGCGTGGGAAAGCCGATGAAGATGTGCGGCGCCCGGTAGTACGCCTTGACCTGGTTGGTGTAGAGATGCTCGGGGGGCGAGTCGACGTAGGTCAAGTCGGCGTGCGGCCCCCAGTTGAGGAAATCGGGCGAAGTCGCCGTGCGGATCGCGCGGACGCCGCTGGGCTTCCAGACCTTCTCGGTCGTCGTGCCCGAGGTGAAGATCCGCCAATACGCCCGATACTCGCGCCGCACCGGGTCCCAGAAGGCGAGGTTCTGGGAGTCGAACGCCCCCTCGGTAATCACCGGCTTGTCGCTCATCGGCGACCAGTGGATGCCGTCGGGCGACTTGAACGCGAGCAGCCCCCGGGGCCCGCTGGAGCGGAGGACGGCCTTGTACCGCGCGTCGGGGGGGCAATCGGGGTTCTCGTCCTTGAACACGGCCGGGTGGCCCGCGTCGGTTTGGGCCTTCCCGATCATGCCGCTGGCGATGCAGATGTTGTTCGCCTTGGAGCCCTGGAACTCGACGAGCCCCAGCTCGGGCTTGCGCCAGTGAATGCCGTCGTCGCTCTCGGCGTAGCAGCAGAAAAGCGGATGGGCATCGCTCTTGAGCTTGCCCTCCGACGAGACGTCGAGGTGCCACGCCTTGTAGTACAAACGGTACTTGTCGCCGTCGCGAAACACCGAGTGGTAGCCGCTGCCGGTGCCCTCCCAGGGGGCGTTGTGCTCCAGCGCGATCTCCTGCGGCACGGGATGATTCAGGCGCAGCTCGGCCCCGCCGGCCAGCTTCTCGATCAGCGTATCCTCTACGAACAGCTCGCGCCGCGAGCCGACGTCGATCGGGTCTTGCGCTCGGGCGGCTCCACGGATCGCCAGCAGGACAAGCATCCAAAGGGCAATACGTTTCATGTTTCACCTCCTTCAAGTGCAGTTGCGTGTCACGGTCTCACGTCCGAGGCGAGGACCAACCAAAGAACCACTCGCGCATTCCCCACCGGCCCCGTGCCGGTGCGACGGGGCCTGGGAACTGACCGCCGTAGTCGTCACCCCCCGTTCCGCCGGCACAAGGCCGGCGGGGGCCGAAGACTGAGGCTAGTCAAACAAAGCCCTTTGTACCTCGCGTGCAGGCGGGGGCCGCTTGACGGCTCGTGGAGGTTCGTAGTCGGGGATGGAATCGAAATCCAACGGATTCGCAGTCTCGCGGTCAACGTATTCTATGATCTGTTGCATGTGGTCGGGCGAACGGAGTGTGGTGAGAAGCTGTCCGAAGATCACGATTCTTCCATCGTTGCGAGATAGCTTGAACCCAGCTTGGTGGAGTCGCTTGAGCTTCGTTCTTCCCGAGAGAATCGCCTCCTTGGGCGTGATCGTTTTGCGTTCGTGAGCAGTGTCACTCTTCCGACATACGATCACGATGTCGAGCTGAATCGGTTCCTTCGCCTGTGACTTAGGAGTCGCTACAGACATTTCCGCCTTCACTGGATGGGAGTTCACTACCAGGAATCCTGAGCCCAAGATAGCGTCGGCCAGCGCTTTCCATGCTTCGTCGCGAGAGTGGTGATATGTGAAAACGAAGATGCCGTCATTCTTGAGCACCCTGTGACACTCCTGGTAGACCGACCGCAACTTCGCCGCGAATTCCTCAACGTTCGCGTCCTGCACCTCGCCCTCGCTCCGAGTAGTCTTCGCAATCTCCGTTGTGCCGAGCTGCTGCCAGGCAAAGAAGAAATCTGCAAGTTCGGAATAGTGTACGTTATCGAAGAAGGGTGGGTCGGTTACGACGAGGTCAATACTACAGTCAGGGAGCCCCGTGACAGCCGAGTCACCGCAGGACAGAGCTATGGCACGCGGCGGCAGTTCAACGCCCCACCGTTGGAGATCGCCGACGAAGGGAGGTGAGCAGACAACCCCTCTCGCGCCACCAGCACGGTTCACTTCTGAGGGGTTCTCGCGGTAATCAATGGCACGGAGCAGGCGGGTGCGGTAGAGACTGGAAAAGGATCCAGAGCTCTTCGGAGTGCCCCACACATTGGCCTCAATTGGCCTGCGTTCCGGCTTCAGGATGTGGTGAGAGAACATGTGCCGCACCGCGCCTGTCCCCTCTCCCTTGTACGACGCGAACAGATTATTGAACTCCAGGACGCCGGAAAACAGCGTAAGGAAAGCATTGCGGCTCATCTCATCGGAGAGGTTCGCGATTGCTGAGCGCAGAATGGAGAGCGCCAGAAGTTGCCGGTCGTTGAAGAAGTCCCTCCAGGCCAAGAAGCCGTAGCTCATCGCCTGCCGCGTGTTGTGGCCGTGCTGCAAACTGAGCTCCGGGAGAACGATCCCTCGGCTTTGGACCAGCTCACGCAGGGTAGTGGTGCAATGGACGTAGATGCTGTCATCTACCTCCGATGGCGCCAAGTATTGCTTCCTCCCGTCTCTCGTAAGCACGAGTTTGGCGTAATGACGGAACGGCGGGCGTTTCCTTCCTACTGCGTCGATTATCCTGAAGCTGTGTGTGCAGTGTGGGCACCTGGCCTTTAGCCCTCTGGCTGGACCACTCTCCGGACTGAAGCTGTGGTCACACGATGGGCACGAGACTGGGGTCTTCCCGTGGAGGCCTGGGAATATGTCTCCACACGACGGGCAGACGATCTGAACCTGCGGCTTGCGGCTGGGATACGCGTTCTTGGCGAACACGTACGATGGAAACAACTCGACTGTCTTTCCGCAGGCTGGACAATCTGTCTGCATTACCCAGAAGTGATACAGGACCTCGCATGGCCGGTTCATGGCATCCCAGGATCGGTAGAGAGCGCGGATCTGCTCGCCGGTTGTGAGAGAGAGATCCTCGAATGCTTCTTGGATACGTCGGCGATCGAGCGGCCCAAGAGCGACACGCACGGCATTTACCGCTACGGGATTGATGTCCCGGCCGAACGCGGTAAATCCAAGTTTGTGCGCCTCACCCACGGTCGTCCCAGAGCCCATGAACGGGTCGAGAACGGTAAACCCCGAGAACTCATGCGTCCGGTAGAACTCTTGCTCAAGGTCCTCATTTGGCCCGAGTGTGCATCCCAGAAGGATGCCCCGGAACACCGAACCCAAACGTTTCGCCCACCACTTGTGCACATGGTAGATCGGCCTGTGTACCTCTTTGCGCCAGCTCTCTCTCTCGCCAATCCGTGACAGGAACTCGAACGAGAAAGCATCCGTTTCGATCAATTTCACGAAATCGTCCTCAGTCGGTTCGAGTTGCAGTCGGTCGCATCGATACCGTGTCTGTTCTTGCCCCCTTGTGCCTCCAAGCTCGGAACTTGTGCTGAGTGCCGGCGCCGGGGTTGGGTACCTTCTCAGGAATAAGGTCATTCGTTCGGAGGTCGAACGAGTAACCCACGATCAGTTCATCGGACTCAACTCGTTCAAGGGTTCCCACTTCCGTGAGTCCGTCGCCTGGGTGCTCATTGGACGGCAGAATGAGCGTGCGCTGATGGGCCACGCCATCTACGAGCTCGAATGGCGTCGGAACGACGTACATCTTCCGATCTCGGATCATGATGTCGCCGTAGCTTCCGAAGCCCTTCACGCTCTTGTTCTTGTGTTCGTACTCGTGGTCCGCATTCAAGAAGTCGCCGTGGCAGATCACCAGGTCGATGACCGGGTAGCTGTTCCCGTCTGGGGCCTTGGGGTAGCGTCCGAAGACATAGTAGATCGTCCGTCCATTGTGTAACCCGGTGGGGACTTGGCTGTTGGAGTCAAAGCTCGCATCGCGTCCTGGGTACGCCAGCCCCTTAAGCTCGTAGCCTTCCGTGAACTTCACCAACGTGAAGTCTGGGTAGCTGTTACGGCCCCCTTGATCGAAATTGAAGTGCGCGTCTTCAAGCCGTCTCTTGAACCAGTTCTGGAAGTGAAATTCCTTATCCCTCGAACTCTCACGTACAATAAGTTCACCAGCGCGGATGGCATCAACACAGCATCTGAACACACGCGCCGCTGTCGCAGACATTCCTTCACCTCGCGATTGGAGAATGCCGCCTTCAGGGGGGCTCTTCCGGTGTTTTCGGCCTTATCGCGAACTCTACTCGGTGGCCCGCAATGCACGCATTCTCCAGAATTCTCGGCGAAATGAAAGGCCCAGAACGTCAGGATTTCTCCCACCGGGGATCTTGGCCACCGAGGCCTCACGGAGTTCGATGCCCCGAGAATCACCGATTGCCCGGAAAATTGCGGTCACAGCGACGGCCGACGTCAACCACCAGCCACCGCATCACCACCGTCCCACCCCGCAGCGCTCCGCCCAGGCTTGCCATCCGGCGGCCATGTCGCGGACGCGCTCGGGGTGTTGTGCGGCAAGGTTCCGCGTTTCCGTGCCGTCGGCTTCCAGGTCGTACAGCTCCCAGGCCGCCTTGCCGCGCGGGCCGACCAGCTTCCAGCGGCCGGTGCGGATGGCCCGATTCCGCGGCACGTCCCAGCAGAGAGCTTCGTGCCCTTGGCGGGGCTCGCCTCGGAAGACCGGGGTCAGGCTCTTCCCTTCCAGCGGCAGGGGCTTGCGCCCGTGGAATTCGGCCGGGTAGTCGAGGCCGGCCACCTCCAGGCACGTGGGCATCAGGTCGATCACGTGACCGACGTCGGCGACGAGCTTCCCCGGCCGGCGGATCACGGCGGGCCAGCGCACGACGAGCGGCGTGCGGATGCCGCCCTCGTACGCGGTCAGCTTCGTCCCGCGCAGCGGCGTGTTGCTCGCGCTGGCCCAGGCGATCCCGTACGCGGCGAACGTGTCGTGCGGCCCGGGCATGTTATCCGGTCCGCTGCCCGGGCGGATGGGCACGCCATCCAGTCGCCACGTGTCGTTCCGCGCGTTCGGGCCGAAGCCGAAGCCGCTCTCCGTGGGAGCCACGCCGCCGTCGGGGGCGGCGCCGTTGTCGGAGAGGAACATGACCAGCGTGCTCTCCTCGACGCCCGCCTCGCGCACGGCGCCCAGAATCCGACCCACGCCGCGATCCACGCCCGAAACCTGGGCGGCGTAGACCGCCATCCGCTCCGCCTGCCAGGCCTGGTGCGGGTCCTGCTCCCACGGCGTGACCTCGGCCGGCTTGGGCGACAGGCCCCAGCCCTCCGGGATCAATCCGATCTCGCGCTGGCGCCGGAACCGCTCCGCGCGACACGCCTCCCAGCCGTGCTCTCGATACACGTCGCGGTGCGGGGCGACGTCCGCCTCGCGCGCGTGCAGCGGCCAGTGCGGGGCGATGTAGGCGACGTAGAGGAAGAACGGCCGCGTGTCCCCTGACGCCTCCTCGACGAACCGCACGGCGTAGTCGCTGAATGCCTCGGTCAGGTAGAAGCCTTCGGGCAACTGCCACCGCTGGTCGTCCAGATAGAACGGGTCTTGCTGCACTTCGTGGAAGTAGCTGATCTT
Source organism: Thermoguttaceae bacterium (assembly GCA_035528065.1). Classification (GTDB taxonomy): domain Bacteria; phylum Planctomycetota; class Planctomycetia; order Pirellulales; family Thermoguttaceae; genus DATKZH01. The sequence goes on along the minus strand of DATKZH010000232.1, from coordinate 1,866 downwards.
GGCCTGGCACATCGGCCCGAAGAACCGATCGAAGCCCCGCCGCACCGCCAGGTCGCGCCCCTGCCACTTGCCGACCATCATCGTCCGATAGCCGCCCGCCCGGAGCAGCTCGGCAACGAGCACGCAGCGGTTGAAATCCTTGGGCTCGTTCCAGCGATCACCCCGGTGTCCCACCTGCTGGCAGTAGAGCCCGGTCAGAAGCGACGCCCGCGTGGGCCCGCAGATGGCGTTGTTGTAGAACTGCGTGAACCGCAGGCCCCCGGCCGCCAGCCGGTCGACGTGGGGCGTGGGAATCTCGCCCCCATAGCAGCCGAGGTCCGACCAGCCCAGATCGTCGGCAAGGATGAGGACGATGTTGGGGGCGCGATGGGAATCGCGATCGGATCCTTCGGCCGCGCCGTGGGGCGACAAGAGCGAGCAGGCGGCGATGATCGTCAGGGCCGTCATCACGGGTTGCGATATCCGGCGGGCACGATACGGCCTGTGACGGCGGTCAGCGAACATGGGCTTCTCCTCTTTGGCGACTCTCTCGGGACTACGGGCGAAGCCGCAAGCGGCTCTGCGGACGGCTCACGGATTCGTCCGCTCGACGAGCCGGGCGAGCAGTTCCCGGGCTTTGCCGGATTGGATCGCTTCGTCGGCCAACCGGGCGCAAGCGGCGAGCGAATCGTCTTTGCCCACGGTCCACAGGGCGGCCGCGGCGTTGGCCACGACGATGTCGCGGTGCGGGCCGGGCCGGGCGTCGAGGACGTCGCGGATCACCGCCGCACTCTGCTTGGGGCCCTCGACGAGCAAGCTCTCGCGGGAGCACGGCGCAAGCCCGAAATCGGACGGATTCCACTCGAACTGGCGGAAGTCTTCCCCGCAGGCTTCGGTCACGTGCGTCGTGCCGCCCAGCGTGACTTCGTCGAGCCCGTCGGACCCATGGACCACCAACACCCGGCGTGCCCCGAGCAGTGCGAGCGCTTGGGACAACAGCGGGCGCAGCTCCGGCTTCCCCACGCCCAGGAGTTGGAAGGGGGCACGGGCCGGATTGGCCAACGGGCCGAGGATATTGAAGATCGTGGGCATCCCCAGCTTCTTGCGGACCGGGGCCACGTGCTTCATCGCCCTGTGCAACATGGGCGCGAAGCAGAAGCAGACGCCCAGCTCGTCGAGGCAGGCTTCCACGATCGGCACGTCGGCCTCGACGTTGACCCCCAGCTCGGCCAACACGTCGGCCGCCCCGCTTGGGCTGGTCACCCGGCGGTTGCCGTGCTTGGCGACCCGGGCCCCGGCCGCGGCGGTGACCAGCGCGGCCGCGGTGCTGATGTTGAACGTCCCGGAGCGGTCCCCGCCGGTGCCGACCACGTCGACCACGTCGTCATGGCGCGTGCGGATGGGGGTCATGTGCTTGCGCATTGCCGCGGCGGCCCCGGCGACTTCCGCAACCGTCTCCCCCTTCTTGTGGAGGGCGACCAACAGCCGGGCGATCTCATCTTCGGTGCACTTGCCCTCCATGATCGCGCCGACGACAGCGGCCATCTGGTCCATGGAGAGGTCGCCCCCGGCCTCCACCAGGCTCAAACTCGTCTGGATCATGATCTCGCTTCCCCCGAGGGTGCTAGAGTCGAGGCCACCCATTCTACCGGCCAGCCGGTGAGGGCGACAGCAGAAGTCGCTTTGGGGGGATCCGGTCAACCCAAATGTGCCTCAAGGGCTATTCAGGAGGGCGACAGGAGCTTGTTGGGGGGAATGGCGAGATTGGGCGGTTGCGGACAAAGCGAGGCAGCCGGTCGCCGTCGCTGAGAGGCTGTCCGGAAAGGATGTTCTTTTTAGCAAAGGACTTACGGCAATACTGCGCAGCTTAACAAGGCGGGTTTTCGG
>DATKZH010000231.1:0-20671 GCA_035528065.1 Thermoguttaceae bacterium | reverse complement strand
GTCTCGTGCCTCGACCCACCCTACATGTTTTCCACCAATTCAGCACGGACTTCTACGTTGAGCTCGCCGGCGAGGCCTGGGCGTCAGCCCGGGGCAGGTTATCATGCCAGTTGACCTTTGCGCTTGGCGCACCCCCGGGCCGAGCCCCAGGGCTCGCCGGCTTCGCTCTTCGCCTCCCCCTCGCTCCCTACCCTCCCCCCACGCTGGATGAACCAGATAACTTACTACGTAGTGTCTCGACCAGATTCCTCACGGCAACGACCGCCGGGGCGTCGTCGGGCAACGTGAAAACGTCGCCGCCCGCGGCCCCCGCGCGTTCGACCGCGTCGTCCTGGGGGACGTCGGGGAGCCGCTCGGCATCGAGCTGTGCAAGTGCCCGATCGATCTCCACCGCGTTCCCCGCCGGGCCGGTCCGATTCACCAGCAACGCTCGATGGTCGATCCGCACGGGGAGCTGGCGGGAAATCGCCAGGATCCGTCGGACCGCGCGGATCGAAGGGAGCGTCGGGTTGGCCACCGTGATGAGGAAATCCATGTTGTTGGTGGTTCGACGGGAGAGGTGCTCCATGCCGGCCTCGTTGTCCAAGACGACCGCCTGGTAGTTCCTCGCCAACGTATCGAGCGACTTGCGCAGGAGGTTGTTGACGTAGCAGTAGCAGCGGGGCCCTTCACCCCACCCCATGGTGATCAGGTCGAACCCCTCGGCCTCGGTGATCGCCCGCTGCATTTCGTCGTCGATCGCCCTGGCTCGCCCCACGCCGCTGGGAGGCGATCCTTCGGCGCTGGAGCCTTGCTCGCGGATTTCGGCCAGGGGCGTGCCGGACTCGACGCCGAGGGCTTCGGCCAGGCTGGAGTTGGGATCGGCGTCGACGGCCAGGATGGGGGCGGTACCCGACTCCCGAAGCGCGCGGACCAAAAGCGCCGAGAGCGTGGTCTTTCCCGTCCCTCCTTTGCCGGCCACCGCAAGCGAAAGTCCCAAGGCCCGTCCCTTTCTCAATGTGTTTTGGAAGCGATCCGTTCGTTTTGGGAGTGCTCAATTCGTTTTGGAGGTGGTCATTTCGTTTTGGACGTGTGTAACGGTCCGGTTGAGTCGGCGCGTGCCTCCAGCCGCTTCTCGACCGAGGGGAATCGCGATAGCTCGGTGTGGGGCAGGAAGCAGGCGGAGGTGAACTTCTGCATGTAGGCGGGGTCCACCATCAGCTCCGTGTAGGTGACCCGATCCCGAATGCGGTTGACCTCGCGGAACATGTCGCGGCTCAGCATGACCAGCTTGGCGCCGGCCACGGAGCTGTTGCCGATGAAGCGGATCCGTTCGGCGGGGACGTCGGGCAGAAGCCCGATCGTAATACAGCTTGCGATGTCGAGCCGGTTGCCGAACGCCCCCGCCACGTAGACGTTTTGGATGTCGGCGAAGGAGACCCCCACCGACTGGACCAGGGAATCGATGGCCGCGTAGATCGAGCCCTTCGTGCGGATCATGTTCTCCACGTCGGACTGGCGGATCACGACGTCGCGAATGCCGCCCGACTCCTTGGCCGAAACGAGAACGAACTCCGGCCGGCCGTCCTCCCGGCAAGTTCGGAAGCGGTCCGGGGCGCGGCTCACCTGGAAGCGACCGCTCCGGTCCAGCACTCCGGCCAGAAACATCTCGGAGAGAACGTCGATCAAGCCGGTACCGCACAGGCCCATGGGCGGGCTGTCGTCGATCGTGGTGGCCGAGACCGCAAGCCCTCGCCGGAAGATCCGCACGCTGTCGATCGCTCCAAACGTCGCCCGCATCCCGCACGTGACCGACCCGCCCTCGAACGCGGGCCCCGCCGACGCGGAACACGCCACGATGAAGTCCCGGTTGCCCAGCACCACTTCCCCATTGGTGCCGACGTCCAACAACAGCGAAAGCTCCTCGGACTGGTGCAGCCGGGAAACCAGGATCCCGGCGGTGAGATCGCCGCCGACGAAGCTGCCGACCATGGGGAGCGTGTAGAGGATGCCCCGGGGGTGGATCCGCAGCCCGACTTCGGCCGCCCTCAGCGGCGGCGGGGTCGTGGCCGAGGGGACAAAGGGGGTCAGGCGGATCAAGTCCGTCTCGAATCCCAGCAGAAAATGGAGCATCGCCGTGTTGCCCGAGGCCACCACGCACTGGATGTCCCCGCGCCCGATCTGCGCCCGCTCGACCAGCTCGCCGATGAGCGTCTCCACGTCCTGAATGATGGCCTGATGGAGCTGGTCGGCGCCGCCGGGCTGCCGGGTGTAGTTGATCCGGCTGATGACGTCGGCGCCGTACTCGATCTGCGAGTTGTACTTTGCCGCGGCCTCGCGCGTGGTTCCGGACGTCAAATCGACCAGGTGGGCGACGACGGTGGTAGTGCCCACGTCCAGTGCCAGCCCGAAACTCCGATCGGAGGTATCGCCGTGCTCCACGAAGACGACCTCGTTGACGTCGTTCCTCGAGGCGACCGTGGCCGTGACCCGTCCGTCCCAATGCCACTTCCAGCTCGTGCGCCGGGTTTCGCAGCGGCGGAGCACGCGCGGCAGCTCCCGCGCGATCTTCCAGCCCATCTGAATCGGGCCCGGCCGCTTCTTGGCGACCGCTTCGAGCACTCGCTCCTGGTCGGCCGTGGGGTCGTCGAGCGTGGGCTTGGGCAGGGCCAGAGAGAACTTCTCGACCAACGGGGCGAGCTTGGCCGGCGGATGCTCCGCGCCGCGATGGGCGAAGTCGCGAAATCGCTCGCTCTCCCGGCCCAGACCTTCGTAGCCGATCAGTCGCGACTCGGGCGGGACCTCGACGACCAGATCGCTGCGCGGGACCACCTGGCAGGCCAGCACGTACCCGTGGCGAATCTCGTCGCGGGTGAGGAACTCCGTCGACTCGCCGTGGACCTCGCCCTCGCGGACGATCACGCGGCACTTGCCGCAAACGCCCTCCCCGCCGCAAATCGCACCGACGTACACTCCCGCCTGACGGGCGGCCGCGAGGAGCGTGCCCCCCTCGTCGACCGTCGTCTCTTGCCCTTCCGGTAGGAAACGGATGCGGTAGCCGGCCACGGTCAGGATTACCCTACGCTTTCCACTGGTTTTTGAGGAAGTTTCAACTCTGGCTCGCAAGCTGGAGCTTGGGAACGAGGAAAGGGTCGCCTTATGCTTTCCACTGGTTTTTGAGGAAGTTGGAGATGCCGGAGGCCTCCTTCGGACCGACCTGCACCGACCAGCCCGACTCGTCCTCCACCCCCGCCGAAAGCACCGCCACGAAGCCGGGGATCACCACCTGCCGATGGGAGACCTTCTCCTCGATCGCCGACTTCTTCATCGCCTGGGTGATCGTCTCGGCGTTGAACTTGTCGGAGGCCCAGGCGGTGAGCACCGAGGTGCCTTCCGTGTCGACGGCGAGAATGTAGGCCGGCACGCGGCTGGCCTCCACCTCGCCCTCCACCGAGTAGTAGCTGAGCGAGAAGTTGGTCGTCACCAACAGCGGCGACTCGGGCCCCACTTCCCCCACTTCGTAGAGCTTGGGCTCGACGGCCACCGGTTTCTGCGGATCGATGTAGATGTCCTGGCGAGTGGTGAGGATGGGGAGCATCTGCCAGGGCTCGACCGCGTCGGTGACCACCACGCCGGCGTACTTGGCGACGTACGTGCTCGCCTCGATCGCCTGGACGGTCGGGTCCGAGTTGGAGGTGAAAGCGATGATTGGATACCCGAGCGGGCGGAAGCTCTTCAGCGAAAGCCGCCTGATCGCGCTGAGTGCTTCGAGCGTCGCCTTGAGGTCCCGGGTGCCCGGGTCGAGCACGATCTCCTCCACGCCCGCGCCGGTGATCTTGGGGGTTAGTTCGGCAAGTGCATCCGGGCCGTCGGCGCGGACGGCCAACGGGCAGTGGTTGTCCTTAGCCACCTTGGCGGCCGCCTCGGCTTCCGCCGGGTCGGAGATGTACAACAGCGGTCGCTGGCCGCTGAGGGCCGCGGCGGCCTTGGCGAGGTTCGCGGCGGACGCGGACATGAGCACGCAGGCCAGGTTGGACTTCTCCGCGGCCAGCCTCGCCGCCTTCTCGAACGGATCGGCGCTGCCGGATTCATTATCGATCGCCACCAGGTTCACCCGGATCGTCGTCCCGACCCGCTCGAAACCGAGACATCCGATCTTCTCCGCCCGCTCGGCGAGCGCGTCTTCGTCGAGCGCGTCGGAGACCCTCACGGCCACCGCCGCGGGTCGATAGAACTTCTCCTCGTGGCGATAGAGCTGGGTCTCGTTCCCGACCTTGACCTCGTTGTCGCCGCTTCCGATCACGACGAGCTGAATGGGCGGGCGGGAAGCCGACTCCAGCGCCGCCTTGGCTTCGTCGGTCACGTGGGGACACTTGTCCAGCGAGACCTGCCCGGCCGCCATCTTCATGGCGAAGGCAAGGCAGGTGGGAAAGCCACAATCCTTGCAGTTGGTCTTGGGCAACTGCTTGTAGATCTCCAGGCCTGTCAGCGCCATCGCTCCTCCTCTCGCAAGGTTCGGGGTTCAGGGTTCAGGCTTCCGCGCATTGACCCGACGCGCCGGTGCCGCTCGAAGCCGCGCACCTCAACCTCCTCGGATGATCTCACTCCCGGTTCTGATTTCCAACTACGTCTACATCAGCGGTAGCGTCGGTGCCGGCCCCCACGCATCGGCGGCAGCGTCGACACGGGGCAGCACCTTGTTCCGCGTGCGTGCAAGCACGCACTCTACCATCAACTCAATTCCCGTCAATCACATCAGCGGTTCAAGCTGCAAGGCCGGATGACCGACCTTCGCCAGGTGCTCGGCTACTTCTTCTTCGGTCGCGGCTTCCTCCTCGGTGGCAATCTTGTCCAGCAGACCCGGCTCTCCGATCCTTTCTGCTTCCCGCTCGAATCGTTCCCGAATGCCTTCCTTGAGATTCTTGGGCATCCAGATGAGGCGCTTCACGCCGCCGTCGGCCGAGAGGAACTTGGGGCTGGAGAGATACAGCCTGCCGACCCCCACGAAGCCCGGCGTCTGCGCCCCGCCCCCCGTCACCGAGGCCAGCTCCCCGAAGCTCATTCCCGAGGGCGTCACGCCCAGGAACTCGCGGTTGACCACCATCACCCCGTTGGCCAACGGCAGGATCGCCACGATACACTCGAAGCAGCCGCAACTGGTCATGGGCGATTCCATCAGGCTGTAGGCACAGAAGCGCTCGACTTTGCGGTTGGAGTTCTCGTAGACGAACTTGTTCACGCCCTCCCACTCGCCCTTTTGCAGGTCGAGCGTACGGCCCTTGGCGATGGGTCGGTTCGGCCCCGTGGGGTTGATCTCGTAGTTCGCCCGGCCGTCGAGCCAGTTGTACGCGCCGCAGAGCCCCAATCGCTGCGGGGTGATCACGCAGACGTGGTCCGGGGCATAGCTCTGGCACACGGTGCAACTGTAGAAGGTGTCGACCGACTCGTCGGTCATTCCGGCGATGCGGTCGTCGCGGTAGCGGAAGGCCGCTTGGGCCTCCTTGATTTTCGCCTTCACCTGCTCCGGCTCGGTGGAGATCCGCACCGCCAGCTTGTCGACGATCCCGCCGTAGTCGTCGTGGAGCTTGGCGTGGAGGATCGTGCCGAGATGCCGCAGGCGCAAGCCGGCCTCGAAGGCCTTCTTGCTGATGCGGCACCAGAGCTGGTCCCGCTGGCCGGTGTGCATGAAGCCCATCGCGTGGCTCGTGTAGAGGTGGATCTGCCGTTCCATGATCCCCTCGAAGTCGCGCTGCATCTTGCGGCCGGCGACCAGCACCTCGATGGCCAGGGGCATCGCGCCGCCCGGCTCGACCGAGTCGACGTCGGGCCCGGTGACCCGGATATCGCCGTCCTGGATGTCGGCGGAGTCGACCATGCGGGCGTACTCGACGGCGTCCGAGTACTTGAACCCGAACTGAACGTGCATGTCGTCCTTGCGGACCCGCTCGCCCTCGAACGCCGCGGCGTAGCCCACCGGGACGTCGATCTTCTCGATCTTGACCTTCACGGCCCGGGTGTCGATGCAGGTGGGGACGAGATTCTCATAATCGGTCTCGACCACGATCGCCTCGCGCACGGTAACGCCGGTGGGCCGGACTTCGGGCGTGGTCGTCACGTCGGAGATCACCGGATAACCGAGGAGGATCGCGCCGGCGCCCGTGGCGTACCAGTCGTCGGAAACCTCCCCGAACGTGATGCCGAAGGCGTGGATCCGCCGTTTCGTGTAGTCGAGGCACTTCCGCGCTTCGCCCCGCTTGTGGCCTCCGAACGTCAGCGCGCTTCGGATCGACCAGTTGAGCACGTAGATCCCGTCGAGCGTATCGGGGCCCACCGGCACCACGTACAAGTCCCAGCATTCCTCCAAGGGCGCGTCGTCCTTGAACACGCCGCCTTCGACCATCTGATCGCGCATCGTCTTGCCGTCGCGGTTGGCGCAGAGGAAGACGAGGATGCTCCGCTCCTGGAGGTCGCGGACCACCTTGACGGCGATCTCGGTCGTGGGAGCCGGCCCGAGAATCGCCGCGAAACCCGGCATCCGGCCGTCGACCAACTGGATGCCCAGCTCGCGCATGATCGTGTCGGAGATGAAGCCCTGCCAGCCGGGCCCCATCTGGTGGCCGTTGACGGTCCGAAGCGCCACCAGCGCCTCCTGGGCAAGCATGCTGGCCGCCCCGGCGTCCAGACCGTCGCCAAGATAGGGGAGCCAAAGGTCGTCGGTCGGCACGGGCTTGAGCAACTCGCGGGCGTGCTCCACCTGGGGCTTCAACTCGCCGACGGTCTTCACCTCCAGCCCCATCAGCGAATAGGACATCGGCAAATAATACGCCGTCAGCGGTCCCCAGCCGAGCGGCTTCTCCGGTCCGTATTCGGCGATCGCCTTTTCGAGAGCTTCCTCCGCTTGCCGGACCCACTCGTGGGCTCCACGAATGACCTGCGTGAAGACCTGCTTGGACATCGATGCCTCCTGGTGCTTATGTTTTCTTAATGCTTGTGCTCTTCACGAAAACAGAAAAGGGTTGCATGATACCCGGGAATCTCTACGAGTCTTCGCACAATCAAGGAATCCATCTAGCCAACCCCCGCTCCGGGACGGCCGCTGCCAGTTCTCTTGCCAGCCTCTCTCGCTTGCAGCTCGGACAGAAGTCTTCGCCCGCAGAGAGCGCGACAAGCTTCGGCCCCCCACGATCGGAGAGGGCCCGGGCAACCAACTCGCTGGCCACCGGCTTGCCGCACGCCGCACAGCGCTTGAGCTTCACGCGGGTCTTGAACGGGGAGATCTCCACTTCCTCCTCGTGCATTCGGACGACGATCGTGCCCACCGGGCAGACCGCGGCACACGCGCCGCAGCCGATGCAATCCTCCGACGCCAGGCGAAACGGCGCGGCCACCGCGCGCTCGACGCCCCGGCCTGCCGGAGAGATCGCCGAGGCACCGATCCTCTCGGCGCACACGCGCACGCAAAGCCCGCAGAGAATACAGTTCCGCTGGGCCTCGGTCACGTGCGGATAGGGCGTGCCGTCGACGCCCATCCGGGCGGCAAGTTCCCGCAACTCGTGGCTTTCCGGGCAGCGGGCCAGCAGCAACTGCATCACCCCGCGACGCGCCCGAACGGCACGCTCGGAATCGACGCGGACCGTCAGATCGCGGCGCACCGGGTAGTTGCACGAGGTGACCACCTGCCACCAGCCGCCACGGTCGATCTCCACCACGCATATCCGGCACGCCCCGTACGGCTCCAACGCCTCGTGATGGCACAAGGTGGGGATCCAGATCCCGTTGCGTCGGGCGACCTGGAAGATCGTCTCGCCGACCCGGGCCTCGTACGGCTTTCCGTCGATCGTCACTGTCGGCATGGTTTTCCTCTGCGGACAGGATAATGGGCGTATTCGGACAGGATTACAGGATGTACAAGATGACTAAGGATCGTAGAAACAATAAGTGGGGCACGATTCCATCGTGCCGGGCACGTTGGAAACGTGCCCCGCGGCCATATCGCGACAGTTGTTTCTTGCGCGATCCTAAGGACATTCCGGGACATTCAATTCAGCACACCGGCGTTCCTGCTGCGACGCACGTCAATACCAGCGAACATCACTCCAAACCCTACCCGGCAAACCCGACTCATCCCGTCGATCCTGTGATCCTGTCGAAACCCGATCTCCTCAAACCTTGACTACGCTCGAGAAGGGGCACACGTCGAAGCACGTGCCGCACTTCGTGCACTTCCCCTGATCGATCACGTGGGGCTTCTTGCGCTCGCCGCTGACGGCGTCCACCGGACATCTCTTCGCGCACAAGCGGCACCCGGTGCAGACCTCCGCGTCGATCTCGTAGCGGAACAGCGCCGGGCATACCTTGGCCGGACAGTGCTTGTCGCGAACGTGGGATTCATATTCCTCGCGGAAACGGCGGACCGTCGAGAGCACGGGATACGCGGCCGTCTTGCCCAGGGCACACAGCGCGGTGTCCTCCAGAAGCTCGCCGAGCGTCTCCAGCCGTTCGACGTCGCCCTCTTCGCCCTCGCCCCGGCTGATTCGTTCGAGAATATGCAACATCTGCGAGATGCCTTCGCGGCAGGGCGTGCACTTGCCGCACGACTCGTCCTTGAGAAACCCCAGGAAGTACTTGGCCACGTGGACCATGCAGGTGTCCTCGTCCATCACGATCATGCCGCCGGAGCCCATCATCGAGCCGAGCTCGGTGAGGCGGTCGAAGTCGACCGGCTCGTCGAGATGCTCGGCCGGGATGCACCCGCCCGAGGGGCCGCCGGTTTGCACGGCCTTGAAGGCCTTGTCGCCGCGGATGCCCCCGCCGATGTCGTAGATGATCTGGCGGAGCGTCATGCCCATGGGCACCTCGACCAGGCCCGTGTTCTTGACGTTCCCGGTGAGCGAAAAGACCTTCGTGCCCTTGCTTCTTTCCGTGCCCAGGGAAGCGAACCAGTCGGCGCCTTGGAGGATGATGGGGGGGACGTTGGCCCAGGTCTCCACGTTGTTCAACAGGGAAGGCTTCCCTTTCAGCCCGCTTTCCACCGTATGGACGTACTTCGCCCGGGGCTCGCCCAGCCGGCCTTCGAGCGAGGCCATCAAGGCCGTCGACTCGCCGCAGACGAACGCGCCGGCGCCGCGATTGATTCGGACGTCGAAGCCGAACCCGCTTCCCAGGATGTTCTCGCCCAAAAGCCCCAAATCGCGAGCCGCCTCGATCGCGATCGTCAGATGCTCGACCGCCTTCGGGTATTCGTTGCGCACGTAAAGGTAGCCCTGCGGCGAGCCGATCGCGTAGGCCCCGATGATCATGCCCTCGATGACGGAATGGGGAGCCCCTTCCATCAGCGAACGGTCCATGAACGCGCCGGGATCGCCCTCGTCGCCGTTGGCGATCACGTACTTCGGCTCGCCGTGGGCATGTCGGGCGGATCGCCACTTGCGACCGGTGAGGAACCCGCCGCCTCCGCGGCCTCGCAAGCCCGAGGCGGTGATCTCGTCGATGATCTCCTCCGGCCGCATCGATCCCAACGCCTGGGCCAGCCCGGCGTATCCGCCCGCGGCGATGTAGTCTTCGACGCTGGTGGGATCGATCACGCCGTTCAACGCGAGCACGATGCGATGCTGGGCGCGGTAGAAGGGGATCTCGTCGGGCGTGGCGGCGACCGTCTCCGTCTGTTCGTCCTTGTACAGAAGCCTCTGGACCACCCGCCCGCCGATGACCGACTCGCGCCAGACTTCGGGGACGTCTTCCACCTTGACGTCCTGGTAGAAAACGTTTCCCGGATCGACGACGACGATCGGCCCCCGCTCGCAGAACCCGTGGCACCCGGTGCACTTGACCCCGACCACCAGGGACTCGTCTTCAAGCTCTTCGGCAGCCTGGCGAAACCGCGCGAAGACTTCCGGAGCCCCTTTGGCCGTGCAGCCCGTGCCCAGGCACACCCGCACGCGCGGGGCCTTGGGATCGCGCCCGGCGAGGATCTGCGCGCGGTACTGCTCGAGGTCGTTGGCGGTTTCCAGCCTGGTTTCGACCGTGCTCACTTCAGGGTCGCTCCCGCGGATTGTTTTATGCGCTAGTCCGTCTTCCCGGCAGATTCGGGGACCTCTTCCCCCACGGCAATCTTGTGCAATAGCTCCATGGCGGAGTCGACCTCCAAGCCTCCGTAGTACTTCCCGTCGACGACCATCACGGGGGCCAGGGCGCAGGCCCCCACGCAGTTGACCGGGGAGTACGTGAACTTCCCGTCCGGCGACGTGCCGCCGGCCGAGAGCTCGAACTCCTGCTGAAGCGCCTCGGAGATCTTGGCGGCGCCCTTCAGGAAGCAGACCGTTCCCATGCAGAGCTGGATGGTGTGATCTCCCTTAGGCATCAGCCGGAAGGAGGAATAGAAGGTCGCCACGCTGTAGATCCGCGCAAGCGGCACGGCCAGCCTGCCGGAAAGCTCCTTCAGTTCGGCTCGAGGCAGATAGCCGCACTCCGCCTGAACGTCCTGTAACATGGGAATGAGCATGTCCGGATCACCGGCGTATCGCCGGACGATCCCGGCCACGTCCGCCTCGCTCGTTTCGGCCATGCTTTTTCCTACCGTTTAGGGTTCAGGGTTCGGGATTCAGCGTTCAGGATTCTCGACCCCTTACTCACCACCCACCACCCACCACCCACCACCCACCACTCACCACCCACCACTCACCACTCACCACTCACCACTCACCACTCACCACTCACCACTTGCCACTTGCCACTTGCCACTCACCACTTGCCACTTGCCACTCACCACTTGCCACTCAAAAATACTCGATCTGGACTTGCTTCCCTCGACGCCCCAGCTCCTGCACCAGCGCCTGCACGACCTGGGTCTTGAGGCCGAGGGCTCTGGGCAGATTGGGATTCTGGTGGGCGGGATTCATCGCCCTGCCCAACAGGATCCTCACTTCGTCGGCCTCGCGAAGCAGGACGACCAGGCGACTTGCCCCATCCACTTTCAGCTTCAATTCCTCGTTCGGCTCATCGACGCGAATGATCTCCAGGGCCTTGGTGATCGTCAGCGTGCCCTCGGTCACCAGATCGATTCCATCAATCCGGCCCATCGCGGGCACGGTATCGGTGCCGGTTTCCAGGTCCACGTCGATTTGCCGGCCCAATTGCCGCGACACGATATTCGCGGTCGTCCCGCCGCAGACCGCGCGCTTCCCTTGCGAAGACGTCAGCGACCGAACCACCCGCTCGTCGTCCTCCCGGCTCACCGGCGGACCCGTGAACACGACCACCACGCGTCGCCACCGGGCCTTCACCACGGCGATGCTCACGTCGTCGCCGGGCGGGCCTTCGTACAATTCCTCAACCACTCGGGCGAGCTTCTGCGCCAAGTCCTCCGCGGAAAGGGAATCATGGACGTGGCCTTCCACGTACTTGGCCACTTCTTCCCAGCCCCAGCCGAGCGGATACGCGCCCCCGATCCCCGCGTTGAGCACGCCGTCGGAGACCAGCACGAGCCAATCGCCGGGCCGGAGCGGGCAGGAGTAGTCGTAAATCCGTTTGCCCCCCATGTCTCGCTCCTCGTACGGCAGTCGCTCGACCCTGCCGCGGCGCACGAGAACCGGCGGCGGGTTGTCGAAGACGACGAGCTTCGCGTACCCCTCGGTGAACAATTGGGCCATGGTAAACGTGCTGTAGGCGATCTTTCGGACGCGGCAGATGGGCAGGGTCTCGGAAAGCGTTTGCACCACTTCCCCCAAGGGCAGCCCCCCGGCGAGCATTCGCGTAGCGATGCGCGTCGTCAGCGTGGAGAGGATGTTTGCCTTCACGCCGCTCCCCAGACCGTCCGAGAGAACGAGCGTCGCCCAATCCGGCATGGCAGAGAAAACGACGCTATCGCCGCACAACTCCTCCCGCTTCTTGTTCATCTGCTTCAAGCCAAACTCGTAGAAGACTCTCACGGCTTCTCCTCCCGGCGGAAGAGGTCCATGAGCTTGACCAGCAGAACCTTCGTCTCCGCGGTGGTCTCTCCGAGCAACCCCGCAATCTCCTGAGCCGTTTGCATCTGGCGATGGATGACTTTCTCGGCGCGGGCCAGCGTCTCTTGCCGGACCTTCTGGAGCTCTTCCCGCGCCCGTTCCTCTTCGGACGTGTCGATGAAGATCCCGCACCACCAACTCTCCCCCTCGATCCGGAACAGGCTGGCCCGATAGTAAACGCCGTGCTCGGGAGCCTTGCCGCGCACCGAGAGGCCGGCGTCGGAGGCGATCGCCCGATCGAAGCAGTTCGATCGAAGCAGCTCCGACACCCTCCGCCCGGCGAGATCTCCCTCGGAAGTCGAGAACATCTTGCGGAACGCCGGATTGACGAACTGGATCCGCGCCTGCTCGTCCACCAGCACGATCCCGTTGGGGGAGTGCTCGAGGATCGAGCTCAGGTTGAGCGACGATTGCGGGCTCATCCCGGCGGCCTCCCCATATCGCCGGCGGTGTTCCGGGGCGTCTTGACCGTCGCCAGCTTCACCCGCAACGTCTGTTCGGCCTCTTCGATGTTCGCGCTGGTAACCTCCTCATCGTTGAACTTCCAGTTCATGCCTTCGTCGCAGCGCTCCATGCAAAAGGATCCGACCAGGGCCACCTCGTCTCCCAGGTTCTCCGCGCCGATGATCTCGGCAAACCGTTTCAGCATGGCCCGCGAACCCCTGACGTGGCAAGAGCTGCCCACGCAAACCGTCACCTTGATCGCCACCTCGAGTCCTCCCGGTCGCACCGGCCACCCTGACCCGCGCGACAATGCGCCCCCGTCATCTCTAGCGAGGCGGGGCCTCAGACCGAACCGAGAGTCCAGTGGTCTGGGTTGGGGGTTCAGGGGTCAGGACCTGCGCGTATACGTGGAACTCCAGGTCCTGACCCCTGAACCCCGAACCCCACAAACTTGACTCATCTGCAACAACTTTCGGAAACCAAGTACCCTAGGGCAGAACGGCCGCGGCGGTCCGTGCCGCGGCGCGGATCCTGGCCATCTTCGCGCTATCCTCCACCTCGACGAACACCAGCGCCCCGACCGGGCACGACGTGACACACGCCGGCTCCAGCCCCTCTGCCTGCCGCTCGGCGCACAGGTCGCACTTGACCACCGCCATCTGACCCCCGGACGTATCGGCCCCGGGACGCCGCGCGAGCCGAATCACGCCGAACGGGCACGACTGTACGCAGAACGCGCAGCCGATGCATTTGCTTTCGTCGACCCGGACCGGACCACTCGCGCTGGGCCGCAAGAGCGCCCCGGAAGGGCACACCATCACGCACGGGGCGTCCTCACAGTGCCGGCACTGGAGCGGCACGACCAGGCTCCCCGCCGACTCGATGTAAATCCGCGGCTTCGCGCCCTTCTCGATGATGGCCTCGACCAGGTCGTCCGTATCAGCGTGAGCCAGCGCGCAGGCGATCTCGCACGCCCGGCAGGCCATGCACTTCGCCGGATCGGCGACGATGCGTTTCACGGTTCGTATCCTCCTGGGGGTCTCTCCAAACCAGCGTCAGAACTGCGGTCCGGGCGTCTCTCCCTCCAAGGTCATGCCGATTCCCGAAATCGTGAAGCGAATCAATCCTCGGCTGGCGCGGGGCCCGGGCAGCTACCCGCCGCAACGGCCACGGGCTCACGCTTGGGCCCGGCGTGGGTCACCGGCGCGCTTTCGGCCGTCTTGGGCGCGTAAGGAACGTCGTACATCAGCGGGGGGAGCCCCAGATCGGCCCGCTTGCGGTCGATGTGGTCGATCATCAGATGGGCGGCTTTGATCGGGTCCTCCTCGAAAGCCCAGGTCGCGCCGAAGTGCTTCTCGAACGTCTTGGTCAACAGCTCGACGACTTGCGGCGATCCTTCCACTGGAAGCGGCGGATTCACCACCGTGAAGATGCCGCTGGCCACCACGTACATGCCGATGGAGATCGCCTTCTCGCTCATCCACTCCGGCGCCGCACCGGCGACCGGCAGCTTGTCGATCGAGTCGCCGATCCCGCCCTCCTTGACCATTTCCACCACCGCGGTGAGGATTCGCGAGTTGTCCACGCAACTGCCGACGTGCAAGACGGGCGGGATGCCCACCGCGCGGCAGATGTCCTGAAGCCCCTTGCCGGCGTAGCGGACGGCGGCCTCCGGGGCGAGCAGGCCGTCCTTGGCGCAGGCGATCGCGCTACAGCCGGTCTGCACGACCAGCACCTCGTTGCGAATCAGCTCCCGGACCATCGCCCGATGATACTCGTCGTGCGGGAACTTGGGGTTGTTGCAGCCCACCACGCCGGCCACGCCCCGCAGCCGCCCCGCCTGGATCCCGTCGTTGAGCGGCCGGAAACTGGGGCGGTACCTGCCGCCCAGGATTTCGAAGATCACCTCCGTGGTGAACCCGGCGACGAGCCGCTCCTTCACGTCGGGGATGTTGACCTTGGCCGGGTCGCGATTGCCGAAGTTGTCGATCGCCTCGCGGATGATCCGCTTGGCCGTCTCCATCGCCTGGTCTTCGTGAAACTCGATGTGCGTGGCGCCGGGGAACTTGGCCTTAGAACTGGTCGAGATGACTTTGGTGTGGAAACAATCCTGCAACTGCGTGACCGCCGGGAAGACGCACTGCACGTCGACCAGCATCACGTCCACCACGCCGGTGAGGATCGCCAACTCCTGCTGGAGGAAGTTGCCCGCTATGGGGATGCCGTGCCGCATCAGGATCTCATTGGCCGTGCAGCAGATGCCCGCGAGGTTGATCCCGTTGGCCCCCTTGGCTTTGGCCTCGGCGAGGATTTCGGGGTCCTGCGACGCGGCCACAATCACGTCGGAAAGCGTCGGCTCGTGGCCGTGAACGATGATGTTCACCTCGTCCTCTTTGAGCACGCCGAGGTTCACCCGCGATCGCAACGGGTTGGGCTCGCCGAACAGCACGTCGGACACGTCGGTGGCGATCATCGAGCCGCCCCAGCCGTCGGCCAGCGCCGCCCGGACCGCGCCCATGAGCAAATGCTCCGGGTCGTTGTCGACGCCGATGTGGGTCATGTGCAGGCCGGTGACGATGTCGCGATCTACGCCCCGGGGCGTTGCACCGGCCGCCTCCCAGTTCTTGCGTTGCTGCTCGGGCGCACGCGCCACGTTCACCAGCGTCCCTTCCTGCTTTCCGAACTCGGCTAGGAGGAACTCGGCCAGCTCCTTGGCGATTTCGTTGTCGCTCCGCCCGGCCACGGCAATGCCGTATTCCTCCGCCAGCCGGCGAAGCTTGGCCGGGCCCTTGATTCGGTAGGCCTCCGACTTGCCCTCGGCGGCCAGGGCCAGCGCGCGGACGATCTCCCGGCCATGGTCCGAGTGGGCCGCCGCCCCGCCGAGAAGCGCCCGCAACAGTCCCCGAGCAACAATCGTGTCGGCCGTTGCCCCGCAGACGCCTTGCTGCGGCCCGTCGCCGAACGGATCGATCCGGCAGGGCCCCATGGTGCAGTGCCGGCAGCATATGCCCAGCCGGCCAAACCCGCACTGCGGCTCCTGCGCGTCGAGCCGATCCCAGGCAACGGGAATCTCCGCGTCACAAGCACGATCGAGCATCGCCAGCGTGGCCGGATCGACCGAGCGGTTCTTGTGGTTCGCCATGAATATCTTCCTCTTGCAGCGAGTAAAACGGGCGATCCGGAGCAGACGGCCTCGAAACTCACTCCGTCGTGATCATCGTGCGGCCGTCGGCCGATCCCCCAGCTTGTTTTCCAACGCCCTCCTGACGGTGTCGATCGCTTCGGCGAAGCCCGGATCTTCGAGGTCCACCGGTCGTCCCTCCAGATCGGCCCGGGCCAACTCCGCAGAGTAGGGAAGCACACCGAGGATCGTCTGCCCCCCCAACGCGCCGTTCAACCGCTCCACCTCGTGCTCCGCGCGAACCTTGTTCGCCACCACGAAGGTGCGTTTGATTCCAATATCCCGGGCCAGCCGGCCGATTCGCGTGGCCGTCTGAACGCTCCGCATTCCGGGCTCGACCACGGCGATCATCGCGTCGACGCCTCGGGCCGAAGCCCGGCCCATGTGCTCCAGCCCGGCCTCCATGTCGAGGATCACGTCGTCCTCGATGCGGAGCAGGAGATGCTGCAAGAGCGCCTTGAGCACGGCTCCCGCGGGGCACATGCACCCCTTGCCGCCCAGCTCGACCGTGCCCAGAACGAGGAGCTTGACGCCCGCCGCGTCGACCGAGAACCGTTCCGGTAGATCGTCCACCCTGGGGTTCAACTTGAACATCAACCCCAGGCCCTCGTCCTTCGCCTCCGTGCGTTCGAGGATCAAGTCCCGCATCTGGGCGATGGGCTGGGGAATCCGGTCGTCGGGGACTCCCAACGCGGCGGGGAGATTGCCGTCGGGGTCTGCGTCTACGGCCACGACGGCCCGACGCTGTTCGGCCAGCCGTTTGGCCAGAGCCGCAGCCAACGTGGTCTTGCCTGCGCCACCTTTGCCGACGATTGCCAGCTTCATCCCGCTCGATTCGGTTGAGTTCCTTCCGACGACAACCTCTGCGGCTCCGAGCCTGGATGCAAATCACTCAACGCAACGGATGTCCTGCCGAATCGATGACGTCCTAATGGCAAAGGATTTCGGCTTGGCTGCTGGTGTTTGCACGTGGCCTTCTGCACAACTCCGGTCTGCCGCGGCAAACCGGCAATCGCCAGCCGATGCCGACTGGCGTCTGGAAGCGGAAGAGCTCGCCGAGGTAACTCCCATAGCAGAAAAAACGCACGGATGGATGAATCGACGATACGGTGTATGCCTGGAAAATACTGATTCGCAGCTCATCCGTCAATCATCCCGGACGACAAAAAGGCGGAAATCTCGTCGATGCGGACTCCGCGGGCCTGACCCCACCTGATCAGCCCAAGCGCCGACCGGCCTACGCAACCGAACGCTCGCTCAAATCCTCAGTGCCAACCCCGCCTCGGTTGGCATCAGCCGAGGCCCGGCCCCATCCCTGCGTCTGGCTACGACACCCCTCTGCCGCGTGGGTTGGCATCCGTCACGCCGGCAACCGACGGCCACTGCCCTTGTGGGGGGGGAGGGGCCACTGCCGTCGCGACCCGCCGGGCACCGGCCCTGGCAGGTTTCCGTGTGCCGAGCCCGGATCCCCTTGTGGGGGTTCGGGCAAGACCGTATATTAACAAATATAGCAGTTAAAAAAGAATCGCACAACAGCCGTTTCGCGGGATGAGCCGCTCCGACCTGGGTGAGCCATGAGGTGCCCCGGACAGGATCGCAGGTACTGGACAGAAGACGCGGTCTTCGAGGTGCCGTGTCCCCGCTGCGAGCGGCCCGTCGAGCTCTTTCAGGACGAAAGCACCGGGCGCTGCCCGGGCTGTGGGCACAGGTTTCGCAACCCGAAAACGTCGTTCGACTGCGCCCAGTGGTGTGCGTACGCCGAGGAGTGCCTGGGATTCGTTCCCGAGCGCAAGGCGGCTTCGGACCCCGGGCAAGGGGCCGTCGCCAGCCGGCTGATTCAGGCGATCAAGGAGGAACTTGCAGCGGACCCGGCCCGGCTCGCCCGCGCACTGAGGTCGTTCCAGTACGCCCGAGAGCTTCTCCTGACCGAAGGCGGCGACCCCCGCATCATCCTCGCGGCCTCCTTGCTGCTCCAAGTCGCGGAAGCCCACGCCGAAGCGACGCGGTCGTCTGAATCGGGCGCCGGCGAAGCCCAGCGATCGGCAGAAGTGACGCAGATCCTCTTCTCCAAGGACGTCGGCCTGGACGAAGACACCATCGCGTGCGTCGGCCACCTCATCGAGAGCTGTCACGCGGGTCGAGATCTCGACACGATCGAGTTTCGCGTGGTCCAGGACGCCCACACCCTCACCCAACTCGCCGCGGCCGATCTCCCCACCGATCCCGACTCGCTCGAAGAGGTCATCACCAATCGGTTGAAGACCCCCGCGGCCAAGTCGAAGGCCCGCACTCTGTACCGAGTCTGACCCGCCGGCGGGCGGCACGAACGGGGTTGCATTATCCTTGGAGTCTCGTACGGTGGAGCAGGGGACGAGACTCACACGCGATAGGCAACCGCGACATCTTCGCGTCGCTCTCGTCGGCCGATGTCCTTCGAAACATCCTCCATATCCTCGTGAGGGTCGCCACAGTGAGCAGCGATCACGAGTCTGACAGACGGCCCGGCGTGCCTCCCCCGCAGGAGAATCTCAAGGTCGCCACCGAGCGGGGCTTCGACGCGCTGGCCGGCCAGGAGCACGAGCAGCTCCTCTGGCTGGGCGCGGAGCCGATCGGCGACGGATGGCGACTGCCGGTGTTGGACGAGGCCCTGGAAGTGGACCTGATGGCGCGGCGCGTGACCACCTCGGCCGGCGTCGACGTGGGGCCTCCCTGGCGGATCCTCGTGCTCCACTACCTGGCCATCGATTCGCGGCCCAAGCGGCTGCCGCCGGAAATCACCTTCGCCGACCTGCGCACAGCCCGATCGTACGCCGAGGTGTATCACGGCCGGGTGATCTCCCGGCTGTGTGCCACGGCGGGTCGCGACGCGAGGCGGCTCTTCGTGGCGGCCGAGTCGCTGGGAGGCAAACCGGCCGGGGGAGGCGACGCGGCCTTCGACTTCAGGGTCTTCCCCCGCGTCTCGCTCCGCGTCATCTGGTACGCCCCGGACGAGGAGTTCCCCCCCTCGGCCACGCTGCTCTTGCCGGCCAACGTCGAGTCCTACTTCTGCTCGGAGGACATCGTCGTGCTCTCCGAGTGCCTCGTGGCTCGGCTGGGCGGACGGCCGTTCTGATTGGATGAGAGTGTCCATGTCCCTCCGTGGAGGTCGGTGCCAAGACGCAGTAGAATAATCGTGGAGCCCGGGGCTTGGCGTCGGCTGATCTGCCAGGGACTATCGACACGTGTGAACCATGGACGACACGAACCCTTACGCATCCCCGCGGTCGATCGGGTGGGACACTTCCGCTTCCGGGCCGGGGCAGCCTGTTGCTTGGCGCAAAGGCGACGTGCTGATCGTCCCGCAAAAGGGAGCAGTCCTGCCTCGCGCCTGCCTCATCTCAAACAGGTCCTCGGGCGTGATGAAGCTTCCCATCACCACGTTCGTCGACGGATCGCTTCTCCTGCTCGTGCCGCTTTTCCTGCTACCGTTCGCGGGCGTATTTTGCGCGATCCTTTGTGCGGGGGTCTTGCTGCGGTTCGGCTGGGGAGCGGAGATTCATGTCTGAGCCCGCTGGTGGGTCGCCCTGGCGTTGTCGATCCGCAGCGGCGTTAGCATCCCGATAGCGGTCGTGGGCAACGTGTTGATCGGGTTTTCGATCGTCGCTCGCAGCACGGGCGTGCTGCTCATCGGCGCGCTGTGCCTGGCGGGGAGCGTTGCCCTCATCGTCGTACCCACTAAGCTGTTGACTCGTTTCGAGGTTGAGTTCAAAGGGGGCCGTTACGTCTCCATTCGCGGAGCCCATCCCGATTACCTCGACCGCCTGCCGGAGTTCAGCGCGGACGAAACGGCAGGTTCTGAATCCGCCGATGATCAGAGCTTCGGCTCCGGGTCCTGACCCGGCACGTAGACGCAGTCCGGTTCGGGGCCGAGCGGATCGCCGCTGACGGCATAGGCTCGTGCGCGGCTGCCGCCGCAGACGTGGCGGTACTCGCAGACACCGCAGCGGCCCTTGTATTGGTCGGGGTCTTGGAGCGAGCGGAACGTGGGGTGGCTCTGGTAGACGTCGACGACGGAGTCCTCGGGGAAGCGTCCGCAGACGAGGGGGAGAAACCCGGCGGGGCAGATCTCGCCGGTGTGGCTGACGAACATCACGCCCCGGCCGTCGGTCACACCTAGCGGAGCCCGGTGCAAGCGACGGCCCCCCTCGCCGCCGTGCTTCGGGCCCGCCAACGGGTCGCCGCCCTGCTGGAGCACGTAGCGGCGGTAGTGCGGGGCTTCGGTGGTCTTCACCCCATACGGCTGGTGCCGGGCGTGATGCCAGAGCCGCTCGAAGGCGATCTCGTACTCCTCGGGCTGGATCCGCGTCTCCTCGACCCCCCGCCCGACCGGCACGAGGAAGAACACCGACCACATCGCGATCCCCTGCTCGCTGAGCAGCTCCGCGATGGCGTCGATTTGATGGAAGTTCCGCCGGGTGATCGACGTGTTCACCTGCACCGGGACCCCAAGCTCTCGGGCGTCGGCCAGCATGCGCTGGGTCCGCTCGAAGCTCCCCTCCCAGCCGCGGAACGCGTCGTGCGTCCGGGCGTCGGCGCCGTCCAGGCTGATCCCCAGCGCCCGAACGCCCGCCTCTTGGGCCCGCTCGAACGCCTCGCGCGTGGCCAGCGGGGTGGCCGAGGGCGTCAGGGCGACGTGCAATCCGAGCGACGCGGCGTGGCGCACCAGATCGAACAGGTCCGCCCGCTTCAGCGGATCGCCGCCGGTGAGCACCAACATCGGCGGTCGCGGGAAGCCGGCCACCTGGTCGATCAATGCTCGGGACTGGTCCGAAGCCAGCTCCTCCGGGTGCGGATTCTCCTGGGCCGACGCCCGACAGTGCTTGCACACCAGGTCGCACGCCTGGGTGACCTCGTAGTAGAACATCAACGGGTTGCGGCCGAAGTCGGCCGGCGTGTATTCCGAATGGTTCATTGGTCCGTACTGCGGATCGCGAGTAGGGTGGGCCGAGCACTGCGAGGCCCACGCGTTGGTTTCACCGATCATCGTGGGTCTCGCTCCGCTCGACCCACCCTACCGGCTTGC
>DATKZH010000230.1:0-8939 GCA_035528065.1 Thermoguttaceae bacterium | reverse complement strand
GCCGTGTGCCGTCCGCCGGTTACGGCACACGGCGTGTGCCTACTACTCCGCAAATGCGGAAGTTGTTCTTCGGCCGCTCCTAAGGATGCTCCTTCAATCGGGTGGGCGTCCAGTTCCGGGGGCGCCCCGGCGGAACTCTCGTTCTTCTCTTGTACGGCGACCGAGCACACAATGCAACGCCGCCGGGCCCCGGACGCATCCAAGCCCTCGCGATCCCTTCCGCCCCTGGTGTGCTTCCTCCCTGCCGGTGGTATACTGTCGGCGATGACCGGCCGCCACTGGGGGGATTTCGCCGCCATGAGCCAGCCTGAGGAAGCTCCGGGCAGTGGTCCGCGGGAGGACCTCGTTCACGCGCTCCGGTTGTCGCTGGTTCCGGGCGTAGGGCCGCGCACGCGACAGGTGCTTTTGGAGCGGTTCGGATCGCCCGAGGCGGTCCTGGCCGCGGCGCCGAGTGAGCTGCGGGAAGTGTCGGGCGTGGGGCCGAAGCTTACGGAGAAGATCCTCGCCGCCGCCGAGATCGATGCCGAGGAGGAGATCGCCGTCTGCCGGGCCCACGGCATCCGTATCTTGACCGAAGCGGACGAGCAGTATCCACGCCTGTTGCGCGAGATCCCCGACCCGCCCGGCGTGCTCTTCGTCCAAGGGAGCCTGGAGCCGCAAGACGGACTGGCCGTGGCCATCGTGGGCACGCGCCACGCGAGCCAATACGGGCTGAGGCAGGCCGAGCGGTTGGCCGGCAGCCTGGCCCGAGCCGGCTTGACGATCGTCAGCGGCCTGGCGCGGGGGATCGACGCGGCGGCCCATCGCGGCGCGTTGGCCGCGGGGGGGCGAACGCTGGCCGTGCTGGCCAGCGGCGTGCTCAGCATCTACCCGCCCGAGCACGCCAAGCTCGCCGAGGAAGTGGCCGCCTCGGGGGCCCTGGTGAGCGAAGCCCCCAGCCGCGCCGAGCCGCTCAGCGGCACGTTCCCCCAACGCAACCGGATCATCAGCGGGCTGTCGCTGGGGTCGCTGATCGTGGAAGCGGGCGACCGAAGCGGGGCCCTGATCACCGCGCGTCACGCCATGGAGCAGGGCCGGGAGGTGTTCGCCGTGCCGGGGCGCGTCGACGACCGCACCGCCCGGGGCTGCCACCGCCTGATCCGCGACGGAGCCAAGCTGGTGGAGACGGCCGACGACGTCCTGGAAGAGCTCGGCCCGTTGGTCGAAGCGACGTCCTGCGAGGACGGCCACGTGGTCCACCACCCGGCCGAGCTGACGCTCAACGAGCTGGAACAGCAGGTGCTCGCCGCGGTGGGCACCGAGTCGACCTTGGTCGACAGCATCGTGGCCTCAACCGGGCTGCCCGTGCCCCGGGTGCTCTCCACGATCAGCGTGCTGGAGATGCGCCGGCTGGTGCGCCGGCTGAGCGGGACGTCGGTGGCTCGGATGTAGCACCGCCGCGATATCCCGGACTATTCATACGGTGGCCTGGTAGCACAGGCATCTTGCCTGTGTACCGAATTCCACAGGCTGGAAGCCTGTGCTACAGCGTTGGTGAATAGTCCGCGACGCAGCCCTCATCGCCGTCCGGTGCGCGGCGTGCCGGATTCGAGCTTGAGCCAGAAGGGGTGCTGGCGGTCGCCCCGGGTGCGGACGTCTTCCAGGAGCGTCTCCAGGTCGGGCTCGATGAACTGGCTCAAGGGGACGATCCGGCGGCCGTTGACCTGGATGTCGACGCGCTCGCCGAGGTCGAGCATGTCGGGCGAGAGCCAGACGCGAACGATCCCCGCCCCGCTGCGGACGCTCAAGCCGTTGGTCGCCGTGGTCAAGGCCCTGGTCACCAGCGGCGACGTGCCCCGCGGCGGCGGCCAGTCGACCGGATCGACCATCGTCTTGGGGGGCAACGCGTCGAGCTCGACCCACCAGAAGAAGTTGTCCCAGTAGCGCATCGACCGGGCGGTGAACTCCTTGGGGAAGAAGTCTCGCCGGTAGCGGCCCATCCAGTCGAACAGCCGTTGGATCTCGTCGGAGAAGTGCTCGTGGCCGCGGCCGCGGTATTCGACCACCGTGACGTTGAAGTTGTCGGTCAGGTAGCGGTCGAGGTCGCGGGCGTTGGTGACCATCTTGTCGCCGTCGAGCTGCCCGCAGACGAAATAGAAGGGCACCAGCCCGGCGTTCTCCCAGTAGAGGGCGCAGTACTTGTCCGACTGGGCGACGATGGGGATCACCCCGGCCCAGAGATCGGGATGGGCCAGGCCGAGGTCCCAGGCGGCGTCTCCGCCCATGGAGTGTCCGCTGAGAAAGACGCGATCGGTGTCGACGGCGAAGCGGCGGCAGGCGTCGCGAAGGCAGTCGAGCACCGCGGCGTGCTCCTGGGCGGAATACCGGTAGCTGTCCTGGTGCTCGACGGCCCAAGCCGGGGCGATCACCACGTAGCCGTGGCGCGTGGCTTGGCCGTCGCGCCAGCCGCCGATCGTCCAGTCACCCGCCCACCAACTGATCTGCTGAGCCGGCGTGGTGGCTCCCCCGTGCAGCGTGACGACCGCCGGATAGCGACGGTACGGATCGTACTGCGGCGGGAGCTGCACCAGATACCGGACCGGCGGGGCACTCCCCAACCCGGGGACCTCCAATTCGTAGAAGCCGGGTCGGGCGGGCGTGGGCGGCGGGGTTGCCTCTTGCGCGTCGGTGGAGGGCGCGTCAGTCTCCGACTCGGCGTCCCGCGGAGGCACGCCGGGCGGCGGCTCGGATCGAGCGCGCAGGCTGGTGGTCGTCGCGGGGGTGCCGGCCGCAGGCTCTCCTTCGCGCGGCAACTCGACGCTTGGCGGCAACGTCTCGACCGGCGGTTTCATGTGGGCCAGAAGCTTGGCCACCAACCTCGGCGTGCCGCCCTCTTGGGCGTAGAAACGCTCGAGGATTCGGGCACGGCTCAGCGTGTCCTGGGCATTGAGGTACTCGCGGACCAAGCCGCGGACCTCCCATGCCGACAGGGCCACCGGAAGCCGCTCCGTGGCCGACTTGCCGCCCAGCAGCCAACCGCTGACGGCCAGGGCGAGCTTGTTTTCGGGCGGCTGGCTCTCGTCGTCGAGCATCAGCCGAAACGCCGCCAGGCGAGCCAGGGTGTTCGCGTTCAGCTCGGCGCGGATTTCGTCGCGGATCGGCGCGATCCGATCGCGCACGGCCTCTTCCTTGATCTTGCCCAGAAGCTCGTCGAACCGCTCCAGCAGCTCCTTGCGTTGCGCCTCCTGCGACTCGCACTCGCGGACCATCTGGCGGACTTCCTCGAGGATGTCGCCGGCTACGCCCTCCGAGGGGAAGTCCTTAAGCTTCTCCTGCACCAAGCCGTGTTGGCCGGACGCTTGCCTCAGTTTGAGCTCGCCGAGGAACTGCCGGGCCCTGCGCTGGCGGATCGCCTGGATAATCGGCTCCAGTCGCCTTCGGAGGTCCGCGTCGTTGGGAGAATCGGCAAGGATCGTCTCCAGCGTCTGGTACGACTGACCGTATCGCTCGCTCTGGAGGTAGAAGCGGGCCAGCTTCTGGCGGGCTTCGACGTCGTCCGAAGGGGTTTGTCTCGCCAGGATCTTGGCCAGCACGTCGATGGGAATGCTGCTGGTGCTGATTCGCATGTCCCAGACGTGCGTGCGGCCCTCCACCTTGGTCCACAGCGGCGTGATCTCGGTGATGCACTGGATCACGTCGATCGTGCCGCGGACCGTCTGCATCTTGATCCACCGTCGGCCATATTCGTTGAACTGCTCGACCGGAACGAACGGGCCCACGCTCTTGACGGTCGCGCCGGCGTGTATCACCGGTTGGCGAATGCGAAACTTCTCAAAGATCTCGTCGGAGCCTTCCTGACCGAAGTTCTGGACCTGGCGCTTGGGAAAGAAGGTTCGACGGAGGTCGTCGTCCACCATGCCGACCAATCGCGCCGGCCCGGTGCCGTCGGGAGCCGTTGGCTTGGGCACGGCGGTCAACCCTTCCACCGGCGTCCATTTGCCCTCCAGGATCCGGCCGTCTTCGAGCCAAATCTGGACGGCGGAGGCGGTGTTCCGCCCAGCCCCCCAAAAGCATGCCCCCAGCGAGAGGGCGAGCAGCGTCGAGCCGAATCGCCGCATGACAAGGTCCTCTTCTGCTGCCGGGCCGCCTCGGGTGTGGGATTGACGACGGTTGGGATTGGCCGCGCGGGCCGTGCTCACCAGGCCGCCCCCCCATCTCATTGTGGGTCCTCCAGGAACCAAGTCAAGCAAGCGCCCCGCCAAATTAGGGGGATTGACACCGACTCTAACGGTCGGCAAAATTGGCGGAACTAGGAAAGCCCGATGCCCAAGAGACTCTTCCCGCAAACCGTCCTGCTCCTGCTCGTCGCTGCGGCCATCGCCTTGCTGATCGCCAGTTCGATCGGCGTGGGACTGGGCGAGCTGTTGGTCAAGCTGGGCGACGGGACGGGAGGGAAGGTCCTGAAATACATTGCCCTGGCGTGCGGCGTGCTCCTGGTGATCGACCTCGTCTTCCTGGTCCTGGCTCAGGCCGTCAACTCGCTGGCCGACACGGACGAACCGCCCGACGCCCAATGAAGCGGCCGGCCCAAGCGGGCGGATTGCCCGTGTGCGCAGGGTGCCGTGAGCTTGCCGGCTCAGGTCCGAACCGCGCTTTCGCGAAGCTGCCGGCGCTGGCCGGGGGCCTCGGTTAGTCTGGAATTCGAGATTCCCGCCGTCTCGAACCCTTACGTTTCCCCTTTGGGCTGCCGATGGCGATTCGGTTTCACTGCAAGCGTTGTGGTCGGTTGCTGGCGATCGCCAGCCGCAAGGCCGGCGCCCGGATCGACTGTCCCGAGTGCGGATTCGGGCAGACGGTCCCCACCGAGGAGGCAGCCGCCGCGGGGGCGATGGCCGAGTCCGCCCTGGCACGGAAAACGGCCGACGCCCCCCCGATCGCGACCGAATACGACGACGAGTCGTCGGTGCTCGATGCCTCCGGATATCCCGGCTCACGGCGGGTCATACCGATCCCGCCGCCCGCTCCCGGGCCGCCGCAGGCCCCCGCCGCCCAAGCCGCCCGGCCGATGCCCCCCGGCACCATCCTCTACCGCCGGCGCACCCTCTACCTCCACGGGCTGTTGTTTCTGCTCTTGGCCGTCGGTGCGTTTGTCGCGGGGTACTTCGTCGGGCGGGGCGACGTCACGCTCCCGCTGCCGGGCGCCCGACCGGAGCCCGCCGCGGAAAGGGTGCTCGTCGAGGGGAAGCTGTACTACGACGCCGAGCCCGGCAAGGTCGCCCCCGACGTGGGGGCCGTGATCCTCGCGCTTCCGGCGGAGCGACTGCCCGAGGCAACGCTCCCCATCCAGGGCCTTCGCCCCGTCGACCCGCCCCCGTCGCCTGAGAGCGAGAGCGTCCGCGAGATCGAGAATCTCGGCGGGGCCTACGAGCGGGCCGACGACTCGGGCACGTTCCGGATCGTGCTCCCGGAGCCCGGCCAATACCGCGTGCTGCTCATCTCTCGCCAGACCGGACGGGCCCCGGAAACCGACGTCGACGAGCTCGACCTGAGCCAGATCAGCCGCTACTTCCACCACGCCGCCGATCTCGTCGGCCCCTACAAGTACCGCTGGACCCTGGAGGAAATCAACGCCGACGGCGCGTCCATCCAACGCAACTTCGGGCGCGACGGGGAGAAGCTCTCGCCAAGGCGCCAAGACGCGAAGAAGGAAATGGAGTAGCAGGGAAGAGACTCTCGCCAAGGCGCCAAGACGCAAAGGAAGAAGCAGAGAGGAGTCAGGGGTGGCATAGAATGCCGGATTGAGAGGACGAAAGAGAGAGGGGCCAGAGCGGGCAAAGCGCGGGGAGTCGAGATCGGAAGTCGCTTCGCCACGCTTGCGAACGCCCCACACTCGTTCTCTTCCATCCCATTCCCATTCTCCTTCCCCTTGTCACCCCACAAGACTCCGTTCCCTTCCCGTCCTTCTTCTCCCCTTCTCGTCTTTGGGTCTTCGCGCCTTGGCGAGACCCCTTTCCCCAGTCGTCTCCCCTACACGTCCCCCCATCGCATATCGGTCTCAGGGAAGCTCAGGATGAACTCCGCGCCAAACGCCTTCGAGGGCGTGGAGAAGCCCGGCGGGGCTTCGCCGGCAAGGACCTTCTCCAACGACGCCAGCGCGGTGAGCACCGTCAGGCGGTAGCCTTCGAGCGTCTGGAGGGTCGCTTGCGCCGAGTTGCCTTGCGCGTCGGCCACGCGGCCCCAGAAGGAGCTGCGGCCTCCGGCTTGCTTGCCGCTCGACGCTCCGGTGAGGAACCGCCGGATCGTCGGCCGCACGAGCGACGGCGGCAGGAGCCGCAGCGCGGGCACGAGCGGGCGCGTCCATCGGAGCCAGCGGATCTGCCCCGGCGACATCGCCAAATAGACCTCGACGTTCGGGATCCCGGTCGAGTGCCACGCCGAGGCCACGTCGCCCCAGGGGATCGTCACGGCCGGCCGCGTGCCCTCGCGGAAGGGGACGTCCAAGGTCTTCCAGGCGGTGGGCACTCGAGTGATCCGGCCGTCGATGCGCACACGTCCGCCCTCGTGCATTCCCTCCAGCATCGTCCTGGCCGTGCCGGGGCTTACGGTGCCCGTGCCGGTGAAAGCCAGGGTCAAGTGAGTCGCGTCGGGCAATCGCCGGGCGAGCATCGCCGCCAGGCAGTCGCTGGGGACCACGTCGAACCCGACGGCCGGGATCAGCACGACGCCCGCCGCGACCGCCCGCTCGTGCCTGGCCGCCCCCGCCTCGATCGCGCGGATCTCGCCGGTGATGTCCAGGTAGTGCGTTCCGGCGGCGAGGCACGCGTCCATCATCGGCTCGGCCGTCGCCGAGAAAGGCCCGGCGCAGTGCAGCACGGCCTCCACGTCGGCGAGCCGTGCGGCGACTTCTCCGACGTCGCCCAGCCCGAACACGCGGCTCGGGCAATCGAGCTCGGCCGCGAGCTTCCCGATCGCGTCGGCGTTGCGCCCGGCCAGAATCGGCTTCGATCCCCGCCGCACCGCCTCCTCGGCGATCCGACGGCCCGTGTACCCGTTGGCCCCGTAGATCATCGAGGCGTCTGGCCGCGTACGGTTGGACATGGCACTAATCCGGACGAGTCTCCTTCGGCGGCCGCTCTCGCAACAACAGCGCCGCAACGACGTAGAGATAGAGCAGATTCAGCGCGTGATAGACCGTGTAGCGGATCGCCCCGCCGATCGTGCCCGTATCGAGGTCGCGGAGGCCGCCGAAGAAATGCTCCGCGGCGCGCAGGGGCCAGCCGAGCGCCCAGCCGAGGTTGTTTCGGGTCAGGTCGGCGCTGACGGCGAAGATGCTCACGGCAAACAAGAGGGCCGTCAGCCAAAGCACCCTCCACCGGGGGCGACGCAGCATGTCGCGAAAGCGGCGCCGCGGGCGCTCTTCGGCCAGGTCCGCCTCGGAGGTCAACAGGCCCATCGACAGCTTGCCATGCTTGAGCATCAGCGCGATGGGGAACAAAAGCCCCAGCGCCGGGCGCGGGTCGTCGCCCTGCAACACGTCGTTGATCGCATCGCGATGCTTCTCGAACATCTCGCGGAAGTACGCCCGAAGGTCCTTCGGGCTGGCCGCCCGCCTCAGGGCCTCCCAGAGGGGCTTCAGCCGGACGTCTTCCAGGCTGGAACGCCCCAGCGCGCCCAGCTCGTCGCGCACCTTGCGGAACCGGTCCAGCAGGCGGTCGTCGTGGGCGATCTCATCCAGCGTGGCCAACAGCCCGACCACCGGCGCTTCGGTCCGGGCCGAGTAGTCGACCTCCGGCGCCCCGTCGATCTTCTCGCCCGTAGCGATGCGGAACAGCAGGTGGGGGTAGTCGACGTTGGCGGCGATCGCCTGCGACAGGCCCCCGAAGAACCGCGGGTTGACCTCGATCAGGTACGGCGTGCCGTCGGCGGCCACGCGGAAATCGAGCTCGGCCATCCCGTGCCAGCCCAGTTCGGCGAGCAACCTCTCGGCCGCGGCTTCCGCCTCGGGCAACCGGACGGTCTCCCGCAGCGCCCCGGCCCCGGTGTCTCGGGGAAAGGCCCGAACGTTGCGGTAGGTCATGCAGGCGACGCACCGGCCGTGGTCGAAGAGCACGGTCACGCAGTAGTCTTGCCCCTCGACGAACTGCTGCACCAGCGGATAGTCCTCCGGCGCAAGATCGAAGCCCTCGACGAACTCCTTGAACGAGCCGGTCAGCTCCTCGGGCGTATGGCACTTCTTCAGGCCCACGCCGGCCGAGCCCTCGCGGACCTTGAGGAACACGGGCAGCTCGATCTCGGGGATCGCCCGATACAGGTCGTCGACGCTGGTGAACTGGCGCGTGCGGGGGATCGTGATCCCCAGCTCCTCGGCCAGCACCGCCAGTTGGCCCTTGTCGTGCGTCCGCTCCATGTTCTCGTACGAGGTGAGCGGCACGCGCACGTGCGGCTCGAACCGCTCCCGGTGCTTGGCGATGAGCCACGTCTCCTTGTGCACCGGCATGAGCACGTACGGCTCGCCCTCCGGGGGCTTGAGCTCCTTCACCTTCTCGACCATGAAGTCGACGAAGCCCTCCGGGTCGTCGCCGACCGAAGGGTAGCGGAAGCTTCCCGTACAGTACTTCGAGAAGAAGCAGGGCGCAAACCGCGCCTCCTCCCCGCAGAACACCTCGATCCCTTGCCGCCCCAGACTCCGCGTCGCCGCCAGGGCGTGCCAACTCCGGCCGAACGTGACGATCGCGCGTGGCATGGCCGTGTCTCCCGTAACCGTTCATTGCGCCAAGAAGCTGGGGAAAGGGGGATGTCTATGGGAAGTTGAGACGGAAGCCTTTCAGCGGAGCCTTTGCGGGTGGAAGTCCCGTCCGGCAAAGCCTGACCAGCAGCCGGGAGCGAGTCTTGCGTGGGGTACGGGTAACCGGCACCACGAGGCGTAGACAGCGAGTTCGGAAGCCATGTGACTGAGCCTC
>DATKZH010000229.1:0-7926 GCA_035528065.1 Thermoguttaceae bacterium | reverse complement strand
GATGGCAAGACCTGGACGAAGCCGGTTGTGCTCGCCCGCCAGAAGGACGGCCAGTTGAGTTATCCCTACTGCTTGGAGCGACGTCCCGGCGAGCTTTGGGTCATTGCGGGGTTTGCGTTCAAGAAGCGCTGGCAGGAGCCGTTGCCCCTAAGGCTGAAGATTAACGAGGAAGCGGTTCTTGACGAGGCAAGAAAAGGCTCATAGCGGCCGTGCACCACTGTCGGCAGGGGATTCCAATCACGGTAACTCTCGGAAACACTGGTGCCCTGCCGCGCGACACCGTCGACACTTCGTATTGAAGAGAGCATGGCATGCGGGCTCCGGGTATGCAATGATACTGCCAGGACTGCACCGCCTTACCAAACAGGAGCCCCCGACATGAGAGCCGACAAATCTCTTACCTGTACCCGCCAAGTGCGATCGTCCCTGCCTGCCGTCCTCGGTACAGTCCTCGTGTGCCTGCTTGCGCTCGTGTCTCACGGCGCCGATCCACCTCGCATGAAACGGGCCGATGCCTTCCTTGGCATCCACTTTGACTTCCACGCGGGCGACGATTGCGAACGCGTCGGGGCCCGGACAACGCGGGAGATGGTCGAACTCGTCATCGACAAGGTCAACCCCGACTACATCCAGATCGACTGCAAAGGTCATCGCGGTTATTCGAGCTATCCAACCAAAGTAGGCAACCCAGCCCCCGGCTTCGTCGGCGATCCACTGCGAGTCTGGCGCGACGTGACGCGCGAGCGGGGGACCACCCTGTTCATGCACTATTCGGGCGTTTGGGATTATCATGCCGCCCGCGCCCATCCGGAATGGGCGGCCGTCGACGCGGACGGCAAGCCCAACAGCAAAGCGACATCCGTGTTCGGACCCTATGTCGACATGCTGATGATCCCTCAACTCCGCGAGCTGGCGGGCGAGTACGGCGTGGACGGCGTCTGGGTCGACGGCGACTGCTGGGGCACGACGCCCGACTATGGCCGGACGGCAGTCCGTGACTTCTGCAAGCAGACGGGCGCCGAGTCGGCTCCACGCAAGGCTGGCGAACCTTATTGGAATCAGTGGATGGACTTCCATCGAGACGGCTTTCGCCGCTACATGCGTCACTACGTGGACGAACTGAAATCGTCGCATCCCGACTTCCAGGTGATCAGCAATTGGGCGTTCAGCGATCACATGCCCGAGCCGGTGTCGGCCGACGTGGCGGGCCTCTCGGGCGACTTCTCGCCGGACGACAGCGTGAACTCCGCCCGGTTTGCCGGACGTTGCCTTGAAGACCAGGGCGCGCCCTGGGACCTGATGTCGTGGTCCTTCAGCCGCAAGACACGGAAACAGAAGCCGGCCGTGCAACTCATGCAGGAAGCGGCGGTCGTGCTCGCCATGGGCGGCGGGTATCAAGCCTATTTCAAGCAGGATCGGGACGGCGCCGTCCGGGATCTGGCCGAGATGGACGCAATGGCTGAGGTTGCCCAGTTCTGCCGGGACCGGCAGGCCCATTGCCATCGGTCGGTCGCCGTGCCACAGATCGCGTTGCTCTACTCGACCGCCGGTCACTATCGGGAATCGCCGCGACTGTTTCATTGGGCCGGCAGCAACGGCGTCGCCGTATTGCGCAAGGCCCTCACTCAGATTCTGCAGAACCAGGACGGGGTGCAAATCCTGAGCGAACATCACCTCAAAGGCAAGATGCCCAAATGGCCTGTTATCATCGTGCCGGGCTGGAAGTATCTGGAACCGGACTTTCGCGACGAGCTGGCGGCGTATGCCAAAACCGGCGGCAGCCTGCTGCTGATCGGTCCGGGTCCGGCCAAGCTCTTCGAAACCGAACTGGGGATGAAGGCCGACTCTTCCATCGTCGCCGTCGAGAGCGTCGACGGCACGTTCCCGAGCGTCCTCAGGCAGGTTTTCCCTGCACCGATTGTCGAGGTCACTGGCGCCAAGGATGTTGATGTCGGCCCGCGAATGTTGAACGGAAGGCTCTCGATTCACCTGGTGAATACGTCCGGACCGCACGCGAACGCACCGGACGGAGGAATCACGACGATCGAACCGGTCGGACCGCTGACGGTTTCGATCCGTCTGAAACAGGCTCCCAAATCGATTGCGATGCAGCCGGAAGGCAAGCCGCTGGATATCACGTGGGCGGACGGCCGGGCAACGGTTGCCGTGCCGCAACTGGATCTGTATTCGATTCTGACGGTGGACCCGTGAGCCCGGTGGCCGGCACAACCATCCCCACAAGCCATTGGATTCGCACAGCGACGTTTGTGTGTTGCATCGTCGCACTCGCCGCAACTGCCCATGCCGCGGAATGGCCGGGCGTGAAAACGACGAGTGCCCGCATGGACCCAGGTGCATCGTTTCAGCGTGGCGAAGCGCGATACGCGCGACCCGCATTTTCTCGTCTTCAAGGACAAGCTGTTCGTCTACACGGGCACGTGGTATTGCGGCGACACGGCACCGCCTCGATACGATTACACCCCGGACAAATAGGGAGATGATAATGATGTATCGAAACTCATTTGGATTTTTTGGAGGCTGGGTGCCCGCTCTTGTTTCGCTTCTGGTGGCGGGGCCGGCATGGCAGGTGACGTTTGCAGGAAGCGATGCCGAACAGGCCGGGCAACTCCGCGTTGGATGGGCCTCGGCCGACTTGACGCCCGAAAAACCCGTCGTCCTCACCGGGTTTTCGCGAGCACGCGTTTCCGAAGGCGTTGCGGACCCGATCACCGCGACGGTCCTCGCCATCGAGTCGGTCCAAGACGGCGACCCGGCCGGCATGGTGATCATGGTCTCCTGCGATTTGATCTCCATCAGCGACGAACTGCGGGACCGGGTCCGAGCCAAGGTGGAACAGTCTCTGCCGGAAATCGATGCCAACAAGGTGGTTCTAAACGCGACGCATACTCATTGCGCACCGGAAACTCGTACGATGTCCGATTTGGCCGAGAAGCTTGGCAAGTTTGGTTTGGAGATACCGCTTGCCTGGTCTCGCTGGGGCATCGATCTGGGGGCGATGTCGCCGCTCGACTACGTGGAAGTCGCCAGCGATCAGATTGCCAAGGCCATTGAACAGGCGTGGAAGAACCGGAAGCCCGGCGGTGTGAGCTTCGGTTTGGGGCATGCCGTGGTGGGACACAATCGCCTGACGGCCTACGCCGGCGGCAGTTCGCAAATGTATGGCAGCGTCGACCGGCCCGACTTCAGCCATGTCGAAGGATACGAAGATCATTCGGTCGGTTTGCTGTATACCTGGAATGCCGACCGCGAACTGACCGGCGTATTGATCAACGTTGCCGTACCGTCCCAGGTGAGCGGGGGTTCCCGCATCTCAGCCGATTTCTGGCATGAAACCCGCAACGAGCTTCGCAACCGCTTGGGAGAAGGGCTTTTCGTCTTCCCGCAGTGTTCCGCGGCCGGCGACCAGTCGCCAGCCGTCCTTGTCGGGCGGAAGGCCGAAGAACGCATGGAACGTCTCACGGGGCGGAGCCGGCGCGAGCAGATCGCCGTACGGATCGGCGATGCCGTGACCTCCATCCTCCCCGTCATGGAGAAGACCGTGGACTGGAATCCGGTTTTTTCCCACCGCAGGGAACGGGTGGAACTCAGCCGGCGGCGCCTGAGCGAGCAGGATATCAAGACGCCCAGAAGAACGCACCATCGTCCCCAACTCGAATCGGTGGACGAGGCATTCGAGCGGCTGCGGGAAGAATACGGAACGATGCGCCGCAAAATCGACGAGCAACCCGAACTCAAGCAGAAGCGCGGCTGGTTTCACGATATCACCGGAGTGTATTGGAGGATGGCGCGGGCGTCAAGAGTACTGGACCGCTTCGAACTACAGAAGACGCAGCCTGCCGTGCCCGTCGAAGTCCATGTGATCCGGCTTGGCGACATGGCAATCGCCACCAACCCATTCGAGTTGTACCTGGATTTCGGCATCCGGATGAAGGCCCGCAGCAAGGCCGTTCAGACGTTTGTGGTTCAGCTTGCCGGCAGCGGCAGCTACGTGCCGACCGAGCGATCGGTGGCCGGAGGCGCCTACGGGGCGATTCCCGAGAGCACGGAAGTGGGCCCCGAAGGCGGTCGCGAGTTGGTCGAACGAACTCTGGAATTACTGGACTCGCTTTGGGCGGCGAAGTGAATTGCCGCGGTCCAGGGAGCACGGCCGGGTGGCAGTCCGCGGTCCGGGCGCGTAGCCGAATTCTTCAACGAAAGGACAGTGTGATTTCGGCATCAAAGCAATCTGCAGACAAGACCGACGAACGCCCTCAGATGTTGCGGGAGATTGGCATTCCCATGGTGGACATCTCCGGCGAGACCGAACGCCGTGTGATCGTGGCGCGGGGCACCGAGCGGCTCTGGCAGGGCCGTCCGAATACGTTGCCGATGCCGGACGGTCTTGGATGAGGAGTTCCAGGAACTGCCTGGCATGTGTATCTTGGGTTTTTGCAGTGTGTCCACTCCAGAAACCCCCGTTTCTTCGCAAAACTTGGAATGTGACATGAATAAGCCAACGATAATCCGTATGGCTGGTCCGGCGGCCACGCCCGTGAGATTTCGATGCCTAAGCGGAGCCGGAAAATGCTCGCAAGGTTGGAAGCACGTTACCGCCCGTTTTTCTCCGTGCGCCGGCGTGGCGAACCGCGCATTTGTTTCTAAGCACTCCTTAGTGCTCGCCGCCGTGCTCTGTCTTGCTTCGCTTCCCTCCTGGTCCGCCGGTCAAGACGACGTACCTGCCGACCGGAAACCGGACATGGTGCCGTTCGGCGTGTATCTGAGTTGGGAGCGCACGGACGCGTGTGCGCGGCACTACGGCATCGATCGGTGGGAGGACGTCGGCAAACGGCTCGATGCGATCGGAGCGAACTACGTGGATACGCTCTGGGTGACGAACATGGCCGAGGCGGATCTCCCGCGACTCATCGCGGAATGTGAGATGCGAGGAATCCGGCTCATCCCGAGCATGAGCACCATCGAAGGCAAGATCCAGTGGCGGTGGCACAACGAGGGGCAGTACTACGACAAAGTAATCCCGCGGGTCGTCGAAATCGCGGGTGAGTCCAAGACGCTTGCCGGCTGGGTCTTGAGCGATGAGCCGTCAAAGACGATTTTGCCGCGGATGGAGGAACTGAGGAAACGCTTCCGCAAGGTGGACCCAAATCGCTTCTGCCTCGTGGTGAGCATGTGGCCGCAGACGCCCCATGTCCCGAAGGAGACAAACCTGCCGGTCGTATGCGTCGACCTCTATCCGTTCTTCGGCCCTCGAGATCCCAACGGGCCCCACACGGATGGAGCAAGCCGCCACTTCTTCCGCACCAACGCGCGGCGGATGGTCGAAGCCATCGGCGAAAAGGACGTGGCGCCGTGGATCATGCCTATGTGCTTCAGCGACATTTGGGGCCCCCGGCGGTATGATGACCGCGGCCATCTGATCGCGCTTCCCGGCTCGTATATGCACTGGCGCTGCCCGACGCTCGCCGAGGTCCGTTGGCAGATCTGGGAGACGATCCGCAGCGGGTGCAAAGGGGTGCTCTTCTATACACTCGCGCCGGAGGCTCCGAACGCGAAGACGGAGTCACTGCCGCCGCCAGACATTGCCAAGAGAAATGACAAGATCATCCTGGCCAAGGAACCAACGGACCTGGGGCCGAACGCGCTCACGAACCCGAATGGCACGGCGACGCCTCAACTCGAAGAGATCGGCAAGGCGTACAGACTCCTCGCACCTCACAAGACGCTCATCCGGCGGTGGAAGCGAACCGATCTCTTGGTCGCGACGGTCGAATCGCCCATCGAGGGCCAGTGCTTCATTGATCCCACGACGGGCAATTACTACGCGGTCGTGGTCAACGACGACTTCCACCGAGCGCGCGTTGCTGAGATCCGCCTGAAGGCAGGGACGACGGGACTGGCCGACATCATCCACAACGAGGAGATCGAGTTGGAGGACGGCGACTTCGCAGGCGGCAGCCGTCTGGGACGCTTGAATCTTGCGGCGGGCGAGGGGACCATCCTCGCGATCGAGCTGGAGGACGAGAAGGTGAAGTGACCATCGCCGAAGTGTTGAAAGAGCGCGGCTACGCGACCAACTGACCACCAAGACGGGCCGATCAGGATGAAAACTGGCTTTGAATTTACCCCGATCCGGAGACGCCAACCATGAGAAGACGAGCTTTTCTCTATCCATCGCGAGACCTCGGCCATTGTGGTTGCGGTTTGGGTTGCGTTGTGCTGCGTGACAGCACGCGCGGAGCAGGCCGGATCCTTTGAAACCGACGCGTGCGGAGTCCCTTCGGCCGATGCACCGGTCGTCGTGCCCTGGCGAACGATTACACTCGACGCGGAGTACGGCGGTTATTGGGTTGTTGCCGGCGACGTGGACGGCGACGGCGAGATCGAAATTGTCTCCGCCCAGAACTACAACAGGAACGATGACCACTTCACCTCGTCGGTGGCGGTCCAGAAACTCGATGGCAGCGTCCTCTGGCGATGGGGCGATCCGAAGCTCGGCCGGCGGGAACTCCACCACGACGTGGCTTGCCAGATCCACGACCTTGACAACAACGGCGCGAATGAGGTCATTCTAGGCGGAGATCGACGATTATTGGTGTTTGCACGGCGAATGATCGTGCGACGTGGAGTGCACCCTGGGAACCCGGGCTTCCGATGGAAGCCCTCGGTTCATTGGCCATGCAAGGCTCAATCGTTGTCCTCGACGGGCGCTCGGGAAAACCGGCGAACACCTTCCCCATCGAGCAGCACGCCAGCGATTGTGTCGTCTTTGCCGATCTGTCCGGCAGGGGGTGGCCTTCGGAGATTTTGGTCAAAACACGCTATGGACAGATCTGGGCTTATACTCCGCTGCCGGGCGCCTGCTCTGGACGGTCAAGCAGCCCGGCGGCTATCGAACCTCTCATCAACCCCTTCCCGTCGATTTTGATGGCGACGGCCGGGATGAAATCCTGGCCGGCTACGCTACGCTGAACTCCGACCGCTCGGTTCGCTGGGTCTTCCAAGCGGAGAAAGACAGGAGGAACGGGGGGCACGCTGACTGCTGGCGCGTCGTCCGGTTGGCCAAACGGCCCGAAGACACTCGGCTTGTCATGACGATGTGCGGCGGCAATGCCCTGGTAATGACCGACGGCGCCGGCCAACTCGTTTGGCGCGCGACGGGTCATCACTACGAATCGGTTGATGTGGGCGAAATCCGCGACGACGTACCCGGCTTGGAGCTGGTTGTCGACATCGACCATTTGCCCGCGCCTCCCAAGCCGCTATGCCTGTTCGACCAGCGGGGCAACCAGCTTGGCCGGATCAACACGGACTACACTCGCCATCATCTCCTCGTTGACTGGAACGGCGACGGTCTTCAGGAGATCGGTTCTTCCCTTCCGCGGGGACTCTTCGACGGTCGCGGTCGTCGTCTGTGCAGCCTTGCGATCGCGAAAGGTGAACTCGCAAGGCTGATGGCTGCTGTCGACCTCAGCGGCCACGGTACGCGCGACGTGCTGCTGACGTAGCTTCTCAATAACCCCGGGAAACTGCTCTTTACACGGAGGGCGGTTTGGGTGTTTCTTATGGGGTCATGAATGGAAATGAACGGATCAAGGTCTCCGGCATTGAGATCGCGCCGGAGGAACGGACGCGCGTGGTCGAGCTGCTGCTGCGGTTGGTTCAGCAGCAGCGGGAAGAGTTCCAGCGACTGCGTGACGAGATTGCCCGCCTGAAGGGGCTGCCCCGGCGTCCGGTGATCCGACCGAGCACTTTGAACGAGCCGCACCGGGATCCCTCGCACAAGAAGAAGCGTCGGGGAAAGCGCCCCGGCTCTGCCAAGCGTCACAAGACCGTTGAGTTGACGATTCACGAAACGGTCCCCTTGGCTCTGGAGGGGCTTCCGGAAGGGACGCGGCAAAACGGGCACGA
>DATKZH010000228.1:0-7891 GCA_035528065.1 Thermoguttaceae bacterium | reverse complement strand
GAGCCTGCGAGCGATCTACGTCAACGAAGACTGGACCTCCTTTCACGCCGCGCGCATCGAGCGGGAACAACAAACGCTCTACCCCTATCGTGACCACCTCGCCAGCTTCCTAAACCACGCAGCTTGACGCGATCCGGGGGTTGCAACCATTCGTTTCTACGTATTGATTTTGGAAGATTATCTTCCCTCCTAGCCCCGCCACGCCGCGGCCGGACTAGTCGCTTGTTGCGGGGTGAGGTCCCAATTAACAGCGCGCGCAAGTGCGCGCGGGCCCCAGCGCACGTGCGCGCGGGCCCCATGGTGAATGCGCTGGGGTTCCAGGGGGAATGCGCGCTGGTCCTAGGCCACCTGCGCGCACGGTTAATCGCGGGCGAAACCGCCTTCTTGGACGCGCGCTCGGCGCAACGCGTGGGGTGGAAAGGACTTGCATTTCCGCACGAGACTCGAAATTTCTGTCCAACAATTGGTTTCGCCATAACTCGTGTCGCAGCAACGACTTGCAGCCGGCGGCCGGGGCCTTTGTTGGACATTTGGACGGGCTTTTCGGGGGCCTCTCGGGGCGCCCATCTTCCGCCTAACGTGTTCGAGCATACCAGGTTAGCGCCGAGCCGCAAGGCCGTTTCTGGCCGGGTCGCATCGCGTCCAGCTTACCTCGCCGGGCGGGCGCCCCGGCGCGCGACGCGAGGGTGGGCCCTGGGGAAGCTATTCCGCCCGAAGAACGACTTCCGTGCTCAGTCGCACAGCACCGCGTCGGCGCGAAACCCCTGGGGTATTCTGAGCATTGTAACCCGAAGCGTAAGCGAGGGATTCGGAGCAATTCGGAGCAACGTGTGCCCTCGCTTACGCTTCGGGTTACGATGAGACGCCAACGTGGGTCTTCCGTGCTCCGACGGCAAGCCGGGTTCAAGAAGGGACCCTCCGAGCCCGGATCGGCTGAAGGCCGTGAGAAAACGTCGTCGGCGAGCTGCCTCTGCACCTTTCCGGACTCGCACACCTGCGGTTGGAGCACGTAGAAACGAGTCTGCACCCTATTCTACGACCACCGCCGTCCCGTAGGCGACGATCTCGGCGGCGCCGCCCATGAGCATGGAGGTGGTGAGCCGGGCGGTGATGATCGCGTTGGCTCCCAGCTCCTCGGCGTTTTGGATCATCCGGTCGATGGCCTGTTCGCGCGATTCGCCCATCAGCTTGGTGTATTCGGAAATCTCCCCGCCGATGATGTTGCGGAACAGGGCGAGGATGTCCTTGCCGAGGTGGCGTGCCCGGATCGTGTTCCCGCGGACGAGGCCGAGCGTCTTCGTGATCTTCTTGTCCACGATGGTTTCCGAGGTGACAACGATCATCTTTCGACCTCCCGGGAGTACTTGTCGGTTTTCCTGATCGTGAGCCGCTCGCGCACGATCGACACAAACAGCACGACCCCGCCGACGATCAGGGAGACGACGCCTACTTTGAGAACGAGCGAGATGCCCGGGTCCTTGATCACCTCTTCGATCGCCTCGAAGGCCGCCCAGCAGAGGACGACGATCGCGCCCAGGGAGAAGAGGATCCAGCCCAGGCCCCGCTCCAGGCGGTTGTAGATGCGGCTCCAGTAGCGTTCCAGCTCGGCATCGGAGGGTTCTTTGAACTTGATCATGGTCAGGTGCTCCTTGAAGGCAGCCAGTTCGTCCAGTTCCCGCCGGCAGGCGTCGCAAGCGCGCAGGTGGCTTTCGAGCCGCTCGCGATCGGCGACCGACAACTCGTCGTCGACGTATCCGGTGATCAACTGCCTGTAGTCTTCGCAACTCATGGCCGCTCGTCCGAAAGCTCTTTGCGCAAGGCCTGACGCGCCGCGTGCAGCCGCGACATGACCGTCCCGATGGGGATCTCGAGTACGCCGGCGATCTCCTTGTACGACAGGTTCTCGAAATGGCTCAGCACGATGATCTCGCGGTGTTTGGTGGCCAGCCGCAGGATCGCCTGCCACAGGCGCTCCGTCTGTTCGTTGTCCTCGGCCAGCACGGCCGGGTCGGCGCCCGGTGCCGGCACGGGGCAGGCTTCCACGGGCTCCGTCTCTTTTCGTCGGTGGCGGCGCCCGAGCCAGGTCAGGGCGACCTTTCGCAGGATACTGGAGTACCAGGCGAAGAAGCTGGAGTCGCCGCGGAACTTGCGGACGTGCCGCCACGCACGCACGAAGGCTTCCTGGGAGACGTCCAGGGCGTCCGAGTAATTGCCCACCAGCACCATCGCGAGCCCCGTCGCCCGGCCCGCGTATCGCTTGACCAGGAGGCCGAACGCTTCGGTGTCGCCGGCTTGGCATCGGCGGATCAGGGCTTCGTCGGGCTCGTCCATCAGTGCTTCATCACGCTTTTCACTCAGATAGACTCGCGCCGGGCAGGTTTTATTCGTTTTCGAGCGGGCAAGAGATCGAGGATTTCGGCGGCGTCGTCACAGCACTACCTCGCCCCCGATTCTGCGCGGTCCGACGGGGATGCCCCCAATTCTAATGGTGCGTCGCGGAAGCACAAGCTCGCTACGACCCCGCGCATCGTTACGACGCTTCGCGTCGTGACGTGGCATCGGACGTTTCGCGTCCCGAGATCCTCGCAAGCGACGGGACCTCAAGCAGTTGCGCCTGGCGGACGCGAAGCGTCCGGCCCGTCCGTTCCCACGCGGAAGCGTGGGAACGATGCGCGAATCCTGTCCCACGCGGAAGCGTGGGAACGATGCGAGAAGAAGGAGTTCCCGAGCCACGGGCGGACCGCTACCGGAGTCGGACCACCGCGGTTCAGAACCGGAAGGGCAGCCCCTGCGGCAGGCCTTCGGCGAGGACGCCCTTCGGCAATCGGAGCCGCTGGGCGATCAACTGGTTGAGCTCTCGGATCTGGGTGTTGTTCAGATCCAGCTTGGCGAGCAGCTCTTGCTGTTCGGCCAGAATCCGCCCTTCAAACCGGGCGAGCTGCTCCTCCACCTGAGAGCGCACGTACGCGGCAAGCTCCCGGCGACGGGCGTCCAGCTCCCGCTCGAACATCCCGCTCACGGCCCCGGCAAGCTGCGGACCCAGGTTGGACTGAAAGCGCCACTCGGGCTTCTCCAGCGTGCCCGAGAGGTCGACCACCACGCGTATCTGGCGCACCTCGCTCATCGCCGTTTGCAGGCTTTGGGCCAGCCGCGGCTCGACGCGGAGGGCCGCCAGGTCGGGGATCAGCTCGACGGGCCCTTGTTGGACGAGGATCCGGCCCGAAAGCTGCTCCCCTTCCAGGTCGAGCGATACCCAGAGGTGCGTGCTCCCGGGCGAGACGAACACGGCCAACTGGTCGGGCCGGCCCAGCACACGCTCCGGCTGCTTCCAATCGGGGCAACTGATGGTGATGCGGTCGTGGGCGCCAGCGCCCGTGTGGTCCAGGACGGCCTCCAGGGCGACCTCGGTCTGGGCGTTGATTCGGGCCTTCAGGACGACGGGCCGGCCGTAGAGCTCGGGCTGCGTGGTGATGCCGGCGGCGGTGCCGAGGAACTCCACGCGGCGGCCGCCCAGTTGGGCTTCGCCGTCGAGCACCAGCGACTCGATCAGGAAGTCGGGACGCCGGCGAACGCCGCGAAACAGGACATCGACGCCACGCCCGCGAACCGGCTCGGGCCGCTCGACGTCCGTCGGGAGATATTTTCGCCCCCAACGGACCCACCCGGCCAGGCTGCGGACCGTCTCGCTCAGCTCCTCGCCCAGGAGGTACTCGGAGAGAGTCTCCGCGTCGAGGCTCTCCCCCTGAAACGTCTCCCGAATCTTTTCCAGGTCTCGGTCTTTTGCGAGGACGACGGCGTCCTTGTCGTTGAGCGCCTGACGGCGGAGCCGTTCGATCTCGCTGCGGAGATCGACGATCTCCTGGCGCATCTGCTGCAACTCGAGCGCGGCCTGTTGGCAGGCGCCGAGCGTGCGGAGCGGGTTGTCCGCAAGCGGGTTGTCTCGCACCGTGTCGGACAACGCCCGCAGGCTCTCCACCCGCCCTCGGAGCGAATCGGCCCGGGCTTCCATACGTTCGTACTCGACGGGCCACCGCTCGTAGAGGTCCTTGGCCAGGCGCACCGATTCCAACTGTTCGGCCTGTTCGACGAGCTGTTGCTTGAGGATATCGGCCAGTTGATCGAGGCGCTGCCGGCCCAGCTCGCCCAGGTCGGCATGGGGGAGTTCGACGTCCCAATCGATCGACCAGTCGAGTGTTCCGGAAGCGTCGCGGTCGGTGCCGAACCGCAAGCCGCTCACCCGGCCTTCACGCACGATGAGCTTGCGTCGCAAGAGCGAGTCGGAATCGAGAGCGAGGGTGACCTGATCCGCCTCGAAGAGGTTTTCCATCGGGTCTTGCGGGTTGGCCACGCGGACGTCGGTCAGATGGATCTTCGCGCCGAGAAGCGACGTTTCCGCGCGATCGATTTCGACTTTGGCCGTGGTCGCCGACTGCCCCATCGAGACGATGGTCCAGCGAACGAGCGGATTGAGCCCCGCCCACAAGGCCAGCACGAGCGCCCCGAGCAGGAGC
Source organism: Thermoguttaceae bacterium (assembly GCA_035528065.1). GTDB lineage: Bacteria > Planctomycetota > Planctomycetia > Pirellulales > Thermoguttaceae > DATKZH01. Next base: position 3,380 of record DATKZH010000228.1, on the reverse strand, counting down.
AGCCTGGGGATCACGTAGCTCCAGCGAATCATGGGTCCCTCCAACCGGCGGCCATTTCCGCCCCCCCGAGCAATTGCCCGATCCGATACTTCTTGAGCCAGTCGACCACCCGGGGCTGCCCGTGGGCAAACGCCAGCTCGCTCAGGCGGTAGACGGGGTAAAACAGCCACAGACCGAGAAGCAGGCTCCCCAGCACGACGGTGTTGTTCAGCGCGGTCCAGGGGGCAAGCGGCAGGTCGTAGAGGTAGGCCCACGTCGGCTGGAGCGACTCGTGCGTGAGAAACGCCTGGCCGATGCGGTGCGAGAGCGGATCGACGAGCATTCCCACCCAGGAAAACAGGGCGGCCCCGATCATGCCGGCGCCCAGATTGACCCGGCTGGCGAGCAGAATCACCGCGAGCAGGACGGCCGTCAGGTTGCCCTTGGGCACCAGCCCGATCAGCATCCCCATGGCCAGCCCGAGGGCAAGCTGTCGGGGCGTGCCCGCGGCCGTGAACAGTCGGGCCAACCCGCGCAGAGGTTGAATGAACCGCAGAAGCATCCCCGCATCCCCCGAATTGGGTATAGCCGTAGCCCCGGCAGAGTCTCGCTCGTCGTCAGAACCCTATCGACCCGCGCAAGCGTCAAACTTGAACACGTTTGGACGCTCGGCTGTCTCAACGCGGGATAGGGGGGCATCGCGAGCCGCTTGCGGCTTCGCCTGGAGCCGGGTAGGAATCTCGGCCAGATCCGCGAAGCCCGGCTGTCCATCGCCACAAGGCACACGAGCAAGATACGACGCATCGCCGGCTACGCCTGCTCTTCCCAGCTCTCCAACTGGCGTTCTGCTTCTTGGCGGGAGAGCCGGACCTGGGGGATGGGCGTGGTAGGGTCTTCCGGCTCATGCTCTTCGGGAGCTCGAGATCGGACGCGGGCGACTTCGTCTTCCAGGGCCTCCAGCCAGCGAGGGACCTCGAAGCCGACGCCGCTGGGCTCTCGGGTGAACCGGGCGACCTCCTGTTCGAGTCGCTCGAACGAGCGGGAGGGAGGCTCGCCCTGGAGATCCTCGGTCGCCGGACGCACCAGCGCGCAGAACCGGTCGATCGAGAGCGGTTGGACGAACCGCTCGCCCAGCCGCTCCGCGATGCTCGGGAGCCACATGCCGTACTGCTTGCTCAACCGCTCGAACCGCTCGAGATGGTCCTCGGCCACGGAGGCGGTCCGCCCGGCCACGACCTCCTGCCAGATTCCGGCGGCCGCGTCGCGCCCCTCGCGGACCATCACGTCGTGGGCGACTACGATCGGCTTCATGTTCCAGGCGACCCGATCGTAGCTGGCCAGAAGCCGGAGGAAATCCAGAAGCGTGTAGAGCATCTCGCCATGGTCGGACTGGGTCGTGGTGCTGTTGTAGTCGACGTATTCGGAGTAGTTCTCCACGACCGCCTCGCAGGCCAGCTCGAGCCAGCGGGCGGCGTCCTCGCACGGGATCCCGCGGTCCAGATCGTCGACGAGGCGCAGCGGCGCTTCGGCGTCCGGTTCCTCCTCGAGCGAACGGAGAAACGCATCCGCCCCCTGGTGGAGGATCGCACGGAGGTTGCCGTAGTTCATGAACGATTGCGTGAACAGGTCGTGCCCATAGCTGCGGACGAACTTCTTGAGCTTTCGCCAGCGGCCGTTGTCGGCCACCGTTTCCAGCACGGAGAGCCGGATGTTGCGGCTGTGGTCCATCCAGCACTGGAGCAGCAGTTGGGTGGCATGTTCCAGGCAGCCGACCAGCTCGGCGTCCGACGGTCTCGCGGGGCCTCGGCGTCCCGTCGCCTCTTCGGGCCAGTCCTCGGACGAGACCACCAGACACTCGCAGATCCCCCGGCAGCCGATCTCGAAGAGCCGGTCGAACTCGGTAATCGCACCCGGCCCGACCGCGTGGCTCCGCTCCATCTCCTGGATCGTCTCCAACAACTGGTACGTCTCGGTGAGCAGACCGAGGCGCGGGGCGTACGTCAGCAGGCGGGCGAGCGTCCGCTGCACCGATCGCGAGGCGACGATCCGCTGAGGGTTTCCACCCCTGGACGTGGGGACGTACAAGAGCGGCTGCCGGCTCAAGGCTACCAGCAGCTCGGGCCAGACGGCACGCACGCAATCGCCATCGCCGCGGAACACCGCCCGCAGGACCTCCCGGGCGGATGCTTCCCAAGCCTCCAACGCGTCGATGGGCTCCTCTCGATCCACGGCGGCCAGGAGAAAGTGGGCCGCATCGGCCGTTTCCACACAAGCGGCGACGATCCACTCCAGAAGGGCATCCTTGATCCCCCGACGCCGGTCGTACTCCACCATCGCGTCCAGGGCGCTGGAGGACGACCGGATGCGGTAGCCGTGCACCGCCCGGGCCAATTGAAACAAACCGCCGTGACCGGCCAACGCCTGCGAGCGCCAGCCGGCCAGGACCTCGTCGCGATCCTCGCCCGCGGCGCCGGGCGCTCGCGAAGCCGCGGCGGCCAGCTTCCAGAGGCGGGCGACCGTGGCCAGAAAGGCCAGCCGCCGGCTGATCCGGTCGGCTTCCAGGGCGAGCTCGAAGTCGGTCGTCGGGATGCCCCCTTCGAGCATCTCCCCTTCGAAGCCGTCGTCGGTCGTGTCGCGGTAGGTCACGTTCTCGTAGGCCGCGCTGAACAGACCCTCCGAATCGTCGTCTCCTTGCTCCGCGTCCGCACCGTTGGGGGCCGACTCGCCGACGAGCTCCAACCGCGGCACGTCCCAGTACTCGTCGGCGTTGGCCTCCAGGTAATCGAAAAACTTCTGGGTAAGCGGCCATCGGTCCTCGGGCCGGACGGCACGCGCGCCGGTCGAGGCCTCGGCGGGCCCGTCGCGCGCGCCGAGCCCCCAGAGCTCCTCCATCCAACGGATGGCCAGCGCGTCAAACGAGTAGTCGACTTCGGCCAAGGGGACTTGTTCGGCTCGGCTAAGCCATAGCATCAGCAGGGCCATGGAAGCGACCAGGTCCCCGCGTTCGATGAGGGTTTCCGCCAACAGGGCAAACGCCTCCGGGGAGTTGAACGGCTCGACGTGCTTTTTCCAGAAGGCGATGTCGCCGGCGGCCGTTCCCGCCTCGTGCCACGCGGCGATGGCCCCCGCGACCTGCCCGGCCGACACCCACGCCTGGCGTCCCGAAACGCCCTCCACGTCGCCGACCTCGGTGCTGGCGAACTGGTCCCACCACCGGGCCATTGCGCCCAGGTCGTCGGAGAGCCGTTTCTGAAGATCCGTCCGACCGGCGGCCGCCGCCTCCTTCTCGATTCGGGCGTAGAGGGCGAACAAATCGCTCACCAGCTCAATCAGCTCGTCGATCCGATGGTCGTGAATGCTGTTCTCCACGGCCGGAAAGAGGCTGTACTGCCCGGCGAACC
>DATKZH010000227.1:0-2698 GCA_035528065.1 Thermoguttaceae bacterium | reverse complement strand
TCCAGCCACACCGGCCGGAAATCCAAACGTATCACACGCCAGACCCCATCAACGCCCGATGCCCTCCCATCCCTCGCCACCCTTCCAAACCGCTCCTCCCTCCCGCGGCGAAGCCGCTTCGTCCAAGGCCCAACTCTCGGTACAGATACCTGTCGGGATACCAGAGGACTTCATCGCATTTCGTTACCTCCTGCGCCGGTCTGATTGCTTCCGGCCGAGCGACCGATTGGCCGGGTGGGGTTTCGCGCCCACTGAAAATCGCCAACTTTCACGGCATACTCCTTTTTCGGGACTCGGAAACAAGTTGAGTGTTTTGGACGCGAAATAGTGTTCTCAAGTTTGCATCAATCCCCTCCCTCTTCTGCAGAGATGATCGAACTCGCTGCGGAAGAAATCGTAATGAGCCCTTCTGGCCGCGGCTTCCAGGCCATCTCGCGAGTTGCCGGCCAGTCTCGACACATCGACTTGGCTCGTTTCGTGACGGATTTCCAGCCGACTGATATGCGACCAACACAACCGTGGTCGTCAGGGAACCTCAATAGGGACAATCGGATGCGTATTCGTCGGTAGCTCTAGAGACTTCGCGCCCGCCCCGTCGGATGTTACAGTCCATGTTGTGAGTTTCGTCGTACTGAATGGCCAGCGTGTCCCCGCCGTGGAGCATCGTGATGAGATTATGCGTCCTGCCGGTTTTGTTGACTTCCATTATCTTTGGCTCAGCCGCGCCCGTGGCAGCTGATAACCAGGAATGGACTCGTTTCCGCGGGCCCAACGGTTGCGGCGTCGGTCAGGCTTCGCACATACCCGAGACGTGGACCGAAAGGGATTACAACTGGAAGATACAACTGCCCGGCAAGGGTTTCAGTTCACCCGTGATTTGGGATGACCGGCTCTACGTGACCAGCACCATCGAAGAGTCGGCGACCTTCATCACCCTCTGCCTGAACACGACTGACGGTAGCGTGAAGTGGACGCGGCAGTTCCAGGCCAAGCCACATCCGAAGTACAAGGCGAACTGCGATGCGTGCGCCACACCGGCGGTCGACGCGGATCGGCTCTACGTGGTCTGGGCAACGCCCGACGAACACGTCGTGCGTGCGCTGGACCGACGCGATGGTACGGAACTCTGGCAGCGCAATCTGGGGCCGTTCGTGGCGGAGGACGGTTTCGGAACGTCCCCCATGCTGGTCGGCGACGTGGTGGTGTTGTCCAACGATCAGGACCCGGGCGGAATCAGTACGATTGTGGCGTTGGACCGAAAGACGGGCCAGACTCGCTGGCAGGTCGACCGGGAGTCGAAGAAGGCCACGTTTTCCACGCCCTGCCTTTTCGAGCCGGAGGGCGGGAAGGCCCAGGTCATCGTGCTGAGTTGCGCCCACGGCGTCACCAGCCTCGATCCGGCCAGCGGGGCCGCGAATTGGGCTCTGGATGACGTGTTCGAACTCCGCACGACCGGGTCGCCGCTGGTTGCCTCGGGGATGATCTTTGCCAGCAACGGCGGAGGAACCGCGGGCAAGTATCTGGTGGCGGTCAGACCGGGAATTCCCGAGCGGGGCGTGGCTGCGGAAGTCTTGTATCGGATCGACCAGGCGGCACCCTACGTGATCACGCCGGTAGCCAAATGGCCGTTGGTGTTCATTTGGAGCGATCGGGGAATCGTCACCTGCATCGACGGACCGTCGGGCAAGATTCACTGGCGAAAGCGGGTCGGCGGTGAGTATCTGGGGTCTCCGGTTCGCGTCGACGATCGGATATTCTGCATGGCGAATTCCGGCGAGATGGTCGTGCTGTCCGCGACCGACGAGTTTAGGGTCCTCGCCAAGATCGATCTGGGCGAGCCGAGCCACAGCACGCCCTCGGTGAGCGATGGCGTGATGTACCTGCGGACCTTGTCACACGTCATGTCGTTGGGACGTAGCGTCGGCCGAATAGGAGCCTGACGGTCGGACGCGTCGAGACGGCCAGCAGCCCGTTGAAAAAGGGTCATTTGCAGTGGGCGGCTGGGGCATAGCGAAGCGGTGCCCCAGGGAAGTCAGCTTCTGGGGCACCGATTGATATGGAGTCTGATCCCCCGCCGCTCCTGACGCAACCTTCCGATCGCACTTCTTGCGGCAGCTTAGTCCGAAGTCCCCCTCAGCCGAATGGACGTAAGTCGTGTTACTACAATATGTTACGGATAATATGAGCTTCCTGAAGCAGCATCGTTCTGTCTGCAGAAAGTTGTTGCATGGCAACGACTTACGTCGATTTTTTACTGTCTACAAAAAGCAACTGGAATCGTAACCATTCGCGTAGCTTCTCAATAACCCCGGGAAACTGTTCTTTACACGGAGGGCGGTTTGGGTGTTTCTTATGGGGTCATGAATGGAAACGAACGGATCAAGGTCTCCGGCATTGAGATCGCGCCGGAGGAACGGACGCGCGTGGTCGAGCTGCTGCTGCGGTTGGTTCAGCAGCAGCGGGAAGAGATCCAGCGACTGCGTGACGAGATTGCCCGCCTGAAGGGGTTGCCCCGGCGTCCGGTGATCCGACCGAGCACTTTGAACGAGCCGCACCCGGATCCCTCGCACAAGAAGAAGCGTCGGGGAAAGCGCCCCGGCTCTGCCAAGCGTCACAAGACCGTTGAGTTGACGATTCACGAAACGGTCCCCTTGGCTCTGGAGGGGCTTCCGGAAGGGACGCGGCAAAACGGGCACGA
>DATKZH010000226.1:0-2982 GCA_035528065.1 Thermoguttaceae bacterium | reverse complement strand
GTTACCTCCGCGGCGCTTGCGTCAGCCGGACTGACGGCGGCCGTCAAGGCGTTCCGCGACCTAGCGGCGCCGGACGGGAACATGATGAATCTGGAGCCCGAGTTTATCCTGGTGCCCACGGACCTGGAGTACACGGCTCGCAATATCTACGTCTCGCAGGAAATCAGGGACACGACGGCGAGTACCAAGACGTTCACCACGAACGTCTACCAAAACAAGTTCAAGCCGATCGTCGTGCCGGAACTTGGCAGTTCGTCGTTTACGGGTTACTCGGCCACTAGCTGGCACATGCTGTGCAGCCCGGCAATTCTGGCGTCGGCGTCAATGTGCTTCTTGAACGGCCAGCAGAGCCCCACGATCGAATCGGCCGACGCCGACTTCAATACCCTTGGAATTCAGTTCCGAGGCTACCACGACTTCGGGGCGCAGATGACCGAGTACCGGGCGAGCGTCGAAGCCCAGGCATAAGAGGCGGCCAAGCGGCCGACAACAATCAATCGACTTTTCTCAGTAAGGAAAACATACCATGGCACAGACACCCGCGATTTTTCGCAAAGTAGGCGATTCGGTCGACTATACGCCGACCAACGCCGTCATTGCCGGCCAGGTGGTCGTGATCGGTTCCGTTCCTTTGATTGCCCCGGTGGCAATCGCCGCGAACACCCAGGGCGCCCTCGCTGTTGAGGGCCTTTGGGACGTACCCAAAACATCCGACGTGTTCACTGTCGGGGACGCGGTCTATTGGGACGAGAACGGATCGCCTGTCACCGGAACCGCCTTGAGCGGAGCGGCCGACAACTCCTATTCGACTGGCAACCTGATGGGATGGGCGGCCGCCAACGCGGCCAATACTGCCAGCTACGTGAACGTGAAAATGACCTCGGCCGAACGCACGGCGACGATTGCCGGGAGCGTGACGGCCGACGACATCACGGGGTCGGATGCGAGTCTTGGCGTGACCGGCATTGCGGGGAACGCCGGCGCCGGTGGTGCCATTGTGGCCGCCGGTGGTGCAGGTGATGGAAACGCGGCCGGCGGTCTGGTCTCTGTCACGGGCGGGGCCGGGGCGGGAACCGGCGCCGGTGGTGCGGGAAGCCTCGTTGGCGGGGCAGCCGGGACGACTGGCGACGGTGGAGCGATTGCCATCGCTGGCGGTGCGGGGCCGGTGGCTGGGAATACCGGTGGTGCCCTGGCTATCATATCGGGTGCCGGTGACGCAACGAACGGAACGGCTGGGGCGATCGTGATTGACTCCGGCGCCGGTGCCACCAAGGGTGCGATCACCATCGGCACCAACGCCGCTAGCCTAACGCTCGGCAAGATGCCGCGCGTTCCAATGGGCGACGCGGTGGCGGCCGGTGGCAACATCGCAACCGCTGGGGCACTCGCCGAAGGATGGAACCTCGTGTCGGCATCCGACAACGCGAAGGGCGTCCAGCTTCCGTCTTGCGTCGACGGTGCGCAATGCGTCGTCATCAACATGGTCACGGACAAAACGCTGTTGATTTACCCGCCGCTCGGCAAGCAAGTCAACCTCGCCGGGGCCAACAATGCAATCACCGTAGCCGCAAACACTATCTCGACGTTCGTGTCCGAGAGCACTAACGCCTGGTATGGCCCGACGTCAACGGCGGATACGGCGTAATTTCACTTTCCGGGGTTGGTCGACGGAGGGGAGGGCCCTGCATCCCAAACCTCCGCCGGCCGTTTGCAGGAGCCAAAAATGTCAGAGCAACACAAAGTCTATCTAGGAGTTCCGGGGCTGCAATTTTGTTGGGGAACGGTAACGGGTGTGGTCAATTCGTCTGCGAAACACGTTGTTCGTCCATTCAACGGGGGCCTCGGCTTCTCCGGCGTGGTGGATTTCAACTTGTTGTGGACGGATGCCCATAATCTCTACGACGCCGGCGAGATAACGCACTTCGCCATGCTCCACGGTGACATCACGCCAGACCCCGCGCAGCGCTGGCTGGATATTCTGCTTGACATCATGGACGAGCACGAAGCCGCCATGGTGTCGGCCGTCTCGCCGATCAAGGATATGCGGGGCCTCACGTCAAGCGGGATCTGCGATCCGGACCATCACTGGGAAGCATACCGCCGATTCACGCAACGCGAAGTGTTGAACGATCTTCCCGAGACGTTCGACAACGTGGCGGCCGGCTATCCAGATAACCCGCTCTTGCACAATACGGCAATGTGGGCATGCGACCTGCGGAACCCTGCTTTCCACGCGACCAATCCGGACGGAACGCTGAAGTTCACCTTCCGCTTTCCTGAAAAGATCGTGCGAGGCGAAGAGAGCAACCGGTGGGAGAAATATCAAGAGTCGGAGGATTGGCTGTTCTCCCGCGAGTTGTGGGAAGCCGGCGTGACCAACACCTGGATCACGAGCAAGCCACGCTTGACGCACCACGGCAAGGCCGACTTCCAAAGCTGGAACCGTGACTTTGGAAACTTCCGCGACGGCGACGACAACACGGCGCACCGTTGGCGGAAGGACACGGAGGCCCGACCGCTCGCACTTACACAGATGCTGGAGTTTGAACTTGGCAGCGACTGCAACCTCGGGAAATCTCATGTGAATTGTCCGAATACGCACCCCGAGCGGTATGGTGCTTTGGACACAACAAGGGTGATTGATGATGACACGATCGTCGATTGCGCCGTCGCGGCATACCGTGATCTGGGGTTCACCGGCTTGATCGGCTGGATCTACTACAACGAGCCGCTTCTGGAAATGGATCGGATGTTCGGCCTGATGGACCGTATCAAGGCCGAGGCACCGAAGGCCCGCTTCATTCTCTGGTCGAACGGAACGCTGGTCCCGGAAGACTGCGAGCGGTTCGCGGCGTTCTCGCAGATCGTAATCAGCGAATACAACGAGGCGAGCGCTGAAGGCTTCAAGCGGCTCGAAGCGGCGAAACTTCCTGGCACGCTTCGCTTGTTGGAGGATGCGCAGTTTGACAACCGCATGATTCA
>DATKZH010000225.1:0-28335 GCA_035528065.1 Thermoguttaceae bacterium | reverse complement strand
GTTCTCAACGCGCCACACCGTCATCCCCACGGGCTGGAAAGCGTAGAACGTCTCGTCGCTGCCGGGGGGCGTGATTCTGACGTTGATCAGGTCGACGCCCTCCCGCTCGGCCCACGCCAGCAACTGCTTGGAGGGCTCATGGCCCGCAGATTTCTCGACGAGCTCGTCGGGCGGCTTCGGATGTCGCCCGGTATCCAGATCCAGAAAGCCGCTCGACGGCGACTCGTCGAATGATTCGATGAAAATGTCGACTACGTTCCCCCCTACGGCCACGTTCGGACCGCGGGGAAACTCCTGTCGGGGCGCGCGATCGGGCGCCGCGGCGATCGATATCGAGTATTCGTCCAGCGAGCGCTTGGTCCGATCGAGCTGCGCGTCGGCCTCGTCCTCGACGTACCTCGGCCAATTCTCCGACCACCAGTCGGCCCATCGCTCGGCAAGCTCCAGAAAGAGCGTCCGCTGGATCCGCTGTTGTGCCTCCCCTCCCTTGAGAGAAGCGAAGTTGAGCTCCATCCACCCATGCGCTTCGCCGGTCATCTTCTCCAGCGCGGGCATGATTTCCCGGATCGGACGCCCGTAAGTGAATCGTTGCCAACCGTCCCGCTGGTCGCTGTCGTGCTGCTGCATGAACCTGAGCAGCTCGCGATCGTCGTCAATGCGAAGTCCAAAGTCGCTTCCGGACGGTTGATGGGTCCGCGGAATCGCGCGGATCAGCGCCGGCACCGCCCGGGGATCGCCGATCCCGCGCAAGACGAATCCCAGCGCCCGCAACGTCTCTTCCCTTTTGGTTCGATCGAGCTCGTCGATCAACGTCGGCACTGCCGGCTTGCCGATCAGGATGAGCGCACGGATCGCCGACGCCCAGGCGGCCTCATTTTCGCTGATCCTGTAAATCCGCAGGATTCTCAAAGCGGCTTCGACGCGCTCCTCCTGCGCGGCAGGCGGCTTGGATTCGACGACCTTCAAAGCCGCCGCGATCGACGCCCGTCGATCCCGCTCCTTCTCCTCCTCCATCCGCAGCATCTCTCGATCACCGGCCGACAATCTGCGGGCTATCGGAGAACCCTTGGCAGGCGGAACGGCCGTGCCCGGGCCGACGCTCGATGGGGCCGCCGGCTTCCGCTCCGGCCTGCCTTCAGGCGGCTCGTGCCTCCAACCGGGCGCGGCCTTGACGGGGCCGGCAGGGTTCCCTTGGGCATCCGCGACGTAGGTCACTCCCTCGATCGTGTCGACGACCTTCATCCCCTCGATGAACGGCACGACGACGTCGGCGGGCCTCACCGTGCCGCATTCGATCCGCGATACCGTGGTTTCATAAACGGCGATCATGTCGGGTACCGTGGAAGCGGCTACCTGTTCCGTCAGCTTGATGGGCATCCACACGTCGCCCACAAGCCGAGCCTCTTCGACGACGAACTTCTCCACTCGCCACCTCGGGCGGGGCTTCGTGGGGGGATCGTCGTAACGTGAATCACACCGGACGGGAAGAAAACCCTTCTGCGGATCGAGCAGGTACACCCGGCTGCCTCCCGGCGCCGCGGCCCACTCGGGCTGCCAGGGGACGCTGAGTCGCACCTTGTCGCCCGCAACCGGCGCCTCGATGTCGAACTCGCCTTTTCGGTTCAGAAGGTACGGGAAGAAATGTTGCCCGAGCTCAGGATCCTTCGGAGAATCCAGCCAGCGGAGGTAACGGTCGCCGCCGCTCGGATGGAAGGGATACCTGACCTGCCCGGAAGGCGGCTTGCTCCCGTCCATGCGAATCGTCGTATTCCGTCCCACGCCTTCTTCGCCGTTGACGCCCATGGAGATGCAAGACGCGAAGTCGGCATCCGTGAGATTCCGATACGCGTTGACGTCCATTCGAAAGGAATCGCCCAGCCGCCAATGCCGGTACTGCCAGCGGCCGGCCGTGCCATCCTCCAACGGTTTGCCGGGCTCTCCGTCGCGGTTCTCGTACCTTCTGACAACCTGCTCCAACTCATAGTGAAGGTGTTCCGAATGCTCCAGGCGTCGCCGGAAGACGCGCACAAGCAGCGCGCGTTGATCTGCCTTCGGGAGTTGGCCAAACTCCTCGGCCGACATCGATACCGGCTGCAATGCCTCCCGTTTGGCAGGCGGACTGCCCTGAGGAAGCCTCGCTCCCTCCGGGGAATCGTCATCCGCGGCAACCGTCGCGGCCTCCGGCGGCTGTTCCGCCCGAGCCGCACTTCGCCAGGCCACCGGCGCCAGCAAGACGCTGAGGATGAGGAGCATCGAAATGACCACGCCGGTCGTCGTGAGACGAATCGCCGGCGTCTCGGCGTGGTTGAGCACGCGCAGCACGCGCCGCTTGAACTGCGAGGAGTTCTTACCCGTTGCGGCCAGTGCGGCCGGCGCGAGCGGCCGGCGATCGCCCGCGGCACCGCTGCACAGCTCGCCGATCCGGACCAGGGCCTCGGCGTAATCCGTGGGCGGGCAATCGGACCGGAGAACCAAGTCGTCGCAGGCGTTTTCCCGCTCGACGGTGATCCGGCGGCTGACCCACCAGACCGCGGGGTGGAAGAAGAGCATCGCCTCGACCAGCCGTTGGAGCACGTTGACGGCCGGATCGAAGCGGCGGATATGGGCCAGCTCATGCACGAGCACCGCTTCGAGCTGCCGCGGCGTCAGGCCCGACGCGAGACTTGCCGGCACGAGAATCGTCGGCCGCAGCACGCCCACCACCACCGGCACGGAGACCCGTCGGCAATAGGCAACCACCGGAATGAGACGTATTCCCAGGCGGCGCGCGTGATCGCCGACGATTTTCCAGAGGGGGCCGTCGGTCACCGCAGTGCACGCGGAGCGCAGCCGCCGTCCTCCCCAGAACCCGAAGGCAACACGTGACAGCATCAGAACGACGCCACCCAAGTAGACGTAGACCACGTGCGGCGACGCCCACGCCAAGCCCGTGGTGACGCCGCGAGCCGCAAGCCCGCGAATCGACACGCCGCGCGAATCGACCCCCGGCGACCGTGCCGTGCCGCTCGGTCGAGCCGCGCCGGCCGGCAGGTCATGCGCGACCGGCGCCCGCCCGACGGGGCTCACGCCGGTCTCGGCCGCCCCGGCGGACGTCGTCCCCGAAGTCGCGATCACGCCCGGATGCGCCGCCGTGTCGACCGCCGCGGTCGGAAGCGAAGGAAGCACCAGGAGCGTCACCGGCAGGCTAGCCGCCATCAGCAGCAAGGCCGTCACCCCGGCGACGTATCGCGTGTTCGCCGAAGCCTGTCGCAAGAAATGCGCCAGCACGGCATACGCGATCGCAATGGCGCAGCCCTGCCAGAGAGAATGGACCAGCGCCTGCGTCAACTCCAGAGAGTAACGCGTCTCGATTCCACGGAACGCGTCCCACAGACTACTCGCGTTCATTTTCCCGTTCCTTTGCCTTCTGGCTGACGAGACGCCGCAGCTCCTTCAGGTCGGCTGCATTCAACTCGGCGCAATCGAACAGTCCGAGGACGACCGCCTTGGCCGAGCCGTCGAACACGCGGTCTACCATGTCGCCCAGCATCTGCACGCAGACTTCGTCGCGCTCGACGCGCGGCGAAAAGAGAAAGGCCTTGCCTTGCTTCCTTCGCTTGAGAAACCCCTTGTCGACCATCGTGTTCAGCGTCGTGATGACCGACGTATGGGCGATGTCGCGTCCGCTTTCGGCCAGCGCCCGGCGCACGTCCCGCACCTTGAGCGGTCCGCGATCCCAAAGGACCTTGAGAATCTGTAGCTCCAATCGCGTCGGATGCTCGGAAGCCGGTCTTGCCATCGTTTGTCCCCGGGAACGTCGAACTCAGCCCGCACTATCGAGTTTACTAGAAGATACGGCCCACGCCGCCTCGCGTCAACCCCCTATTTCGAGAAAACTAGAAGATTTTTCGGCCGTTGCGGTCTTGTTGGGGGAGGAGCGTCATCCGGGAATCCCGACCGGGCTTGTCCCGGCGGAGAAAAGGCTTCTCACGCTCGCTCTCAAGCTCCAGCTCGGGAAGCAGAACGTAGGAGTCGCGCGATTCCGGGAATCAACAAACCGTACGGCGTGGTTGACACCGTCGAGCGGCCACGCTATCAGTCAGACAAGGGATTCCGCGCTGGCAGACCGAGTTGGCGAGCCAGCGCGAGACAGCGATCAACCGAGAGGAGCTGACGATGGCACGAGATCGAATCACGCGGCGGAGATTCGTCCGCGATGCGACGGCGGCGAGCGCGGCAATGGCGGCCGGCGCGAAGGCGGCGCGCGGCGTCGACGGACCGGCGGAGACGGAGGACGTCAAGCCCCGCAGCTACCACGAGAACATGGAGTATCGGCGTCTGGGAAAGACCGGCCTGATGATCTCGGCGGTGAGCCTGGGCGGGCATTGGAAGAACATCCACACCGTGATCCCCGACGTCTGCAACGGCGGTCACTGGCTGAAAGCCAATCTCGACGATCCCCGTTTCCAGAAGAACCGCCATGACGTCGTCAGTGCCTGCATCGACTGCGGGATCAACTACATCGACGCGTGCACCGAGCCCGAGGTATTGGCTCACGCCAGGGCCCTCCGCGGTCGTCGCGACGCGATGCACCTCGGATTCTCGTTCTACGAGCACGAGATGCGGTTTGCCGAGTGGCAGACCACCGAGAAGCTTCTCGAAGCGCTCGACGATCTGATGCGCCGGGCGAAGCTCGACTACGTCGACTTCTGGCGGCCCACCTGTTACTGGACGGCCAAAGACAACCACACCGAGGCCGATGAGCTGGCGATGATCGGAGCGTTCGACAAGGCCAAGCGCGCGGGCAAGGTCCGCTTCAGCGGGCTTTCCACCCACAAGCACGACTGGGCAATCCGAATGCTCAAGACCTATCCCGAGCACGTTCAGGCGGTGGTCGTGCCCTACACCGCCGGATCGAAGAAGGCCCATGCGCGGGTCGAGCCGGGCGAAGGCGGCTGGGTCGGCGTGGCGGAGGACCCCAGCGCCCAAGCCCCCAACCTCTACAGCCTGATCGACGTGGTCAAGGAGTGCGACGCCGGCTGGATCGGGATCAAGCCGTTTGCCAGCGGCTCGATCTTCAAGTCGCAGGAAGCGGTCGACTCGCCGACCCGGGAGGAGGACGACGAGCGTGCCCGGCTCACCCTCCGCTACGTCCTGGCCAACGACGCCCTGACCGCCGCGATCCCCGGAATGATTACCGCCGAGCAGGTCCGCAACGCGGCCAAGGCCGTCGGCGAGCGCCGCCGGCTCGACCTGGCCGAGTCCCGCCGTCTGGAGCGGGCCGTCGACGAGATGTGGGCCGGCCTGCCCCGCAACTACCAGTGGCTTCGGGAGTGGGAGTACGTGTAGGCGGGCTCAATCTCGCGATTGAATGGCATGCAACACGGCCCGCGGCTGGTTGCACTCGTTCCCAAGCATGGGAACGCGCCTTGGGGAAGCTGTGCTTCCCGTGCTGCGAAGCGGGGCATCGCGGAGTCTGGTTCCCAAGCTGGAGTCCGGAAGTCGTATGGCCCGGCCGGAAGAGCCTGCAACGTTCGTTACGACTCGTCGTTCTGCAGCGGAGAATCTCCTTCGTCGGCGAGATCCTTCGCTGCGATCAGGATGACGTTGCCGTTGCGTTGCAGATTCTCTGGGACGCCCCATCGAGGCGATCAGTCTGGGGAGTCGACGGTTTCTGCGCGCAGGTCGCCGTAGATCACGCGGTATCGACCGTCGTCGAGTCTCCATTTGAGCAGGATGGCCTCGGAATCGCCGGGCTTGACCGTGGCCCCGAAGTACTCAGGCTCCCGCTGTTCGTTCGCCAGCTTCATGAAGAACGCGGCAACAGGAGTTGCCTTCAGGCCTGCCTCGCTTGACACTTGGGCTCCGACCTTCGCTGATTCTTGCGCGCGGGCACGTACCAGTTTCACCCGCTCTTCCTTGCTGACGCCATCCGGGATCGGTTCTTGTTCCGAGAGCATTTCACCGACCTTCCCCACTACTGCCCGAGCGCCGAACGTGCCCATGAGCCACGTCATATCCAATCGCTCGGGATAACCGGAGTCCAAAGCGGCCCTTTCGAACATCGTGGAGTGCTTCGCGGCAAGCTCCTCGCCTCTTTCCTGGGCCTTTTTCTTGATCATGTCGATTCCACTTTGGGCCTTGTCTTTCCATTCCAGCCAGGCGCGCATCCCGTCGATAAAGGCTGCCTCGTTGATGGCGGGGATCTGGGTGGTCTCGGCCTTGGCGAGCTCCTCTTCGCTAGGTGGCCGAAAGTCGGCCGGGTCGAGCGGGACGTTCCACTTGATGTTGTTCCACTGGTGGTGCATCGTGGCTACCACTTCGAAGATGGCGATCTTGCGGTCGTACTCCAGACGAATCGGCAGGTCTTGCTCGACGTCCACCCAAACGCGGGTCCGGACGTCTGAGTCGACGGGCGTGGGACTGCCTTTGGTGGGACGCGTGCCGAATCCCAGTTTCCAGCCGGCGATTTCGAAACCGACGGTGCGGCGCCCCTCGATCATCTGCTCGCCAAGGTTGCGGTCGGGAGACTCGCGAACTTCGAGCAACCGGCTCAGCAGATCTTCCGCGTCCCAATCTTGGGTCGCCTCGGCGGACGTGATGACGCGCACCTTGTCGCCGTCCCAGATGTAGGCGTTGTCCCCAAGAAGCAGGGAGCGGATCTTCCTTCCCGATTGTTCGTGCTCGGAAAGCTGGGCGCGCGTGTCGCCGTCGAAACGGATCGAGTGCGTGCCTCGTTGGGGGCCTTTCCGAAACCCTTGCGGCAACTTACCTTCCACCATAGTCACAGTCGTGACGAAGTCACAGGTCATGGTTTTGGCCTGCCGCATCTTTTCCAGCATGTCGGCAAAGGCGGTCTTCTCACCGGTCATGAGGAAGAACGCGAACAATATGCAGGCCGCCGGCAGCAGCGCGGCTGCCGCCCAGCGGGTCTTGTATCGTCGCAAACTCATCGTGATTCCTCCGAGCCACGGCCGCCGCAGCGCGACGTGCGATTCTCTCTCGGAGAAAGGCACCGGCTCCGGCAGCATGGCCATTAGTTGGTCGCGACGCTGGTCGTGGTTGCAGTCGAACGCTTCAAAACCATCCAGCAATTCCGAGTGTTGCCGGGAGGCCTCCTGCCACGCGGACCGGCACCGCTCGCACTCAAGACAGTGCTGGCGGAGCGATTCCGCGCGGTCTTCGTCCAACAGGCTCATGCTCAGCAGGATCCAAGTTTTGCCATCTGGACAGGTCATGACCCTACCTCCACCCGACGATGAATTGCCGCAAGGCGTTCTCGCGCTTTGGCCAGCACGCGATAGAAGGTTGATTTCGACAGACCCAGCACGCTGCGGGCCTGCTCGGCGTCCAAGCCCTGCAAATAGAAGGCCTGGAGGCTCAGACGTTCACGCTCGGGGAGCTTGGCCAGGGCTTCCCGAAGAGTTTCGAGGCGCGGGTCGGCCTCGTGCCGACGCGCCGCTGGCTCGACATCCTCCGGGAAGGAACAAGCCACCTGGCGGTCACGAAGCCGCCCTCGCCTCCACTCGCGGCAGACCTGGCGAGCAATGCCGGTCAGCCACGCGGCAAAACGCTCTGGTTCGCGCAGGGAGTCCAACTTCGAGTAGGCTCGCAAGAAGACCTCCTGCGTGAGATCCGCCGCCGAGTGCAGGTCGTTGGTCGTGTCGAAGCAGATCGCGCGGATCCATCGTGCCCGACGGTCGTACAGCTCGGCAAACGCCGAACGATCCCCCCGCAAGGCGGCCCTGGCCAGCGCGCCATCTGTTTCTGTCACGACTTTCCCTCCTCAGCGGCGAAACGACTGACGGCCGTCACCATAATAGTGCAGGATGTCGCCCGTTTTTCCCAAAGAATCGGTGACCATTGGGTATTCGACGAAACACCGGGCTCGACATCCTGCGTCGCAAGCACATAGGCGGGCGACTTCGACACGATTTCGTGCTCCTTGCCCATGAACACTCTCTCGCGCCAGAGGACGCAGTCTGGCGTGGTCGAGCAGTGGTCGGGCAGGCCGTCACCGGCCGCGTCGTCGTTGAAGCCGGGACTCTCGAGGGCCTCTTCGCCGGCAAGCGCGAGTGCGCAGGTGGCGAGGAAGAGTGTGGAGAGGATTAGCTTGCTTGCCCATCGCTGCAAGTGCCTGCAGAATAGCGACGATGGACTATCTGCCACGCCCAAGGCAAGCGACCTCTTGACACCACGCCACATAGCAGCTTGGGAACCAGAGGATCGACGGCCCCGTGATTTCTTCCTTAATCCCTCGCCTGAATCGCGTACAAGACCACCTGCGGCTGATTCTTGAGATCCAGCGTCCCGCGGAGCCGGTTCATGGTCTCGGCCGGCTCGGCTTCGAGCAAGCCCGCGTAGGTGACGAAGTGGCCGGCGAGCGGGGAACTCTCGATGCCCACGCCGCCGGAGCCGGCGCCGGGGGCGATCACGTGGTTCGCCGCGACCTCCGGCGTGCAGAGGCCCAGGGCGAGGCCGTCCGGGTTGAACTTGATGCTCCAGTGGACGTTTTGGGCCTTCACCTGGGTCTCCGTGTGAGGGCCTTGCTTGCTCACCGGCCCGGTCGCCCCGTTGGAGAAGAGGTACGTGCCCGGCGTGGGGCCGTCGGCCGCGAAGTTCTCCGGCGTGTCGAAGTCCCAGTAGTGCCCCGTGGGCTCGTTCAGGACGACCTCCATCCACGAGACGCCGCCGAAGAGGCCGATCGACTTCGCGAGGCCGTCCTCGGTGGTGCACTCGTATCGAACCAGCGCCGGGCCGTCGGCCACGCACCGGAGCTTGTGGGGCGCGTCGCGATAGGCGTGCATGTCGGCGAAGCCCGACCACCCGCTCTGGCCCGGCATGGTCAGGTCGCGGTTCTCCAGGGCTTTAATTTCCCAGCGATAAACGTGGCCGCCTTCGGGGCCCAGAAGCAGCCGGACCTTGTCGTTCTCGATCCACTTCATGCCGTCCGGGGCGTCCTTGGTCGAGACGGCGCCGGGTAGCGGCTCGGGAGGATGCGAAAGCCCCAGGTAGACGTGCACCGCCGCCTCGCCGCCCTTGGCGATCCGATCGGGGATCAGCAGGGTGAGCCGCGTGCGGTGCGGCTTGTCCGACGGGTCGAGCTGCGCAAGGATCTCCTTCGACTCGGCGCCCGGCAGACGGCAGAACGCGCGGACCGGCTTGGTGGCCAGCTCCTCCGGCAGCCGCATAGCGACCGCCACCGGCAGCTCGAACCGATCGACCGAGCCGGCGCGGATGACTGCGCCGACGCGGTGCGTCGCCGACGGATCGGCCCAGGGCGCGTCGGCCTCCAGCGGCGTCTCCCGCGTCTCCGAGGGTCTCGCCCGCCGTGCGAACGTCTCGGGCACCAACAGGCCCAGCGCTTCCGGGCGCGGCATCGGCTGGCGGGCCTCCGCCTTCGCGCGTGCCTCGCGGAGCTGTCCGCCCAGTTCGTCGTACCGCTTCACGGCTTCGGCGTAGCGGTCGAGCGTCCAGTCCAGGGCGTACGGCTTGCTCTCGGCGAGCCAGAGCCGCTCGAACTCCTTGGCGAGGGCTTCGTACGCGTCGCGGTTCTTCCGGACTAGGGCCTCGACTTTCGCCAGGAGCGGCACCGATTCCTGCGGCGGGGCGTCGCACGCCTGCGTGTAAAGGCGCGAGGCCTCGAGCCCGTCGAGGGTCCGTTGGCCGATCAGCTCCATGCGCCGGGCGCCGAACAGGAAGTAGTCCAAGAGTCCTTGGTTGACGGTGGCCTCGCCCCGGCACGCTTCGAGGTGCTCGATCGCCGGCCGGACCACGGCCAGCAGGCGCTCGGCCGACTTGCGGATGGTGTCGGGCGGTCTGGTGGGCGGGAAGTCGTCCTGCCAGAACCGCTTGTTGTTCATCCCTTGCATGCCGGCCATGCGATGCGTCTCGGACAATAGCTCGATCGCCCGGCCGAACTTGTCCCCCTTCTCGCCGAACAGCACGGCCCCGACGCGCCGGTTGAAGTCCTCCGGCGAAGTCGTCGAGGCGTTCCACGCGCATTCGGCGCCCCAGGCGTAGCCGTGCCACTTGGTGCCCTGGAGGGCGTCGCCGTCGTCCTCCCAGGCGGTATTGAGCATGCCCAGGGCCCCGTGCTTGGCGCCGTCGCGGACGAAGTGGCGGATGTTGAGCGTGGCCGTGCCGAAGTCGGGGAGGATGCGGCTCCAGTTGCTGATGCCGGGGCAGACGAAAAACTCGTAGCCGGACTCGGCGAACGGGGTGATCTGCTCTTCGAAGCTCAGCCGCGGCGCGTAGCCCCACGTGAGCATGACCGTGTCTTGGGGGATCTTGTCGAGGTGGTCGGGATGCTGGAGGATGATATCGCCCCACATCATCATCCGCTTCCGGTACTTCTCTTTCAGCAGGTCGTGGATGCGGCGGACGTGCCCCACGTAGACGCCGCCGACGCCGATCTCGTCGGCCAGCTCCTTCGACGGGCCCGTGCCCAGGCCCCACGTCTCGTCGCAGCAGACGTTGAACATCTCGAACGGCAGCAAGGGGCAGACCTCGGAGTACATGTCGTCCAACAGCGCGTACGTCCCCTCCTTGACCGGGCACAACAGGTGCGGCAACTCCGCCAAATCGGCGTATTCCTCGTGCTTCAGGATCCGCGAGAAGTGGCCGAACGACTGCTGATTGCCCAACACGTCGACGTGGTGCCGCCCCGCAAACTCGACCAGCGCCCTTAGATCGTCGGGCTCCAGCGAGCCGTCTTTCGGCCCGATGAGCGGGTGCTTCTTGAACGCGTACTGATACTCCATGTAGTAGGTGAAGAGGTTCATCTTGAGCTGCGCGCCGAGCGAGACCTCGAACCGGAGCGTATCGAGCGTCGAGCTGGGGCCCCGGGTCATGTCGTCCTGGAAGCACCGCCAGCGGAGCGAGGGCCAGTCGGAGATGGTCAGGCACGGCAGCTTGGCGTCGCGACGATTGGCGCGGATGAGCTGGCAGAGCGTGGCGACGCCGTAGAAGAGCCCCCGGCCGCCGGGGGCCGCACAAACGATCTCTTCAGGGGCCACCGTCAGGCGGTAGTCCTCCTCGGTGGCTTCGGGGCGAAACGCTGCCGAGGGCCGGCCCCCACCAGCGCTGGCCGACAACCGCACGAGCTCGCAGCCGTCTTCGATACCGCGAACCTCCGGCGGCGCGAAACCGGCCCGCTCGAGCTCATCCCCCACGATCCGCCCGAGCTGCTCGCACTGGTCGGCAGGCGCTTCCAGGACCAGCGGGCGGTCCAGTGCGAACGTACCCTGCTCCAGACGGACCTCCTTGGGAAACGGCACCAGGCGCAAGGCCCCGACGTCTTCGGCCCGGACCGCTTGGACCGCAAGGCAGGCCAAGGCCGCCGCCGAGACGAGCATCCGTCGTTTCCGCATCTCAAGTCCTCCCGTGGCGAGCCCGGAATGGCGATTGTGAGGAATAAAATCCTCTGTTGCCGATCGAAGATTATGGCTCTTCCGTTTTTGGGTGCACACTAACCCGAAGCGCGAGCGAGGACGTTGCACAACGTAGGCTCTCCTGCCTCGCTGGCGCTTCGGGTTAGTGTGAAAATAACGACTCCCGCACCCAGAAACGGAAGAGCGAAGATTGTGGGGCAACCCCGATCGGGTGCCAGTATACGGTCTGGAGACCGGCAACGCTCGTACCGTGCCGTGAGCCGCCGTTGACGCCATCCCCGTTCGGGGTATATGGTGATGGAGCAGGGAATGCGCTTCCGGCGAGCGAGGCCCACGCAAGTCGCTTTGTAACAAGGGTTTGACAACCTAGCCCGAGCACGGGATGATGAGGGGCGCCGCGTCTGCGGTCACCTCGATCCTCCCGGGCCCCGGAACCCCGGGCGGAACTTTCGGCCCTTCGTTCGCGTCTCAATCAGTGAACCGGCTGTGAGCGACGACGCCCAATTGATCCACGACACGCTGGCCGGCCAGTCGGCGGCGTTTGGCCAGTTGGTCCGCAAGTACCAGGACCGGCTGTACCACACGCTCGTCCACGTGGTCGACAGCCCGGAGGACGCCCTGGACATCGTCCAGGAGGCCTTCGTCCAGGCGTTCCTCAAGTTGGAGACGTTCAAGCGAGAGAGCGCGTTTTACACGTGGCTGTACCGGATCGCCTTCAACCTGGCTGCCAGCCACCGGCGGCGAAGGAAGCCGACCTTGTCGGTCGAGCAGGCCCGGGAGTCGAGCGGATCGGAGCCGATCGATCCCGAGCTCGGCCCGGAAGACCGCGCCCAACGCGACGAGCGGTGCCAGCAAGTGCAGCAGGCCATCGCCGGGTTGAACGAGGAACACCGGGGGGTGCTGGTTTTGCGGGAGATCGACGGGTGCTGCTACGAGGAGATTGCCGAAATACTCGATGTGCCGATCGGCACGGTCCGAAGCCGGCTGCACCGGGCGCGACTGCAATTGCGGGAGGAGTTGAAAGGCGTATTGTTGACGGATGAATGATGGGCGGTGGGGGGGTGACAAGGTGACGGGGTGACAAGGTGAGGGATGAGCGATGAGGGGGCTTGTGTTGCGTGTTAGAATGAAGCTGGGCCCCATGGATCGGTTGTTCCCGTGGAATCACGCCTCGTCCTTCGTCCCTGATCCTTCATCCCTTTTCCCGCCTCAACGCTTTGCCCCGATTTACCTCGGTCAGCACGCTTTGGCCTGTCGCTCGGACGGGGACGTGTGATGAAGAACGTGCCGGAAAACGAACTGCTCAGCGCCTACCTCGACGGCGAGTTGACCGCCGAGGAGCAAGCGCAGATCGAACGGTTGCTGGCGGCCAATCCCGAGGCCCGGCAACTGGTCGATGAACTGCGGGCGCTCAGTTCGTCGGTGAAGGCCCTCCCGTCGCACAAGATCGGCCGCGATATCAGCGAGGAGGTCTTGAGCCGGGCCAAACGCCAGATGCCCGCACAACCGACCTCCGCACAACCGATGCCGGCTCGGCCCGGCGAGCAGGAAACGCCCGAAGCCGAGGCACCCCTATGGCGGGCGATTGTCCGCCGGGTGGCCCGACCGCGGAATTTCGTCTGGTCGGGTGTGGCCGTGGCGGTCGTGGTGCTGCTGATGGTGATGAAGTCCGACACGCTGATGGAGCCACGCGGATCGGTCGCCATGAAGGCCGCGTCCGACGCCGACGAGCCCGCAGCGACGGCGAGTCCCCCTCCTTCGATGCAGGCTGTAGGAGAGGCGGAGGAAGGGATGTTCGCCGAGGCACCCCCCGCGGCCGAGATGCCAGCGGGTGAACCCCCGCCCGGGCCCGTAGAATTGGCGGAGAGCGAGGCAAGGGAACGCGAAGCGCCCATGGCGGCGGTTCGCCGTGCCCCCTTGGCCACAGCCCCGTCCGCGGCGCCCACCGCCGCGCCCCCCGCGGCCATCGAACAGCCCGCGAAGGCCCCGGCGAGGCCTGGCCGTACCGCGGACGGCTATGGTCGCGGGTTTGGCGGTATGGCTGGGCAGGCGGAGGTTGCCGACGATCGCGGCAGGCCCGAGGCCCCCCGGGTTGCCAAACGTGGAGCATTCAAGGGACAACCGTCCGTAACGGGAAAGAAGGCGAAAGCGGGGGAGAGCGGACTGGCGGTCGAGTCGGCGCCGGCCAAGACGGGCCAGCGGCGCCGCGGCGGCGTGCAGCAGCCCGACGTGCTGCTCGTTGTCTCGTGCGACGTGACGGCCGAGGCCCTTCGCGAGAATGTCTTCAAGGAACTGCTCGATAGACACGAGATGACGGGCGCCATGACCGGCGCCGTGGCGGGGGGACGGCTGCTGGGACGCATTTCCGCGGGCGAGCCCATCGCTCCGGCGGACGAACCGGACGTTCGTGTCGTCGTGGGCAAGCCTTTCGAGGTGGTCGAGGTCGACGTCGAGGCCACCCCCAACCAGATCAAGGCCCTGTTGGCCGACTTGCAGGAGCGACCCGGCCAGTTCTCCTCGCTTTCGTACGCGCTGGATCCCGCCGCCGTGTCGCGCGGCTTGGGGCGTTTTTGGGCCAACGGGCAGGTTTCCGCCCAACGGCAAGCCGGCACGGCGCTGGACGAAGACGTTCAGACGGTGGGCGAGCCTGCCGCCGCCGAGGCGGCTCGACAGAAGGTGAGCCGGACCGACGTGGACAAGGTGCTCGAGCTGGCGCGGCGGTTCCGATACGGCCCTCAACTCGGGCAGAAAGCCGAAGCGGGCGCGACCTTCGGCGTGGAGGCTCAACCCGCGGCCCGTCCGCCCGAAAAGGAAGGCCGAGCGGCGACGGCGATTCCGCAACCGGAGGCGGACCGAGACCACGAGCGCGCGGAGCCCAAGCTCCGGGCTTCTCTCGCGGGGCCTGGTGCCGGCGCGGCGCGCCCCGCAGCCACCGGGGCGTACGGCGCACCAATGCAGTCCGCCACGCCCGCCGAGCCGGCCACGCCCGCCGAGACCCCGGCTCCGCCCCCGGCCGACGCCTTTCAGCCGGAGATGAAGCAGCCAAGCAAGTCCCAAGCCGACCGCCCCCAACCCGAACGGCCCCAACCCAAGCGACGCTTGGAATGGGAGCAGATTGAGGAGGAGCAGGAACCTCCCAAGAGCAAGGCGGCCGCCGACCGAGTGGAGATGGCTCGGCCCGTCCCGCGGCTCGAAGCCAAGCAGGCCGAAGCGCGGGGAGGCGCGGAGGCGCAACAGATGCCCGAGCGAGAGCCGGCCGAAGCCCGGCCGCCCGGCTTGCCCGCTGAAGCCGATCGGCTCGATCGGGATTCCGGCCGCTACCGTGTCCGCTTCGTGTTACGGGTGGTCCGGCCGCAGCGTGGCAACGTGGCGGCCTCGGTCGCGAAGGACGCCCCGATGATCGACATGGCCAGCGAAACCGCGAGGACGGCGGCCGAGGCGTCCCCGGCCGAGATGGCGCCGCCCCGGGCGTCTGCGGCACAGGCCGCCGAAGTCGAGCCGTAATCGACCGGATCAGCGTGCGCCCGGCATCGCCGCGCCGGGGATGGCTCGCTCAGTTCCGGCGGTCGGTTCGCACGGCAATCGACACGTTTTCCCCACGGCGCCCATCTCAAGCGGCCGTTCTCCGCAGGGCGCGCAATTCGTCTTCGCTCGCGAATCGCGGGCCCACGGTCCGCCTCGATGCCCCATCGCTTGACGGCTCCTGGATGCCCAAGCAGGCGCCGTGCTACAATCGCGTTTCCCGCGGTCGCGGCTGGGATTGATGGGCCCGGCACGCAATGTACGCTGCCGCGAACGCAGACGACCTGCCAGCAAAAGGACTTGCCCGATGGACGAACCGCTCCTCGGCAACAGCGCGGACCAACAGGACGGCCCCGAAATGGCCGCCGTCGAGGACGTCTCGACCGAGCACGTGGGCCGCTGGAACCGGCTGATCAGCACGACCAACTGGGAAAAGGGCCGCATCATCTCCGAGTGGCGGTGCAGTCTGATGGAGGCCGACGCGCCGTCGCAGGCATACTCCGACGAGGCATGGAGCCGCCGGGTGGGGAACGTGAGCCCGCAGCACGTGGGGCGGCTGCGGCGCGTCTACGAACGTTTCGGCGAGGTTTACGATCAATACCCGGGCCTCTATTGGAGCCATTTCCAGGCCGCCTCGGAATGGCACGACGCCGAGATGTGGCTGGAAGGGGCCGTCGAGAATCGCTGGTCGGTCGCCCAGATGCGGACCACGCGCTGGGAGGCACTCGGGGCCCCCGCCGACGCGAAGCCCTGGCCGCAAGACGTTGTCGTCGCCGAGCAGGACGAAGACGTGGACCCGGCACTCGACCCGTCGTATGAGGAGACGCTGGGGCAACTCCCGGGCGTCGTCCACGCCCTGCATTCGGACGACGCCTCCGAGCGGGCCGAAGCCCTGGTCGCCGCGCTGACGGGCCAGTTGGGCCCATCGGCCCAGCAGCCCGCCGTTTGGACGCCGGACCAACCGCCGGAAAACCTACCGCCGCTGCCTCCAGACCTTGCCGAGGTGTACGAGGGGTTCCGCCAGGCCATCCTCCACCACCAGCGTTCCGGCTGGCAGGAGATCTCTCGCAAAAGGGTCCTGGGAATGCTCAAGGCCCTGAAGCGACTCGCGCTGGCGCCGGCGGAGCCCTAAGTTGCCTATCTTGACAGGGATCACCTCCGCCGATCTTTGCTTGACTTCCAGCCCCGTTGCGACTACCCTTCCCGCCCCAACTCCGTGCGCCGCGGTCAGCCGTGGCCCAATTCCCCTTCGCTTGTCTCCTGGGTAGGATCTCTGGCCGGATGTCCTCGTTCTGGAGCCGGATCGGACTGCTGATGGTGCCGCCGGTCGTCGTGGCGATGGCGGGGTGCACGGCGCTCCCCACGCCCGGGGAGCCGCCTCTTAAGCCGCCGAGCATGTCCCCCGGCAGTTGCGTGCTGGACATCTTCTTCGTCCGTTTCCCGTTGGGCGACGAGGAGGCCGACGGGCCCTTGTGGGACGAGATCGACGAGCAACGTCTCCCCTGCGAGCTTCGCCGGTGCCTTGCGCGAAACGGGTTCCGCGCGGGAGTGGTCGGCGGACGCATGCCGTTGGCACTTGCCCGGCTGCTCGAACTCAGCGGCAAGCCGGCTCCCAACGGCGAGTGCCAGCAGGTCCGTCTCGAACAGTTGGAGACGGCGCCGGCCGTGGTGCGGCGTCACCTGCAAATCCGCGACGGACAACGCGGTGAGATCTTCGCCTCCGACGTCTGCGAGCAGCGGGACGTGCTGCTTTGCACGGAGGATGGTGTTTGCGGTCGAAGCTATCCCGACGCGCAGGGCGTACTGGCCGTCGAAGCTCATGCCGAGCCGGACGGCCGCGTCCGACTCGATCTCGTGCCGGAGTTGCGCTACGGCAAGCATGTACCCCGCTACGTGGGGCAGCAGTATGCATTCCGCATGGAGACCAGCCGATCGCGCCAGGTATTCGACGACCTCGCCTTGTCGGTCACGCTCACGGCGGAGGAGATGTTGGTGATCAGCGGTCTGCCCGACCGTCTATCCAGCCTCGGCCACCACTTCTTCACCCGGGACACCTCCGGTCAGAAGGAACAGAAACTGCTGGTGATCCGGCTCTCCCAGACGCAGCACGACGACCTCTTCTGGTCCGACGGCGCGCCGGCGCCGGAAAGCCCGCCGCAGTCCGCGGTGGGCACGTCGGAGGGCCGGGATTCCGTCCGCCGCTTGTAGCGGGAGAGTTGCGTGGATCGTTAGCAGAATGGTGAAGACAAGCCAATCCCGCCGCAACGTCGAATCTGCGCGTACGCGTGCGCCCCTTTCAGGAAAAGGGCCTGGCGTTTCCTCGATCGTCGATCGGCAGCGGAGGACTCGTCCCAGCGCGAACGGAGGGCGCGGCTTCCTGATGAGACGAATGACGAAACGGTTGATCGACTTCCTGGTGGCCTTCGTGCTCCTCCTGGTGCTTGCGCCGTTGCTTCTGGTTCTGGCGGCAATGATCCGCCTGACGTTGGGTTCGCCGGTTCTGTTTCGTCAGCGGCGCCCGGGGCTGCACGGCAAGCCGTTTGTTCTCTACAAGTTCCGCTCGATGAGGTTTGCCTACGACCGTGACGGCCAACCTCTGCCGGACCAGGAGCGGTTGACCCCGGTTGGTTGCTTCCTGCGCAAGACCAGCCTGGACGAACTGCCGCAACTGTGGAACGTGCTGCGCGGTGAGATGTCGCTGGTCGGGCCGCGACCCCTGCTCATGCAGTATTTGGCCCGCTATACGGCGGAGCAAAGCCGTCGGCACGAACTGCCACCGGGAATGACGGGCTGGGCGCAAATACACGGGAGGCAGGCACTCGCGTTCAGCAAACGGCTCGAGCTCGACGTCTGGTACGTCGACCACTGGAGCCTCCGGCTTGACTTCAAGATTGCCTGGAAAACGGTCATTAACGTCCTTCGCGCCGAAGGCGTGAGGCTCGATCAGAAGCCGGAGGAAGTCGACGATCTCGGGCTGTATACACACCCCGAGTCGAACCACTCCGCCTTCACCACCAGAAGAAAACCAGCAGAAGGCCGCCGACCAGCGGCAGGCAGTACAGAAGCGCGATCTGGCCCAGCAAGCGACGGTTGCCCAGAAAACCGACCAGCATCGCCTTGAACACCAGGTTCGCAAGCGCCGCGACGATGATCAATCGCCAGCCTTCGCGGGCAACCCAGGCGTCGGTCTTCGCCATCCCGGCGACCGACAGCGTGATGGCGTCCATGTCGGTCAGGCCCGATAACGCGGCGATGCTGTAGAGTGCCTGATTGCCCAGGTGCTCTTTTGCCGCAGCCAGCGCAAACAACACCACGGCGTACATCGCCGCAAAGAAGACGGCCGATCTCAGTTGCGTGGGGTTCTCCTGTTCCGGCATCCGGCTCGGCTCTCTGCGGACCCGATACCAAACCCAGAGAGAGGGAGCCATCGTCAAGAGCATCAGGATCAGCACCGGCGGAGCCGCCGAGGCGAGAAACTCGGGGGCCACGACCGCCATCTCCACCAACACCCGGATGAACGCGATCGTCGAGGCGATCATGATCACGATGGCCGGCACCCGGACGTCGGCCGAGTGGGCTCTTGCCTGCCGGGCGTAGCTCACGGTGGTCGCCGTGCTGGAGATCGCCCCCCCCAGGATGCCGCCCAGAAGGATCCCCACGTCGCGCCCGAGGAACTTGTAGAGAATGTACCCCCCCAAGCTCATCCCCACGATCAGCACCACCATCCACCAGGTGTGACGCGGGTTGAACACCTCCAAGGGGCCATACGCCTTGTTGGGGAGCACGGGCAGTATGACGCAGGTGATCAGCACGAACTGCATGATCGCCCGGAGGTCTTCATCCCCCAGCTTCTTGGCGAAGCGGTGCAACTCCGGCTTGAACTGAAGCAGCACGGCCACGCCGCCGCCAATCGCGACCGCCACGCCCATCCGCTCCGGCAGCAACACCAACAGCGCCCCCACGCCGTACATCAGCAGGGCGGCAACCACCGTGGTGGTGCCGGGATCGGGCTCTTCCTGCCTGATTCGAACGAAGGCCGGAAAGGCCAACACGGCGACGATGCCCAAAAGCCCGGCCGCAACGACCCAGCCGCCGAACTCGAGTCCCAATAGCGCGGCGACCGTCCCCAAGACGGTGATCAGTGGAAAGGTCCGCATTCCGGGCATGCCGAGGGTGGTGTGCTCCCGTTGCAGCCCTACCAGCAGGCCCAAAAGCGCCGAGATCCCCAGCTCTTGAAAAATCAGCGATGTCGACGGCACTTGGCGCAACCCCCCAATGGGACGAAATGATCGCGGACGGCAAGGCCAGAAGGTGAGCCAAGAAACTGTAGCATTCGCGGGAATCCGGCACGCTGGGAACGCCACGGCGAGCGTTCCCGACAGGCAGAATCACACAACGGCTCAGAAACGACGGACAAAGGCGTTACGATCCGGCCTGCAACCGGTTCTGCTCGTCGACGTGGACGACCTTCGGGGCGTGCGAGCGTGCTTCCTCTTCCGAGACCGCACAGTAGGTGAGGACGATCACTTTGTCTCCGGCGACCCCGAGCCGGGCGGCCGGCCCGTTGAGCATCACGGTCCCGGAGCCTGCCTCTGCCTCGATCACGTACGTGATCAGCCGGGCACCGCTGTTGAGATTGAGGACCTGGACCTGTTCGCCGGGCAGCATGTCGGCCGCCTCGAGCAGGGTGCGATCGATGGCGATACTACCCTCATAGTCCAGCTCCGTGCCGGTCAGCGTGGCCCGGTGAATCTTGGACTTGAGCATGAACCGCTGCACCTGTTTCCTCCCTTCGTGGCCGGGGGCAAGTGTGGGTGGGCCCCCCCCGACGGATGTTCGCACGCCTCGACCGCCGACCGGCGGTCCCCTGTTTCGATCAACCCCCCGTTTGGCCGACTCGCGCACCACGGCTTCGTCGCCCGGCCTTCCCAGAGATCAACTATCGCACTCTTGCCCCAATTTTTCAACGGCCCTTGCCCCCACCCCCCGGTAGGCGGCCTCGAAGTGCCTCGCCCCAGGCCCGACACTCCCGGCTTGCGGCGTGCGTGATCTTGCGAGAAACGCTTTCGTGCGGAAAACAGAAAGCCGCCGGGGCAAGCCCGGCGGCCTTCGTGCGAAGCTGATCCCGTGACCCTGGCCGGTGACCGGCTTTCCGCCATGCGGGGGGGGAGGGCGGGGCCAGGACCGATTGTGGGGTTCCAGGGGCGGGACCCTTCACGTGCGGTATGCAAACTCCGTCTGCCAGTGTGCCGGAGGGAGGTACCCCCCGGGCGATGGATCCGGCACCGGTCGTCTCGAAATCGTCACGCGGGGCCATCCCCGGACGCGCTGTTCCGGACGACGTGCCGAAGGGGATTCAACCAGATTCAACCCCGCATCCGACAGAAGGTTTCGCCAACGGAGGATCGGCCCTGCGGCAAATTGACGCCAAGGCTTCAGGACCACCCCATCCAAGCGGGGCTCATGATCTCCGGCCGAGGTCGCGCTGTTGCGGGATGGGGACTGCCCCGGCCATCTCCAGCCTCGGTCGAGCCAGCAGGGCTTGCCCCCCCCGCTGGATCGCCCGGCGGCCGCGAGGGCTCCAAGTGCAACGCCTGCCCGCAAACCGGGCGCCGGTTCGGCGCCGGTCCCGTCAATTGCAATCCGGGCCGCAAAACCGCATAATCATCGGTCTACCATCCCATCAACGGAGGACCAAACGCCATGAAGGAAAAGGTTGCATACCAGGGCGTTACGTTTGACGACGTGTTGCTCGAGCCGCGCCGAAGCGACGTGGTCCCGGCCAATGTCGACATCAGCACCCGGCTCACTCACCGCATTCGGCTCACCATTCCCATCCTCAGCTCGCCCATGGACACCGTCACGGAGAGTGAGATGGCGATCGCGCTAGCCCAGGAAGGGGGGATTGGGATCATCCATAAGAACATGTCGCTCCCGTCCCAGGCCGACGAGGTCAAGAAAGTGAAGCGGAGCGCGAACGGGATCATCCCCAATCCGGCGACGCTCCCCCCCGATGCTACGGCCAGCCAGGCCCGAGAGCTCATGGACCAGGTCAACGTGTCCGGAGTCCCGATCACTCAGCCTGACGGGCACCTGGAGGGCATCCTCACCCGTCGCGACCTGCGATTTCTTGAGGACGGGGACCTCCGCGTCTCGGAGGTGATGACCCGTGAGAATCTGGTGACGGCAACGGGGACCGTAACGCTTGAGCAAGCTGAGAAGATTTTGATGAAAAAAAAGGTGGAGAAGCTTCTGCTGGTTGACGAAGAATTCAGACTGACCGGCCTCATCACCATCAAAGATATCGATATGATGCGGCGCTTCCCGAATGCCTGTAAAGATGGGCAAGGGAGGCTGAGAGTAGGGGCGGCCGTCGGGGTCCACGACTACGAGCGGGTGGGCCAACTGATTAAGGAGGACGTGGACGTCCTGGTGGTCGACAGCGCGCACGGGCATTCGGCCAACGTCATCGAGACCGTCAAAAAGATCAAGGAGCAATGGGATATCGACATCGTCGCGGGAAACGTGGCGACCGCAGAGGGGTGCCGGGAGCTGATCGCCGCGGGGGCGGACGCCGTCAAGGTCGGCATCGGTCCCGGATCCATCTGCACGACGCGGGTCATCTCCGGCGTGGGCGTACCGCAGATCACCGCGATCTATCGGGTAGCCCAGGCCGCGGAAGACTCCGGGACGCCCGTGGTGGCCGACGGCGGCATCCGATACTCCGGCGACCTGACCAAGGCAATCGCCGCAGGCGCCCACGTGGTGATGATCGGAGGATTGTTCGCCGGATTGGAGGAGAGCCCAGGCGATCGGATCCTCTACCAAGGACGGACTTTCAAGGTCTACCGGGGAATGGGCTCACTGGGAGCCATGGTACAAGGCTCCAGCGAACGGTACCGCCAGGTCGGCGACCGCAAGCGAGACAAGCTCGTTCCCGAAGGGGTGGAAGGACGCGTGCCGTTTAAGGGTCCCCTGGGGCCTTTCGTATATCAGCTTGTAGGGGGGCTACGAGCAGGCATGGGTTATTGCGGAACTCGGACCATCGATGAGCTGCGCACCGACGCGCGCTTCATTCAGGTCTCACCAGCCAGTGTTCGGGAGAGCCACCCTCATGACATCGCGATTACGCAGGAAGCGCCCAATTACAGCACGGAGTACATTGTCGACGAGGACTGATCGCGTCGATTCCGCTCCGCCGGCTGCCTTCCGGGGCAGCCCACTCTCGTCCCATTCCGCCTTCCCTTCTTTGGCCGTCGCACTGGCGGTCGGCTTGTTGACCGCCGCGTGGCTCACCTCTGCGCAGGCCGCAGATTGGGTCGCCACCGCGGCCGCCTACGCGACCGACGCGGCAAGCCACGACTCGGGTGTCCGGACCGTGAGCTACTCGACCAGCGAGCAGGACCACAAGCTCAAGTGGCTTCCCTACCGCCCGTCCAAGGCGGACGTCTCGCGTGGATCCTCCGCTCCCACGGCAGCGCGGGGCGGCGAGCGGCTTGCCCAGTACACCTCCCCCGTGCTCCCGAAGCCGGCCGCCGAAGGCGCGGTGGACCCGTTCGACGATCCGTTTGGGGATTTGAAGGCAGGGGCGAAGCCTTTGCTATCGGGCACGACGCTCCAGGACGAAGTGCTCGAAGGGCCCCGTCCCGAGCAGGTGGTTCCCGGCCGCCTGCCGGACGTCGTCATCGACGATCCCTCGCTTCAACCCAACCTCCTGGAGCGGGCGGAAGAAGAATCGGTGGTGGTCGCGCCGAGCGTGCTCGAGGACCCGTGCTCCTCCGTAAGGCTGACGCCGATCAACCAGATCACCCACGACATCTCGGCCGCGGGAGACATGTTCCCCGAGGAATGTCCGCTGATCCACAGCGGACCGCCCGACCGGTTAGCGCACGGCTGGGACCCGATCACCTTCACGTGGAAGGCCACCGCCCTGTGCCACAAGCCGGCCTACTTCGAGCAGGTGGCCTTGGAACAGTACGGTCACTCGTGGGGCCCCTATTTGCAGCCGGTCGTCTCCGGGGCCCACTTCTTCCTGACCGTCCCGGTGTTGCCTTACAAGATGGGGCTCTATCCGCCGAACGAGTGCATCTACTCGCTCGGCTACTACCGGCCGGGCAGTTGCGCGCCGTACATGCTCGATCCGCTGCCGCTGAGCATTCGCGCCGCGCTGTTCGAAGCCGGCGCCTGGACCGGCGCGGTCTTCCTGATTCCGTAAAGAGGATCGGACGAGCAGTCCGACCGAGCGCGAGAAAGGCAGTCGCCGGCAGCGCGAGAGGCATGAAACGAGGGCGGGACGCTGTCGGCGTTCCGCCCTCATTGCTTTGGTCGCAGACGCTCCAGCCGCGGTCGGCTCGCTTCAACGCGAATCGCCGAAGCCGCAACGGTTCCCGCAGCAGTCGGACACCCGGCAGGAGCCGGTCTCCCGGGCGGGGCAGGGCGCCTCGCCGGCCCCCGCCACGTGAGCGGCAGGAACGCTCAACTGCTTGGCCAGCTTCCCCCGCCCGCAGGAGGGGCACGCCGGCTTCTCGCCGCTGCGGACCAGCCATTCGAACTGGTGACCACAGTCGCGGCACACGTATTCATAGATGGGCATGGTGGAAACTCGTTGAATATCCCTGCGCAGACCGTGACCGAAACACACGATTATTCTAGGATACACTGCGGCGTCGGGGAAGTTCACCTCCGACCGCCCTGTTGCCGTTTCGGAGAGTCCGCCCATGCAGCCGCGCACGCTCGACCGTTCCCAAGTCCGCCAGCTCGATCGCCGAGCCATCGAGGAATACGGCATCCCCGGGATGGTCCTGATGGAGAACGCCGGACGGGGGGTCGCCGACAAGCTCTGTGAGCTGGGCATCGAAGGCCCGGTCGTCATCTGCTGCGGCAAGGGCAACAACGGCGGCGACGGATTCGTCGTCGCCCGCCACTTGGACCTGCGGGGATACGCGGCGCGAGTGCTGATGTGGACCGACCCGGGCAAGCTGTCGGGCGATGCGGCGGCGAATTTTCGTATCCTCCAGAGGACCGACGTTCCGATCGGCTGTTTCCGGCCCAGGCACGACGCTGTCCGGCTGGAGGACCAACTGGCCGACGCCGCGTGGATCGTCGACGCCCTTCTGGGGACCGGGGCGGAGGGCGAGCCGCACTCGCCGCTGGACGCCGTGATCGACCAGCTCAATGCCGCCGAGGTCCCGAAGCTCGCCGTGGACGTGCCCAGCGGCCTGGATTGCGACACCGGCCAAGCCGCCCGACATACGATCCGCGCCGCCCACACGTGCACTTTCGTGGCCCCCAAGCCCGGCTTCTTCCAGCCCGACGCCGAGCAGTACACCGGCCGGCTCCACGTGCTCGATATCGGCGCCCCGAGGAAGCTGGTGGAGAGGATGCTGGGCAGGAGTTGACCGCACCCAGGATCCGCCGAAAAACAACCTGTCGCCAAGAGCGTGGTGCTTGTCGTTTAACCGCAAGCCGGAGGCGTGCGCGACCAGGGAAGGCAGGTTGGCGATCCAGCGCACGCCTCCGGCTTGCGGTTAAACGAGACGGCCGCTGAAGGTGGCCACGGCTTCGGGGCGAGGTCCCCCACGTTGGGTAGGCTGCACGGATGATCGATCCCCCTTTGGTCAAACCCGTTTCGCCCGTGCTACACGCAGAGGCCCTCTCGCTCGTCTTCGGCCATCTGCTGCCCGAAGACCGAGCTCAGCGCGTCGAGGCCCTCCTGGCCGGCGCGCGATCGGGCGAGGTCCCGATGGACGGGTTGCTCGCGGCTCGTCGTGGGGGCAGGCTGGTGGGCGGGGTGTTCTCGGAAGTCCAAGCGGGGAGGGCGGCCCTGGTTTGGCCCCCCCGCCTGGCGTCCGGCGAACCGGGCACCACGGCCGAGCGACTCCTGGCCGCCACGGCGGAGTATCTTGTCGGCAAGGGAGTCTGCGTAGCCTACGCGCTGCTTGAGCCCGGCATGGAGGACGACGCCCCCCGGCTTCGCGAGGCCGGGTTCGAGCCGGTCGCCGAGCTGCTCTACCTCTTCAGTCTGGACGAAAGCTTCCCGGCCTCGCCGCCTGCCAGCCCGGTCCAGTTCGAGTCGTATTGCCCGGCCAACCATGACCGCTTGGCCCGCGTCGTCGAGGCCACCTACCGGGAAACGCTCGACTGCCCGAGACTTAACGGAGTCCGGCAGATCGACGACGTCTTGGCGGGCTATCGTGCAACGGGCGTGTTCTCCCCCGGCCGCTGGCTCCTGGTCCGCCATCGGGGTGAGGACATTGGCTGCCTGCTCCTGGCCGACCACCCCGAGCAAGAGAACTACGAGCTAGTCTACATGGGGCTGGTGCCCTCGGCCCGAGGGAGCGGTTGGGGGAAGGACATCACCCGACGTGCCCAGTGGTTGACTTGTCAGGCCCGGCGCCCGCGCCTGGTCCTGGCCGTCGATGCTGCCAACGGCCCGGCGATCCGAATGTACTCGATGCTCGGATTTCACGCCTGGGACCGAAGGAACGTCTATCTGTGGGTTGTCAACGACGCGCGGTGAGCGGAGTAAGGAGTTAGGAGAAGGGAGTGAAGGCGTCGCGAACAGACCAGAGCCCCCCAACTCCCAACTCCCAACTCCCAACTCCCTGAAGTGTCGAGGTTTACTGCGCGACGGCTTCCGACCGAGCCCCGGTGGGATGGCGCCGGCCGAACACGTTTTCCACTTCACACGGTTTGCCGCCCAAGAGAGAACCCGCGCCGCCGGGCAGCCGGAGTCGCCGCGTTTTGTGGCGGTTCCCGCAACGGGCGAGGGCACACGAAATTCTTCTGCGCTTTGGGCGGGGCGCATGTTTGACAGCAGTGCCAGCAAAGGTAAAATCGGACCCATCGGGTGACACAAAAAGGGAGCCAAGACGGCGACCGCCGTCGTTGTTCGCCACCCTTCTCCGGTGCTGCCCCGCGTCTTGCGGGGTGGTTAGATTGACGCGGAAACGTTGCACTGCCGGACAAGGTGTGCGCGGAGGGCGCATTGGACGTGGCCATGGACGATATGGAGATCGTGTCAGCCCTCCGCGCGGCGGTGGCTGACAGGGTCGGAAAAGAACGCTTCGACTTGTGGTTCGGCACCACCAGCCGGCTCGAGCTCGACGGCGACTCGCTGACCGTCGTCGTGCCCAACCGCTTTTTCCAGCGGTGGCTCCGCTCGAATTTCTGCCACGAGATCGAGCACGCATGCCGGGACACGCTGGGCAGGGTCCCCGCGCTGGAGTTCCGCGTCGACCCCAGCCTCCCCGCGACCCGCGCCGCAGACTCCTCTTCGGGTAGGGAGAACGAGCCCCCGCGTGCCGAATCCGTCGCGTCGAGCCGGTCTTCTCGCCCCCAGAGCTCCCAACCGACAACCTCCGTAGAAGCGTCGCATCCGAATCCGCCCCCCGTCGACCCTCCGAACGCCAATGGCCGACGGCGATTCGCCAACCTGGAGTCGTTCGTCGCCGGCCCGACCAGCCAATTGGCCCACGCCGCGGCCGACTCGGTCGCCCGGCGCCCCGGCGAGCTCTCGCCGCTCTTGGTGTACGGTCCCACGGGCGTGGGCAAGACACACCTGCTCGAAGGCGTTTGGACGGCGGTGCGCAAGCACTATCCCCGCATGACCGTGATTTATCTTACGGCCGAGCAGTTCACTACCGACTTCCTCCAAGCCCTTCGCGGCAGCGGCGTGCCCAGCTTCCGCCGCAAGTATCGCAGCGTCGACGTGCTCGTCCTCGACGACCTCCAGTTCTTCCGCGGCAAGCGGGCCACGCAGATCGAGCTCCTCTACACCGTCGACACGCTTCTCAGGCACCGGCGCCAGCTCGTGCTGGCCGCCGACCGGCCGCCGGAGGAAATCTGCGACCTGGGGCCGGAGCTGACAAGCCGCTTGGCCAGCGGGGTCGCCTGCCGGATCGAGCCGCCCGACTATCGCACGCGACTGGGCATCGTCGCCCACATGGCCGATCGGCTCGGGATGCGCGTGCCCGAAGAGGTCCGGCAGTACGTCGCCTCGCATTTGACGAGTCACGCCCGGGAGCTCTCCGGCGCCCTTTGCCGCCTCCGGGCGACCAGCCAGGCGCTCGGGAGGCCGATCACGCTGGCGCTGGCCGAAGAGGAGCTGGCCGAGATGATTCGCGCCAGCCATCGCACCGTGCGTTTACCCGACATCGAGCATGCCATGTGCGAAGCGTTCGGCCTGGAGCCCAAGACCTTACAGTCGGGCGCGAAGGCGAAGTGCGCCAGCCATCCCCGGATGCTGGCCATGTGGCTCGCCCGAAAGTACACCCGCAGTGCCTTGAGCGAGATCAGCACCTACTTCGGGCGCCGCAGCCACACCACGGTGCTCTCGGCCCAGAAGCGGGTCGACCGCTGGCTGGCCGACGGCCAGTCGATCGAGCTGGCCGACCGCACCTGGGACGTCGCCGACGCCGTCCAGCAAGTCGAGCGCGTGCTTCGCGCGGGCTGAGGGGGGGCGGCCGCAAGACAACATGCGGACCGTCCCGGTCTTCGGGCAGCGAAAAGAGGAGTGTCCCCGTCCAAAATCCGATTGCCATTGCGGCCCCGCGTTTCCCATGCCTGCGCAAGTTCTCTGCTGATTGACATTTGCAGTTCGGCGGAGTATTTTGACCGTACGCGGATTCGCCGTCGCCGACCTCCAGACCGGCGCGGCCCGGCACTTCTGCCGCACGCCGCTAGTGCTCCGTCAAACTTGAATTGACGTGTGGCACGGTTGGCTTGTCCAACCGTGTTTCGGCACTGCTGGGCAAGCCAGCCGTGGCACCCGACCTGTCAGTCGGAGATTGACGGAGCACTAGGACGTCGCTGGGCCTGCACGATCGCGGCGGACGCCGTGTCCTTCCACGCCGGTGCACATTGGATGACGGCAACATGCCCAAATAAGCGTCATCACACCAGGAGTCTATCATGGACAGGCGACAATTCCTCAAGACGGGCGCCACGGCCGTCGCGGCAGGCGCCGCCATTCCCCTCCCCATCAACACCATCCAAGCGACCGACTCGCCCGCGCCGAAAACCGCCGCCGGCGCATCTCAGACGTCGGCGATTCTCGCCCGCTACTCGGCGGAGGACCACCGGCGGCGACTCGCGCACGTCGCCATCTGCACGCAGAAGATTCGCCAGTGCCTACGCAAGCACCTGATTACCGATTATCTGCCGGCTCAATGCGTCTACAACATGGGCGAGTATCCCAGCCGCAAGCCGTGGGAGCCCGGCGAATACGACGAACAGGAATTGGACCGGTTGAAGGACCATGGAATCCAATTGATCCATGTGATGGACGAATGGAACGATCGATATGGGCTCTTCGGAGGCAACAAGTTGACGGCGGTCAATCCGGAGGGATTTCGCCGTTTTGTGGCGATGGTCCACCAACGCGGCATGAAGGTTCTTGCCTATGCATCGAGCGGGTATTTTGTCGAGAGCGATCCGGATT
>DATKZH010000224.1:0-2049 GCA_035528065.1 Thermoguttaceae bacterium | reverse complement strand
CCGGCCGGCGGCCCAGGGCGATCTCGTCGACCTTCCCGCGCGAAACCCCCAAACGCCTGGCGATTCCCCGCTGCGAGAGTTGGTCCTCCGCCAGGAGGCGCTCGATCTCCGCGACGGTTTTGGGCGGGATCATACGGACACGGCGTCAGCTCCGCCGGCCGCCGGTCAGCGCGCAGCATGATCCCCGGGCGAAACGCGGTCGGATCGTTGGAGACGTGCTGAGGCGAGCGGACGGCATCGGGGAGTTCCGAAGGGTCCGCCCCGATACCACTCTCAGCCTAGCAGATTGCCCGGGAATTCTCAGGCAAGAATCAGGCCATCCTCACCCGGGATGGGGCGGGGGCATCAAAAGAACCGGGCGGGAGACCCAAGCCCGTTTGGTATCGGGGCTTACGACGCGGGCTCCCCCGCCCGGCTACGCTCCAGCCTATCCGGCCTGGCGGGGGGTTGGCAACCCAGGAAATGGGGCCAGCTAGCAGTCGATGCCGCCGGCCCCCTCGCCGGTTTCGGCGAGGGGATCCAGGGGGCGCATCAGTCCCACGAGCAGCCGATCCAGCGCGGCCTTGGCATCGGCCCCGGACCACCGGCCGTTGCGGGCTTGCGCGACCGGGCAAAGCCGGCCCTCCGGATTCATGCCGAGGACCGCCGCCTGGTTTCTCCGGCCGACGACGATGGATGCGACGTGCAGGGTGGCCGGCAGCACGTACACCAGGCCGACCCTGCGGTACGCTCCGGCCGCGGCGATCGCCCGGTTGCACTCGGGCTGGTCGCGGAGGTGGGTCGGCAACGCCACGTGCAGCGTGCGCCGCTCCAGCAGCAGCCCGCACCCGGGGCATCGCCAGGTCCCGAGTGATTTCATGGGCATCTCAGTTCCACCCGTCGTTCTTGCGGCCGCTCCGGCGCTTCTCGGCGGGGGTGAGTCGATCCTTCATGGTGGTGACCCGCCGCTTCAGCGCGACGCGGGTTAGCAGGGCGGCCTTGTCGGTCCCCAGCTTGGCCATCGCGTTGGCCTTGTGGTTGTCGACGGTATTCGTCGACAGATGAAGGATCTTCGCGGCCTCGACCAGGGTACAGCCGAGGCTCACCAGGCGGACCACCTGGGTCTCGCGCCCGGTGAGCTGGCCATCGGTTGCTTTGGTCTTCGCCATAATCGCACCTCCAGGAAAAAGGGTTACGGGTTGTCGGTTTGCTCCGTGGGTTCGTGTTCCGCGTCCGCGAACTGCTGCCGGCACCAGTCGAGGACCGCTTGGCTGGCCAAGCGCGCTTCGTCGTACGCATCCTGGTTGCCCTCGTCCGCATCCCACGAGACGTGCGCCTCGTACAAGCGGCGCAGAAGGCTCTGGGCGGAGATCTCGGTCTCCGCCGGCGGCTTGGAGGCTTGCTGGCCGGGCATGGCCGCGGCCAACTCCTCGGCCATCACCGCGAACCCGATGTCGCCCAGCACGATCGCCACGCCATCGGTCCGGCGCACGACGAAGCCGCGGACCAGTCGGCGGAAGTCCTCGCGCTCCAGAGTCCAGCGTATTTCGGCCATCCGATCTCACTCCTCGTGCTCGCGATCGGCTGCGCGTTCCATGCGGAAGTCCACCAGCGCGCGGAGCACGACGCCCCTGGCGGCGTCGACCTGGGACACCATCTCCCGGTCGTCGAGCCTCTCGGTGATGAAAAAGGAGAGACAGACCTCGGTCGTCGTTGGGTGAGCGGGCCGACAGCTCGTCTCTTTGGCCATGGGTCGGTTCCTTTACTTCTCTACGCCGTCCTTGAGCTTGGCCAGCTCCGTGCGCAAATGAATGACCTCCTTCAGCGCTTCGAGCGTCGTCGCACAGCACTGGCACTGGCGCCGATCGCGGCACCGCACCGCCCGGGCCCGGATCGCCTCGATGCGTTTGTCATTCATGGGCTCCTCACTTCGGCCGCTTGGCCTTCTTGAGTTCCTTGGGCAGATTGAGCCCCACGTCGATGTCGTCGGGCTTCGGCCGGTGTGCCAGGAACGCCTTGACCATCGCCGGCTTCGGCATGGACGGCTTGATCTCGGCGACCTTCAGCTCC
>DATKZH010000223.1:0-17772 GCA_035528065.1 Thermoguttaceae bacterium | reverse complement strand
GTCGGTGGGGTTGGTGGCGGAGCGGACGCTGGCGGAGCGGAGCCAACTGCCGGCGATGAGGAGGACCGTGGCGATAACCACCCAGCGGGCGAGCGCCGAGTAGTCGCGATGCCGACGAACGAATCGCCATGCCTCGCGGAGTGCGGGACGGGCCGCGTGGCGACGCCTGAAGAGCCGCGTCGCAAGGCGGTAGGCGAATTTGGAGAGCCAACACACGACGCGCCACAGCCGTACGTTGCCCATGATGACCAGCACGATCAGGCACCCGGCGGTCGTCAGCGCGACGATTCCGGCGACGACGTTCAGGAGCCAACTGAGGACGAGCCGCCACGGGACGTAGGCGCCGGCGACCTCCAGCCGGCGCGGGCTTTCCTCCAAAGCGAGGAACTCGGTGAGCGTTTCAATGCCGATGGCGAAGTTCAGGTTCTGCCCCGCGGGCATGTTCACGTACACGACGCCGATGACCTCGCCTTCCTCGTCGAGCACGGGGCTGCCGCTACTTCCATGGGAGATGGGCGCGGTGATCTGGACCTCCTGCCCTTTATAGGTGGTTTGCACGCCGCTGATCACGCCGTCGGCGACCGTCTTGTCGAGTCCGAGGGGATGCCCGATGGTTATCACCCGCTGGCCGGGCTTCAGTTCCGCATGCCGGTTGATCGTCAGAGGGACCTCGTCGTCAGCGTCCACCTTGAGGATCGCGAGGTCCATGCAGCAGTCCGCGTTGAGGATGGTGACCTGGGTGTAGTCGTTGTGATCCGTGTAGACCCGCGCAGAATAGGCCCCATCCACGACGTGCTCGTTGGTAACGATTTTGCGGGGGGTAATGAAGAATCCGCTGCCTTGACCGACTTTCGCGCCGCTGGCGTCGTACGTGACGATCTCCACAACGCCGGGCATGGCGCGCTCGGCAACCTCTTCAACGGTTGCACCCCAGCATTGTGTGGAGGCGACGAGAGCCAGCGCGATGGGCAGCGATGTTCGCATGATTTGAGCGGCTATTCCTATTCCCAACGGTCGGTAGACGGGCCAGCAGAGTGTTGCCGGTTGTCTGGAAGAACTGCCCGACACGCCGATCAGCCCAACGAGGAAGCGCCTCGAACGGGATGGCGTGCCACTGCTCGCGTGTTTGCGCTTGAGGGCGATTCTTTGCCGATCGGCATGAGACCGTGCGCCCCT
Source organism: Thermoguttaceae bacterium (assembly GCA_035528065.1). Taxonomy (GTDB): domain Bacteria; phylum Planctomycetota; class Planctomycetia; order Pirellulales; family Thermoguttaceae; genus DATKZH01. The sequence continues at coordinate 16,596 of DATKZH010000223.1, read as the reverse complement.
TATAAGAAACTCGTGTTTCAACACAAGTGTAGCTCACTGGGGTCAACGCGGGCCGCTCGTGATAAGGACCGCCCGACCGGACGGCCGTGCATTCCTCACAAACGGACTAACGCACCTTCCGGAGCTTCGCCTCCGGACGTCGCCGGAAGCACTGGCCCCACAAGCGGTTGCGTCGGCTGGACGCGAAGAATGCGACCAGCGCGTTCCCGGGCGGAGCTCGGGAACGATGGTTGAGAAACCTGGGGACGATCGCTCGAATCCTGAATCCCGACCCCTGAACCCTAGCCCCTGAACCCTACCCTAATACCCTATCGCACACCCGTCCTTGCGCGGGTCGGAGCCGCCGAAGTAGCGCAGGGGGTCGTCTTCGCGCCAGATGCCTTGGTAGCCGCCCCAGGCGCCGTGGCCGGGGCGGAGCTTGTGGCCCATCTGGGCGAGCTGGTCGCGGACCGCGTCCGGGATGCCCTGCTCCAGGCCGACGCTTCCGCCGGCTTGCATCCGGCTGCCCGTGGGCGTGGAGCTTTCAAAGTGGGCCGCCCGGGGCTGCTCGCCGGCTTGTTGGACCGACATGCCGAAGTCCAGCAGGTTCAAGAGCACCTGGGCGTGGCCCTGCGGCTGGAAGTCGCCGCCCATCACGCCGAAGGAGAAGACGGGCTTGCCGCCCTGGGTGACGAACGCGGGGATGATCGTGTGGAACGGCCGCTTGTGCGGTTCGAGCTTGTTCAGGTGGTCGGGATTGAGCGAGAAGAGCTGCCCGCGATTCTGAAGCGCGAAGCCGAGCCCGTCGGGGACGTAGCGGGAGCCCCAGCCATAGTAGATGCTCTGGATGAGCGAGATCATGTTGCCGTGGCGGTCGGCGGCGGTGAGATAGATGGTGTCGGACGAGCCGCGGAGCCGCCCGGCGGGGACCTCCTGGGCGGCCCGGTTCGGGTCGATCCGCGCGGCCCGCTTTTTGGCGTACTCTTTGGAGATCAGCTCCTGAAGCGGCACGTCGGCGAAGTCCATGTCGGCGTAGTAGACGGCGCGGTCCTCGAAGGCGAGCTTCTTGGCCTCGACGAACAGGTGCAGGTGCTCGGCGGAGTTGGGCTCCAGCGAGCCGACGTCGAAGTTCTCCAGGACGTTGAGGATCTGGAGGGCGGCGATGCCCTGCCCGTTGGGCGGCAGCTCCCAGACGTCGTAGCCGCGGTAGCTGGTGGTGACCGGCTCGACCCAGTCGGCCCGATGGTCGCGAAAGTCGCGCATCGAGAAGCGGCCGCCGTTGGCCTGCGAGAACCGCACGATCCGCTCGGCGATCTCGCCCTGGTAGAAGGCGTCGGCCCCGCCCCGGGCGATCACGTCGAAGAAACGGGCGAGGTCCGGGTTGGTGAAGACGCTGCCGAAACGGATGGGCTTGCCGTCGCGAAGGAACGTGGCGGCCAGGCCGCGGTCCTTCTCGGGGTTTATGCCCCAGGACCGGGCGATGATCGGAGAGACCGGGAACCCCTGCCGGGCGTAGGCGATCGGCGCTTCGAGCACCTTGGCCGGATCGAGCTTGCCGAATCGCTCCAAGAGGGCGCCCCACCCGCTCACGCACCCGGGCACGCTCCACGACAACGGGCTGTGCGCCGGGATCTCCTTCATGCCCAGGGCCCGGGCGTCTTCGAGCGACCAGTCGTAGGGCGAGCGCCCGCTGGCGTTGAGCCCAAGGAGCTTCTGGTCCTTCTCGCTCCAGACGATGGCGAACAGGTCGCCGCCGGGCCCGCAGCTCATCGGTTCGACGAGGCTGAGCATGGCGTTGGCCGCGACGGCCGCGTCGACGGCCGTTCCGCCGGCCTTGAGCACGTCGAGGCCGGCCACGGTGGCCAAGGGCTGGCTGGTGGCGACCATGCCGTGCGGGGCGACGACGGTCGAGCGGTTCTGATTCCGGGCGCGGAGCTTGTCGGGGTCGAGCGAGGGGGGGCCATCGGTCGGGGGGCCGCCGGCGCTTCGGGCGTGGGGCGGTTGCCAAGCGACGAGCGTCGAGGCGCAGGCCCCGCCGGTCAGTTGCAGGAACCGGCGGCGGCGGAGTTTCGGCGAGGAATCGGGAAGGTCATTCTTCTTGTTTCGCATCTTTGTGCGTGGTCTCTTCCTGGGTGGCCTCTCTCTGAGTGGCCGCCTCGGCGGTGATCTTGGAGGTGAAGTCGAGCTTGTGCAGCGGCTGGACAACGCTGGAGGCCACGTTGCGGACGTGGGAGGTGACCCGCTTGAAGTAGCGGTAGGCCAGCACGTAAGTGGGGGCCATCGCGTCGGGCGTGGTCCCCCGAACGAGCGTACGGACCTTCTCGTCGCAGAGGTCCTCGATCTTCTTGGCTTCCACGATCAGCTCGGTGGCCACTTCTTTGTCGTTGGAATCGAAGACTTCGCGGCAGGCGGCCATCATCTCGGAGATGCGATCCTTGAGCCGGACGAGCGACTCGCGATGCTCGCCCTCGGGGGCATGGGGAGCGAGCTCCGTCAGATCGAAGAGGTTCTTGCCGTAGTCCCCCACGCGTTCGGCGTCCTTGACGATGCTCATCAGCACGAGGCAGGCGGGGAACTCCGCGGCCCCGTGGACGGAAGCGTGGACGACGATCTGGCGGCGGATCTGTCGCTCGGCGCGGTTGATTCGCTTGTCGGTTTTGAAGAGGTCCGCGCGGATCACCTCCACGTCGGTCCCGCCGAGGAAGGCGTTGGCGGCGGTGTCGAACGCGTGGCGTCCGGCGTCGAGCATCTGGCCGAACTCCGCCCACATCTTTTCGAGGCCGGTGCCTCCGGTCTCGCCTTTGCCGGTGAACCAGTCGAACATGACAACGCTCCTTCGATCGACTACCTCCAGATCAGGATACCCGCCAGGGGCACGACGATAAACACCCCGACGACGTAAACCACGATCCAAATCCAGTTCCGCACCGCCAGGTCGGCCAGCTTCTCGGAGAGGCGGATGGGGATACGCCGGACGGGCTTGAGCGGGAAGAAGATCAGCGTTCCCGAGACGTTGAACAGCAAGTGGACCAGGGCGATCGTCAGTCCGGCGGGCCCGGTGACCGTGGAGGCCAACAGGGCGGTAATCGTGGTTCCGATGTTGGCCCCCAGCATGATGGGAAAGCCGGCCTCCAACGTCAGCACGCCGGACCCGAACATCGGCACCAACAGGGAGGTGGTGATGCTCGAGGACTGGACGGCGGCGGTGATCACCGCACCGATCGCCAGCCCCAACAGCCCGCTGCGGCTGAGCACGCGGTTGAGCCACTGCTCGATCCGATCGGCCATCAGCACCCGCATGTTCTTGGTGATCACCACCAGCGCGGCAACGATCATCGCCGCGGCGAGCACGGCAAGCACGCCGGCCAGCGCCACCCCTTCCTGCAAGCCAAGACCGCGTTGAACCCACGCCTGGATGGAGCGGGCCAGCCACACGACGGCGGTCTTGACGGGGCTGTGGAACTCCCCGCCCACGGCCTGGAGGGGCAGCGCCCGCACCAGCCATTGGGCGCCGTGCCGCAAGTAGCCGGTGGCCAGTTCGAGCGGGAACAGGACCGCCACGCTGAGGAGGTTGAACACGTCGTGCGCCGTGGCGCCGGCAAAGGCCCGACGGAACTCGGCCCTGCGAGTGATATGGCCCAGTGAGACGAGCGCACAGGTGATCGAGGTGCCGACGTTGGCTCCCATCACGATGGGAACGGCGTGCTGCAACTCCAATTCGCCGGAGCCCACCAGGGCGACGACCATGCTGGTGGTCACCGAGGAGCTCTGCATCAACGCGGTCACGAGGATGCCGACGGCCAGGCCGGCGAACGGGTTTTCCAGCCCGCCGAAGAGCCGATCGGCCGCGCCCTGCCCGATCATCCCGATCGCGTTCTTGAACAGCTCGATGGCCGCCAGGAACGCGTAGACCATCAGCACCAAGAGAATCAGCCGCGCCAGCCACCCGATACGCCGCGTATCCATCAGGCTTGCCATGCTCTCAGCCGATCCAATCGTGGTGCCGGTCGTCGCAGATCAGCAGCCAGGGGAAGTCTCGGAAGGGGACCGTCCCATGTTCGCTGCGCGAAAACCGGTACGGTCCGCAAGTTGTCTTTCGGCCAATCCACGGTCGCTCGGGCCGACCATCAGGCGATTCCTCCTTGCTCAGCGGCTTCGCCCTCGTAGATCCCCTCCGCGTTGGCGGCCGCGAGCCGGCCGTGGATCCGCTCTTCCTGGGCATCGGACCGCCGCTTGGCGAAGTAACGGACGGCGAGGTTCAGAGCCAGGACAATCACCAGGCCCGCGATTTCCAGATGATAGACCGTACGCGCGACCACCGCGGCGGCGCCCATGGCCACGAGCGCGGCGAGGAACCAACTGGTGATCACCCAGATCGCGCGGCCGATCTTCAGGTCGGCGTCGCCGCGGGCCATCACGCGGTCGGCCAGGCCCGTGGCCACGACCGCCGCGAACGCCACGTAGGTGGTCGAGACGGGCAGCCCGCGGCTGGAGGCCAGGGCGATCACGCTGGCGCTGACGGACATGATCACCGAGGCACGCATCGCATCGTAGTGGATCTTTTTGCCCTGCTCGCTCAAGGCGGGCGGAGGGGCCAGCGCTTCGCCCTTGGGTCGAAGCCGCAGCAGCCCTCGGGCCACGGCCTGGCACCACTTGGGGGCATAGAGGGCCACGTGGTCGAACTGGCTGCCCGTGTTGACCTCCGCGCGGGTAACGCGCTGGGCGTGGCGCGTCGACATCCCCAAGACGATCAACAGCCCACACCCGAACAAGGCCCAAATAGGGATGTCGACCCGGGTGGCAATCGCGACCGACTCATCGGCATGCCGCCACAACCAAATTGCCGACAGTCCCGGGGAAGCGCAGTTGGCCAGGTCGTTCTGCCCGAACGCAAACGCCATGCAGAGCATGCCCAGTAGCGCCGTGACGTGGAAGAGATGCCGCGTGCCGCGGGGCCCGGAAAGGGTCAACAGCAGGTGAACGGCCAGCGTGAAACACGCCCACATGGCCAGCAGGGCCGCCGAGGCCCCGTAGACGTCGACCGTGGCCTCGCGGAGATGCTGGACAAAGCCAACGCCTTGGAGCCCTTTGAGCAGCATGAAATAGGCCAGCCAGGTCAACATCAGCCCGGCGATCCACGGCCCGTGCAGCAAGATCGTCTCCCGGTCCTGGTACTGGTCGCGGATGGCGCCGCGAAAGACGCGCTGGATCAGGAATCCCCCGATCCCGCTCATCAGGATGGAGACGAAGATCGCCGAAACCACCGTCCCCACCTTTTCCCAGTGGACGATGTCCGCGCCCACCGTGCCTCCATGGACCATCGATAGCCCGTACATGCCCAGCGAAGCGCCCATCAGCTCGAAGACCAGGCAGGCGGTCGTGCTCACCGGCATGCCGAAGGCGGAGTACGAGTACAACAGCACCGTGTCGACCAGATAGACGCTGACGTAGACGGCCAAGGCCATCTTCAACGTGAGCTGGCCGGGCTCGAAGATCCCCTTGCGCGCGGTCTCCATCACGGGAGTGGCAAACGTTGCTCCCAGAACGACGGCCACGCCGGCGACGAACACCGCCGTCCTTCTCCGCAGGATGCGGGAGCCGAACACCGCGTTGACGATGTTGGCGGCGTCGTTGCGGCCGACCTCGACGCAGTCCCACAGCAGCATGGCCAGGCCGAGCAACGCGGCAACGGGGATGAACATCTCCATCAAGGGGCTCCCATGTCCGGCGAGGATGGCGTATCGTGGTGCGAAGTCCTGCTAGCCCCGGTCTTGCTCCGGCCGAGGCCTGCTGTTAGGGTCGTTCTCGTCAGGCATCACGACGCTTCCCGGGATCGACGCCTTGCCCCGGCGCTGGCGGTCCATCGGCGCGCCCGGGAACCGCGGGATGCCGCGACGCTACCGTACCGCGCCGGCCACGTGTGCCTTGGTCTCACCCGACGCAGTCCTTTCGCACTTCGCCCCCAAAAGGAGCCCCCCGGCAGACGCGGGCCCCATGGGAGCAACCACGCGAGAAGACGGTTAGCGTCATGTTAGACAAATCACTTCCGAGCGGGAAGGCGCCCAGGGGAATGCTCTGTAAGTCGTTGTCGCAAAACAAGTTGGGGATCTGAATAATGGGTCAGGCGCTGCTGCTTGCCGCCCTGGACGGCCCCGCTCCCGATCACCTCTGGCCCGACGGTCACGGAGGCGTCATCGCGGCGTGCCGTTCGGGTGCGATTTTCGTCATCGGCCGAGAGGGCCGACCCAGCGGGCGTGACGACCTGGAGACCGCGATCACCGCGCTGGTGCGCCCCGGCGATCATCGCGCCGATGCGCCGCCGGCAATCGGCACAGCCGACGGGAGAGTGCTCGTGTTTCCACAGGATTGAGACCCAAACGCGTGCTTCAGACGCTACAATGACAGCTCCTGGGAGGCAGAAAATGACCGGGCTACCGAGAGATCGCTTCGCCGCCGTTGGCGCATGCGTTGTTGCCACGTGCCTCGCCGTGGCCTGCGCCTGTTCGGTGGCGCATTGTCAGGAGAAGACCGCAGACTCGACCGCCGGCTCGACCGAAGATCGCTTCACGGGCCCGTCGCAGGGAGTCTGGTACGCCTGCGGGACGGCCAACGCCTATCCCGGCAAGAAGTACGTCTACTCGGGGCCGATGGCCACCTATTGCGTGTGGCACCGTCCGATTGCCGTGTATGCCCCGGCGGTGCGGAAGACGTTCTTCGTGTTCGGCAATTCTGACAATTCCCCGACGATCAGCCACTACGACCATCGCTCCCAGCGCTACGCCGCGCCGGTTGTGCTGGGGACCAACCCCGACATGGACGCCCACCGAAACCCCACCCTGCTGATCGACGAAGCGGGCTCGATCTACGTGTTCTACGGAGCGCACGGGCATCCGACGCGGGTGGTCAAATCGCTGGCGCCGTACGATGTCTCGCAATGGTCCGACGCGGCCGTGATCGACGATCCCGGGACGTCCTATCCTCAACCGTGGCAGCTCCGGGAGGGCGAGATCTTCGTCTCCTACCGGCAGTCGCCCGGCTGGTGCTACCGGAGGTCGACCGACGGGGCTTCGTCCTGGGAGCCGACCGTCCATCTGATCCGGTTCGCCGACGCCCGCATCTACGCGATCACCATCGCCCGGACCGGCGCCTTCCCGCGGACCGTCCACATCGCCTGGTCCATGCTGGGAGGAGGCACGCCGGAGGAGATCCGCACCAAGCACCTCTGGGCGAGAAGATACGACGTCTACTACGCCCGGTCCGACGACGGCGGGACCACGTGGAAGCGGAGCGACGGAAGCGAATACTCCCTTCCCATCACGGAGGAGACGGCGGAGAAGCTCTATGAGTCGGGCGAGCACGGCGTGTGGCTCAAAGACATCCAGCTCGACCCGCAGGGGAACCCCTGCATCCTGTTCATCGACGCCGACGTGGCCACCTACCAGAGCGCGTGGAAGCTCGCCCGGCGCACCGCCGGCGGATGGCGGATTTCCGACGTGGCCCAAAGCGACCACATGTACGACGCCGGCGGGCTGGTGATCCTGGGGGAAGACGATTTCCGAATCTACGCCCCCACTACCAGCTCGCAGCCGCACGAGGACGGGGGCGAGATCGAGGAGTGGACGTCGTCCGACCGGGGCCAAACCTGGACGAACACGAAACACCTCACCGCCGGCTCCCGGTACTCGCACAATCAGGTGAAGGTCGTCTTCAACCAGGGCGAAAGCGAGTTCCGGGTGCTCTGGAGCTACGGAGACTCCGTCTATCCGCCGGCCACGCGGAACGTCTATCTCTGCCGCTACGGCGAGGCCGCTCGGGACTTCGAGCGGATCACGTTCGCCGCTGCGGGCACGTCCCCTTGAGGCTTCGGGCTGCGGGGAGTGATTCAAACGGCGGACGTCGGAGCCCCCAATCGTGCCATCCCGGCAAGACGTGACGGTTAGGCAAGCCGTGCGGCGCCCCCAGTGCCTCGCTTGAAGCTGGATGGAATCTATCCGTTGTGACGGCGCTCCGGCAAAACGTATTTGTCCTCACCGTGGTCGCCGATGATCAGGATATGGCGGTCGAATATCCAACGATCCTTCAGGAAGCACGGAGGGAGAAAAAATGTGGCTTAGTTTGAGGGGCGCGCTGGCTGCCCTGGCGGTGCTGGCGCTATCGACGTCCACCGCCTCGGCGGAGGGCCTGGAGTTTATCAGCAGTTTCGGCCCGAAGGCCGAGGTATCGGAGGCGGACGTCGGCGATTGCGGCTGCGACCTCGGCTGCTTGGACAACTGCGGCGGGTGCTGCGATCCCTGGTGCCTGCGGAACAGCATGTACGGGTTCTTTGCCTTTGACGGCTGGAAGGACCAGGCGGACTATCTCGGCGGAAACAACTTCGGATTCCGAACCGGAGTGAATGCCGGTATCCCGCTCTTGAGAAGCCGCGGGATCGGCGCGCAGATCGGCGCCAGCGTCGGCCTCTACGAGCTTTCAGGGCGAGTGACTGGTGCGACAACCACGGTCGAGAATCAGACCATCTTCACCGTGGGGGCGTTCAAGCGGAGCGACTACTGTGCGGGCGAGCGGTTTAGCTGGGCGATCGCCTACGACCATCGGTTCAACGACGCCTACGGGGTGAGCGGCGGCGACAGCCTCAGCCTGGGACAGTACCGCGGCCTGATCGGCTATGCCCTCAATCCCTGCGACGAGATCGGCTTCTGGATGACCCAGACCAACGGCGACGACGATCCGCTGCCCGCCACGACCGCGGGAATCGGGCTGATCGGAGTCAGCCACTGGTCCGAGCCCGTCCAGCAGTACAACTTCTTCTGGCGCCGCTATTGGGAGTGCGGTGGCGAGACGATGCTCTACATGGGGGCCGTGGAAGACCCCGGCGAATTCGTGCTCGGGCTCGATGCCCAGGTGCCGCTGAGCCAGCGGTTGTCGCTGTTCTGCGGGGCCAACTACATCAAACCGAGCGTCGACGCCGGCAGTCCCAACTACACCGAAGAGATCTGGAACGTCAGCGTTGGGTTGATGTTCTTCCCGGGCCGTTGCGCCCAGACCTGCTCCGGGCCGAACCGGTGGGCGCCGCTATTGCCGGTTGCCAACAACGGGACGTTCGCGTTGGACGTGGACACCCGCGCCCTCCTCCCGTAACCGTTAACCCGCGGTCGACGCACAGACCGCGCTGCTGCTTGATGCTTGTCGCCCTGCCCGGCATGATGCGTCAACCCGCCATACCCGGGCACATTGCGTGACGAGACGAAAAGTTTGACACGCGATGCCGGGCCAGGGCGGTCGGAACTTCTGAGATAAGTGGAGCTTGGGAGCACGCTGGGGTTCGAGGCTCGCCTGACCATCGGCAACCGGTTCCGTCCGACGGGGAAACCTCCGACGACGGGTGCGGGAGCCGCAGGCGTGGCTCGACCCCAACGGCTCCCTTCTCGTTTCTTGACCGCTTTCCCGCCCCCCTACGGTTCCGCCCGCACGTCGTAGGCCGAGAGCCGGTCGCTGTGGCGAAGATAGAGGCGGCCGCCGCAGACGACCGGGTGGGCCCAACTGCTGCCGGGTCCGCCGGAAGGGAGCTCGAACCGGCTGATCACCGTGTGCCCGCTCGGCGTCGCTTCGGCCAAGCCCATCTGCCGGTTCTCACTGAACGTGTAGAGCATCCCGTCGGCGTAAGTCAACGACCCTTTGCCCACGCCGGGCTCGGAATACGCCACGTCGCCGGTCTCCCAATTCAGGCAGACCCACTTGTTGTTTTTACCCCCCTTGGCGTTGGAGCCGTAGACGTAGCCGTCCAGGAGAAGGACGCCGCCGTGATGGTTATCCAGCTCCTTCGATGCCCAAACCGGCTCGACGCTCGCCTTCCGGCCGTCGACGCTCAGCTTCAACATCTCCGAACCCGACCCGTAGCCGGACGTGATGAAAATGTGCCCCTCGTGGTAGATCGGGCTGGTGGCGTTGACGTCGTAGCTGGTCTCGTGCGGGTGCCGGAAGAGGAAGTCGCCACCCGCGGCGTTCACGCCCACGAGCGCCTTGGCGTTCATCGTGAGGACCATCCGGAGACCCTGGCACTCGGCCACCGTGGGCGTGGCGTAGCCCGCCTTGTCGCCCGTCCCCTTGGCGACCCAAACCGTTTGGCCCGTCCCCTTGTCCAGGGCGACGACGCTCGCTTGCGGCCCGCCGGGGCAACAGATCGCGTGGTTGCCGTCGATCACGACCGACTCGGCCAGCGCCCACTGGATGTTCTCCGCCCCGAACTCCTTCAGGATGTTCCGGGCCCAGATCCGCTCGCCGCTCTTGGCGTCGAGGCAGACGACCTCCCCCAGCGGGCTCTCGTGGTAGAGCCGGTCGCCGTCGATGGTGGGCGTCCCTCGCGTGCCCGGGTGATCCTTGGCCCACGCCGCGCCGTTCTCCTTCTGCCAAAGGACCTTGCCGTCCATGTCCATGGCGGTGATCACCGTCTTCTCGTCGACGTTGCCGTCCGTGTAGATCACACGATTGGCAATCGCCACGCTGGAAAATCCATGGCCGATCCCCGTGGTCGACCAGACAAGCTCAGGCCCCCCATCGGGCCACTGCTTGAGTAGCCCGGTCTCGGTGGAGAGGTTGTCGCCTTTCGGCCCGTGAAACCTCGGCCAGAACGGGCCCTTCGGGGCAGCCGAGGCCGTCTCCGCGCCGGCCGATGGCGCGTCGTCGGACGTCGCAGGCGTGTCACCACTCGACGCCCGCGTGTCCTCCCCCGTCAAGGCCACGTCCGCCGAAGGCGTGCCCGCCGACGCGGAAGGTGTCTTAGGGCCGCGCGCCGGCTCGTTCGTGCAGGCGGCCAGAGGAAGAAGAGCGACAACGACGATCCCCAGTCTCAGCATCGCACTCATCCCGTAGTACTCCCCAACTCGCTGATGGTGACCAGTTCACTAAGCGGGATAAGGAGAAGCCTGCACGGTCGGGTGGCACTGGCGTCTCGCCAGTGCACGGGCAAGATGCCCGTGGCACCCTACTGCACCGTGCAGTCTATAATCCGTCCCGCTTAACGCCCAAGGTGACGTGACTCGACCCAGGCGGAACGCTCCCGCCCGATCGGTGGCCAACAAGCGTAGCAGGTTTTCGCCCGACAATCTACCGGGTGACCCAGCCGCAACCTGCCAGCCTCCCCACGGACCGCGCCCGCTCAATCCCCCCGCTTGCGGATCACGCCATAGCGGCGGCAGATCTCCACCACGCGATCGATCGGGACGGCCTCGACCGAGCGACCGCGGAAGCCGGTCACGCTCTTGGCCCGGAACAGGCTGTTGAGAATCGCCTCCTCGGTCGCCTCCCGCACCGCCTGAAAGAGCGGCGACAGGGCCCGGTCGTCGAGCACGGTCTCTTGTCGCTCGCGCGGCCCGCCCGAGTAGGGAACGCGAAGCCCTTCCGCCGTGGAAAAGGCGATCGCGTAGTCGCCGCTGCCGTGCGACATGGACGAGCCGGTGGCGGCCAGCCCGAACAGCGCACGCCGGGCGAGCCGCTTGAGCGAACGGGCGTCGAGCGGGGCATCGGTGGCCACCACGATCATGCAGGAGCCGTGCTCGGGCTCTCGTGTCTCGACCAGTTCCCGCAGGTAGTATTGCCCCAGCTCCTCGCCCACCGGGGCCCCGTCGACGGTGAGCACGCCGCCGAAGTTGGTCTGCACGAGCACGCCGACGGTGAACGCCCCGGCCGCCTCGGGTAGCTTGCGCGACGCCGTGCCGATCCCGCCCTTGAAGCCGAAACATCGCGTGCCCGTCCCCGCCCCCACAACCCCCTCCTCAACCGCACCCGACCGGGCCGCGCCGATCGCCGCCAGCACGTGCTCGCGGTGCACGTGGCGGCCCCGGATGTCGTTCAGGAAGCCGTCGTTCGTTTCGCCCACCACCGGGTTGATCGACACCACGTCTTCGTTCCCCTCCTGCTGGAGCGTGTGGTCGATCACCGCGTCGGCCGCCGTGAACACGGAGAGCGTGGTGGTGAGCACGACCGGCGTCTCCAGGTTCCCCAGCTCTTCGACCTGCGAGATCCCTACGAGCTTACCGAACCCGTTCCCCACCACGATCGCCGCGGGCACCTTCTCTTGGAACACGTTTCCGCCGTGCGGGAGGATGGCCGTCACGCCGGTCCGCACGTCCTCGCCCTCCCACACGGTGCAATGGCCCACGAGCACGCCCGGCACGTCGGTCATGGCATTATTCACCCCCGGCGTCAAGACGCCGACGCAGATGCCCAGCTCGCGCGCCCGGGGCCGCACGGGGGTTTCGGCACGCGTCCCCTCCTCCTGCTCCGCTCCGTGAAGGCCACCACTCGATCCAACGATCGATGCACCACAGATCGCCCCGACGGCCCAGCAGCACGATAAGCGTCGCATGGCTCTCCCTCCCGAGGTGAAATGCCCGACCCGAGTCATTCGGAAGCCATATGCTACGGCGACCGGTGCTCCAGCGTCGCCCGAACGAAGCCCGCTTCCCGGGCGCCGGGCGTCTCGACGATCGGCCAGCTTGCCCGATCGGGCGACTCGTACGGCCCGATCTTCTCCACCGGGATCGGCTCGAAGCCGAGCTTGAGCGCCGGCGAGTCGGGCTGGAGGCGGTAGTCGTCGTTCTCCGCATCGACGAAGAGCGGATCGGCCACGAGCGATTGGCGGTCGAAGCCGAGCTTCTGCCACTCGGCCCACTGCTTCTCCGGCGGCACGTCCGGGAGGCCCACCAGGAGCGGGTGGCCGAAGTGATAGACGAGGTTCTGGTCGCACTCGAAATGGTCGAACCGCAAGCGGCGGTGCTTGTAGAGCATCGCTTCCGGGGCGTGGTAGTAGACGATGTTCCGCCGGATGCGGTTTCCGCCCATGGGCACCGCCTCCTTGGGATGCCCGCCTTGCTGCAAGCCGGCGTACTTCTTCCAGGCGGGCAAGTTCACGTGGGCTTCGTACGCCGGCCCCATCTGGTCGAGGAACTGGGAGTAGTCGTTCCAGCCGTTCATCTCGATCTGCTGCAACTGCCCGTCGACGAAGATGTTGTTCTCGACGAGGTTGTCGCGGGCGCAGTGGAAGTGCAGGAGCCCCCGGAGGGCGCGGACCACGATGTTGCCGTACACATGGACCTCGGCGGAGTTGTCGTCAAGGTAGATACCCCAGCAGTAGTGCGGCGTGGTCCATCGGCCCTCGTGCTGGCCGAAGCCGAACACGTCGTGGATGTAGTTGTAGCGGATCACCGTGCCGCGGGGCGAGAGCCAGTCTCGCCCGCCGCTGTACGTGGCACCGGTGTCGGCCGTCTCCAGGTCGACGTGGCGGACGTGGTTCCACTCGATCACCTGGTCGTTGCCGCCGTAGAGGACGCCGAACCGCGGGCAGTCGTGGATCAGGTTGTGCGACGCCCGGTTCCCCACCCCGGAAAGCTGCACGCCCACGCCCTGCTTGTAGAAGACGCCCGTGTGGTGGATGTAGTTGTTCTCGGCGTAGTGACTGCCGGGCGTGAGGGTCTCGCGCTCGCCCCCGCTGAGGCTGACGGCGTGACTGCCGACCTGGTGAATGTCGCAGCCGACCACGCCGACGCGCTCCCCGCCCGACACGCTCACCGCGGCGATCCCGCTGGTGCACCGGCCGCCGACGTTGCGGATCGTAGAGCCGACGATGCGGCAGTCCGACGAGTCGACGATCTCGACGGCCGTCCCTTCGCAGCACTCGATGGCGAACCCTCGCAGCGTGACGTGCGAAGCGCCGGTCATCTTGACCACGGTTTGGAGCGTGGGGGCGTAGACGGCGCCCTCGTCGATCGGCGACGGCGGCCAGAAGTAGAGGGTCCAGGTGTCCCGATCGAGGTACCACTCGCCGGGCGCGTCGAGCTCCTCGAACAGGTTGCGGACGAAGTAGCGGTCGCCGGGCCGGATGAAGTACGAGGCGTCGCCGGCCAGCTTCATCACGCGGGCGTCGCGGTCCAGGGAGCCGATCCGCAGCACGTTGTTCCACCAGTTGTAGCGGGGGAAGACGAGCACCTCGCCCTCTTCGACACGGGCCCAATCGTGCAGGTCGTCCGGCCTCAGTCTGAGGGTCCGCTTGTCTTCGCCGGGTATGGTCGCCCAGGGCGAAACCTCTTGTCCGTCGACGTACGACCATCCTCCGGCGTAGGGGTTTTTGGGGTCGTAGTTGGGGAAGCGTGCCAGGTGCTGCCGCCGGTCGTCGAACAGGAGCTGCCGGAAGTAGACGCCCTGGAACCCTTGCCTGCCCACGTCGGCCTTGAGGATCTCGCCCTCATGCCGGACGAAGCCGGTGATGCGGCGGCCGCCCACCAGCACCGGCGTCTCGCCCGGGTAGGCCCGGTAGCAAATCGGCGCTTCGGCCGTGCCGGCGTCTTCGGCCGTGAGCGTGAACGTCTCATCCAGGCAGTAGACGCCGCCGCGCACGGAGACCGTGAATCCATGCTTCCCTGCGCCGGCGGCCTTCTGCTTGCGGATCTCGTCTCTCGCCCGGGCGAGCGTGGCCAGCGGCCCGTCGGTCTTCTCGGCGTTCGGCTCGGGCAGGGTGCCCGACCAGGCGTCGTTGCCGTCGGTAGAAACGAAGTAGGCGGCCGGCTTCGCGCCGGCGTCATCCGCCGCGGCAAGCCCGGCCGGAATCGCAAGGCAGAGCATGAGAGCAACGCAAGCCTTCTTCATCACAGGGTTCCTCCACTACGGATCGCCAGTTGCGAGACTCACGACAACGTCCATCCGCCTCGTCACCGCCTCGTTCGCAAGCTGGAACCCGGAGACCAGAGTGAAATCGCAAGCGATAGACGGGTGGATTATGAGCGGTCGCCGGGCGTATCGTCAACCGTCGGAGGCGGCCTTGTAGCACAGGCTTCCAGCCTGTGTCCGTGGCAAGATTCCCGATAATGCGCGACACAGGCAGGATGCCTGGGCTGCCAGTTGGCCGCGCCATGCCCGAGAAACCCGCCGCAATCTCGGGCCAATTGACAACCTGCTACGGGGTGCTAGGATGACGTTTGCGGGTCTGGAGCCGATTGTTGGCCGTCGACGTTTGCGGACTCCCAGGCCTGCCCACCCAAGCCGCGTGCTAGCACGGAGTTACCCCCCAGGATGACCCAACTGGAACATGCCCGGGCCGGCGTCGTGACGCCGCAGATGAAGGCCGTTGCCCAGAGCGAACGGCTCGATGCGGAGACGGTCCGCGCCGAGGTCGCCCGGGGCCGGATGGTCATCCCGGCCAACAAGGTCCACGTCGAGAAGGGGCTCCGGCCGATCGGCATCGGCATTGCCGCGCGCACGAAGATCAACGCCAACCTGGGCAACTCGCCCTTGCTGAGCGACAGCGAGTGCGAGCTGGAAAAGGTGCACTGCGCGATCCGCTACGGGGCCGACACGGTGATGGACCTTTCCACCGGCGAGGCGATCGACACGATCCGCCAGCGGATCATCGACGCGGTCTCCGTCCCGGTCGGAACGGTGCCCATCTACCAGTTGGCCCAACAGCTCGACGACATCGTGGAGATGAAGCCGCAGGACTTCCTCGACGTGGTCGAGCACCAGGCCCGGCAGGGCGTCGACTACATGACCGTGCACTGCGCGGTGTTGCGGGAGCATCTGCCGCTGGCGGAAAAGCGGCTGACCGGGATCGTCAGTCGCGGCGGTTCGCTGGTGGCCAAGTGGATGACGGCGCACGGCGAGGAGAACCCGTTTTTCACCCACTTCGACGACCTCTGCCGGATCATGCGCCGCTACGACGTCACCTGGAGCCTGGGCGACGGGCTCCGGCCCGGCTCGATCGCCGACGCCAGCGACCGGGCCCAGTTCGCCGAGCTGGAGGTGATGGGCCGGCTCGCCCGGCGGGCGCAGGAGCAGGGCTGCCAGGTGATGATCGAGGGGCCGGGGCACATCCCCATGGACCAGATCGAGATGAACGTGAAGCGGGAGATGGAGATCTGCGGCGAAGCGCCCTTCTACGTGCTGGGCCCGGTGGTGACCGACGTCGCCCCCGGCTACGACCACATCACCAGCGCGATCGGGGCGGCGATGGCCGCCTGGCACGGGGCGGCGATGCTCTGCTACGTGACGCCCAAGGAGCACCTGGGGCTGCCGAACCTGGACGACGTGCGCCAGGGCGTGATCGCCTACAAAATCGCGGCCCACGCGGCCGATCTGGCCCGGCACCGACCCGGCGCCCGGGACCGCGACGACGCGCTCTCCAAGGCCCGTTTTGCGTTCGACTGGGAGGAGCAGTTCCGGCTGGCCCTCGACCCCGAGACGGCCCGGCGCATGCACCAAGAATCGCTCCCCGAGCCCGACGCCGCCGGCCACCGCTACTGTAGCATGTGCGGTCCGAAGTTCTGCTCGATGAAGACCAGCGACGAGGTGCGGCGGATGGGCGGCGATGCGTCGGTGAAGCGTGTATAATCGAAGGGGGCGAGGGACGCGGCCCCTTGGATGGAAGCAGGAGGAGCTTATGCCCACGGTGTTGCGCGTAGGCCCGTACCGTTTCCACTTCTACTCGGATGAATTGTAGTAGCCACTAGATGACCTGTCGGACAGTGTGGGCCGAAGTATTGACTGCGTCCCTTCCTGCTCCGGTCTGGAACGCTTGTCGATGGCCCAAAAGGAACGGGTGAGACCATCGACAAGCGTTCCAGCCCTACG
>DATKZH010000222.1:0-46720 GCA_035528065.1 Thermoguttaceae bacterium | reverse complement strand
GACTCATACGTACCTCTCCTGGCAACGCTCCGGGAAACAGCGACCACCGCATCACGATATCCAAGCTAGCGTCATTCCCCCGGCATGCCCAGTGGGCCTCCGAAAAAAATCACAGCCTCGGCGTGTGCCTGCTACGGAAGTCGGCAAGTGATTTCTTGGGCCGATCCTTAGCGTCGAGCCGAACCGCCGACACGCGTCCATTGTCGTACCGCCTCGGACAACGGTTCTCATGACCGCCGATCGTCAGCAGCTCGACAACGCGATTGAGATCGTCACGCCCGAGAACATCGCGTTCCGCTACCAGGTGGCCGGACCGTTCCGCCGATTGCCGGCCTACCTGATCGATCTGGTAATTCGCGGAATGATGTTCGTCGGGGGGACGATTCTCGTGTCGCTCGTGTCGCTCGTGTTCGGGCTTGCCGGACTTCCCGGTTTGGGGGCCGGTCTGACGCTGGTGTTATGGTTTGCCTTGGAGTGGTTCTACGGGGGGCTGTTCGAGACGTTCTGGAACGGCCAGACCCCGGGGAAGCGGCTGATGCGGATCCGCGTGCTATCGGTCGACGGACAGCCGATCAACGGGCTCCAGGCGGTGCTGAGGAACGTGCTGAGGGCGTTGGACCAGCAGCCGGTGGTTTTTTGCCTGGTGGGTCTGGTGACGGCCTCGCTCAACGACCGGTTTCAGCGAATGGGGGACCTGGCCTGTGGCACGATGGTTGTGATCGAAGAGCCCCAGTGGTTTCGCGGCGTGATCCGGCTGGGCGATCCCGAGGCGATCCGGATCGCCGGTCGGATACCGCCCAGTTTCCAGGCCGGTCAGACGATGGCCCGGGCGTTGGCCGCGTACGTCGAGCGGCGAGGCAATATCCTGCCCATGCGCCGGCTGGAGATCGCCTGGCACTTGGGTGAGCCTTTGCGCGAGAAGTTCGACTTGCCGCCGGGCACCGATCCCGACATGCTGCTCTGCGGCTTGTACCAGCGGACGTTCATCACCGACTGGGACGAGCAGACGTCGGCTCGCACCGGTTCGCCGTTCCGAGAGTCGGGATCGCCCTTCGGCACGTCCGAGCAGGCGCCCTCGGAGAACAGCGACTCAGCGGCCGCGGCCCAAGTCATGGCTGCCGCCGACCAAGGCCAAGGCGAGTGGTCCGCGTCGGAGGAGGAACGATGATCGATCGCCCGTTCCGGCCGCCTCCGACGAAGTCCTTCATCCTTCACCCTTTATTCTTCGTCCTTCCCCCATGAAGGTCTCCGACCTGTTGAAATCGCGGCAGGCGAATTGGGAGGAGCTGGAACGGCTCTGTTCCCGGATCGAGGGCTCGGTGCGCCGCAAGCCGGACGCCGCGACGCTCGCTCGATTCTCCTCGCTGTACCGTTCGGCGTGTGCCGACCTGGCGCTGGCCGACGCCTATCAGCTCCCGCCGGCCACGATCCACTACCTGCACCGCCTGGTCGGCCGGGCCCACAACCAGCTCTACCGCAGCCGCCGGTTCAACGTCTCGACGTGGACGCGGCAGTTGCTGGTCGACGTCCCCCGCCGGCTCTTTTCCGACAACTGCCTGCGCCTGGCCTTCTGTATCTTTTGGGGGATATTCCTTCTTTCAGGGTTTATGGCCTACACGGTGCCCGGCTATTCCGAGCGGGTGATGGGGAAGATGTGGACGATGCAGTTGGAGGAGATGTACTCCGAGCCGATCCAGGGCCGCAACCCGGGCGCGAGCAGCGGAATGGCCGGCTTCTACATCCGCCACAACACGAGCATCGGCCTGCAATGCTTCGCCTTCGGGCTGTTGTTTGGGGTGGCGGGCCTGTTCGTCACGGCGACCAACGCGGCCCTATTGGGGGCGTCGTTCGGGCACATGGCCGCGGTGCCGCAATGGGAAAACTTCCGCGACTTCGTCACCGCGCACGCGCCGTTCGAGCTGACGGCCATTGTGCTCTCGGCCGCCGCCGGAATGAAGCTGGGTTTCTCGCTGATCGACACCCGGGGGCTCGCGCGGACCGCCTCGCTTCGCCGCACCGCCGTGGAGGCCATGCCCACGATGGGCGCCGCGATGGTGATGTTCCTCCTGGCGGCCCTGATCGAGGCCTTTCTCTCGCCTTCCGCCGCGCCCTACTGGGTCAAGACCTCGGTGGCCGTGTTATCCAGCGCGCTGTTGGTTGTCTATTTCGTGGTCCTCGGCTATCCGCAAGAAGACTGATGCTCCAGTTGGACAAGACCCGCATCGCTATCCGGGAGCGCGCGTACGTCGACATCCTCGACCTGGCGCTCCGCGTGATTCGCGTCCACGCGGGGCCGTTGGTGTTGGCCTTCGCCGCCGGAGTCGCGCCGATGTTGCTGCTCAACGGTTGGCTTCTGGCCGGTTACGCCGAGCTCGACTTCGAGTGGACCTTTCCCTTCGTTTACCCGTTCTACATGGTCTTGTTGATCTTCCTGGAAGCGCCCCTGGCCACGGCCCCGGCCACCCTCTACCTGGGCAAGGCAACGTTCACCGACCGGCCCGAGCCACGCGAGATCCTCCGCGAGTTTCGCGAGTCGCTCCCGCAACTCTTGATCTACCAGGGGCTCCTTGGAGTCTGGCACTTTCGCTGGACCTACCTGAACGAGGTGATCCTCCTGGATCGCAATCCGATGCGGCGAAGGGCCGCCGGGGGGGTGTCGACCCTGGAACGCAGCCGCGTGCTGCACAAGGTGCAAAACGTCGACACGGCCAGCCGGTCGCTGCCGGCGCTGATCGTGGGCGGAACGCTTTTTATCGCGATTTGGGCCTCGATCTTCATCGTCCGGGGGATGCTGCTCGGACAGTGGGGGCTGGTCGGTTTCCTCTGGGCTCTGTTT
The DNA here is from genome assembly GCA_035528065.1 of Thermoguttaceae bacterium. Taxonomy (GTDB): domain Bacteria; phylum Planctomycetota; class Planctomycetia; order Pirellulales; family Thermoguttaceae; genus DATKZH01. The sequence goes on along the minus strand of DATKZH010000222.1, from coordinate 43,884 downwards.
AGTGGACAATGGGAGTGGAGCTTCCTGAAGCCGATGTTTACGTTCTACTTCCAGCTTTCGATCTGGATCGTGGTCTGCTACTTCACCGTGGTCCGGTTCCTCACGTACCTCGACCTGCGGATTCGCCGCGAAGGCTGGGAAGTGGAGCTGTGGATGCGGGCCGAGCGCGCCCGGCTGGTGAGGCACTGGAAATGACGTTCGCCGCATGCCGTCTCCTGTGCGCCGCAACGGTCGTCTTCGGCGTGGCCGACCGGGAACAGTCGGTCGAGGCCGGACGCCAGGCCTTGGACCGCTGGGTCTGCCAGTACCCCTTCTACGACTCCGAGCATGACGGCCTCCGGGCGATCCCGGTCTCCGAGCCGTGGCACGTGCGATGGGAGTGGCTGATCGATTGGCTTGGCGAGGTCATGGACTGGCTCGGCGGTCTGTTCACGTTCCGCGGGGGCAGGCTGGGGTCGATGTCGTGGCAGCAGTGGCTCACCTGGGCGGTGATCGCCGCCCTGCTGATCCTCTTGGCCTACCTGATCGTTCGCGTTTGGCGGAGACGGGAAGAGGGGAGATCGCCGGCCGCGACGGGGGCCGGCGAGTCGGACGTCGTCGAAGAAAAGAGGCGCGTCGAGGCCCTGCCGTCGGCCGTGGGACGAAAGCGGGCCAACCTGCTCGACGCCGCCCGCGAGTGCTACCGGGAGGGAGATTACCGCGAGGCGATCATCTGCCTGTTCAGCTACCAACTGGTTCGGCTCGACAAGCGGCAGTTCATCCGCCTGGCCAAGGGGAAGACCAACCGCCAGTACCTTCGCGAGATCGGCCGCCGAATCGCGTTGCGGCGACTGTTCGAGCGGACGATGGTCACCTTCGAGGACGTTTTCTTCGGCAACTACGCGATTGACCGGGCCCGATTCGAGTCGGTCTGGTCGCACCTGGACGAGTTCGAGTCGTTGGTCGCCGGGGACGCAGCGTGAGTGGGAGTCGGGAGATGGGAGCGCGGATTAGGAAAAACGTACCAGCGCGAGGAAAGCCGCTTGCGGCTTCGCAACCTCCCGCCCGTCCCTCCGGCCGCAATCGCTCCGCCGCGTTCCTCGGGCTGGTGCTGGCCGCCCTGGCGGTTCTCGGCCTGTTCTTCCTGGCCACCGGCGGCTGCGTGGATGAGATCGACGTCGTCTACGGCCAGCGGGCGGGCAGCGCCTGGACCAGCGTCAACGGCACGAGCGTGCTGGGCAAGATGTTCGAGCGGGCCGGACACACGGTCTTCTCCTGGCGAATGCTCTCGCCGCGGCTTCGTCGCCGCGCGGATTGCATCGTCTGGTTCCCCGACGACTTCCATCCGCCCAAGCAGCAGGCGTGCCAGTGGCTCGAAGGCTGGCTTCGGGACGAGCCCGACCGGACGCTCATCTACGTGGGCCGCGATTTCGACGCCGCCGCGTGGTACTGGGAGACGATCCAGCCCAATGCGCCCGCCGAGCAGAAGCAGGAGATGCTCCGCCGCAAACTGGAGGCCAAGAGCCTTTTTCGCCGGAATCTGCTCCCCCGCGGCACCACGGAGGAGTGCAACTGGTTCTCGGCCAAGGGCGGCCAAAAGCATCGGAAGGTGCGTACGCTTCAGGGAAAGCCCGAGTGGCTCCAGGGAATCGACCCGGCCAAGCTCCGGATCGAGCTCGACCACGGGATCGTCCCGTCACCCGACGCCGAGGTGCTCCTGGAGTCGGAAGGCGACCCGTTGGTCACCAGCGAGCGGTTCGGCGGGAGCCGCGTGATCGTGGTCGCCAACGGCTCGTTTCTGCTGAACCTGCCGCTGGTCCATCACGAGCATCGCAAGCTGGCCGGGCAATTGATCGCCGAGGTCGGCCCCCCCGGCCAAACCGTGGTGTTCCTGGAGAGCGGCCTGGGCGGGCCCTTCGTTTTCGAGACCGACCCGAGCGACGGCCCCCCCAGCGCCCTGGCAATCTTCCGCGTCTGGCCGGCCAACTGGATCCTCTTGCACCTGGCGGTCGTGGGGATCATCCTTTGTTTTTCACGGTTCCCGATTTTCGGGCGGCCCCGCGATCTGGAGCCGGAGGGCACCTCCGACTTCGGCCGCCACATCCAGGCCCTGGGCAAGCTGCTCCAACGATCCGGCGACACGGCCCATGCCGCGGGGCGCGTGTCGCACTACCAACAACTCGCACGTCCCGACTCCGGCCCCCGCCGAGAGGTGGCGCAACCCAACCGAAGCCACATGAGAAAAATCCCGAGAGGATGACTACTTCGCGGAGGCGGCGAAGCCGCAAGCGGCTGCCCGCGCGGCGGGTTGCTCTTGCTGCTCCACGATCCCCCTGCCGTTCTCCCAACTCCCGACTCCCAACTCCCGACTCCTTACTCCCAACTCCCAACTTCCAAAATGCCCGAATCGCCTTTTGAACCGAACCCCGATCGGCTTCACTCCACAGACAGACGGTCGGATCCTCCGCCGCCGCCCTCGGACAATCCGTGGGACGATACATCGCCCGCTTCGCAGCCTCCGCCCGGCGAGCTCCAGCCCATCGACTCGCCCGTCGAGCCCGAGCCGATCGACCCCCCCGCCGAACCGCCCGCGGCTCCATCCCCACGGCTCGATACGCCCACCCGGCGACTGTTCGACCGGATCACCGCCGAGGTCGGCAAGATCTTCGTCGGCCAGGAGGAGCTGGTCCTGGGCACGCTGGTGGCTTTGTTCTCGGGCGGGCACGTGCTGATCGAGAGCGTGCCCGGCTTGGGCAAAACGCTCTTCGTGCGCACGCTCGGCCGGGTGCTGGGGTGCAAGTTCGGCCGCATCCAGTTCACCGCCGACTTGATGCCGTCCGACATCACCGGCTCGCCCATCTTCGACATGAAGACCCAGGAGTTCCGTTTCCGGCGCGGCCCGGTCTTCACCCAGTTGCTCCTGGCCGACGAGATCAACCGCTCTCCGGCGAAGACGCACGCGGCCCTGTTGGAGATCATGCAGGAGTACCGCGTGACCATCGAGCGGACCAGCCACCGCATCGAGCGGCCCTTCCTGGTGATGGCCACCCAGAACCCGATCGAGGCCGAAGGCACCTACAACCTGCCCGAGGCCCAGCTCGATCGCTTCATGTTCAAGCTCCTGGTCGACTACCCGTCGAAAGAGGAGGAGGCCGAGATCCTCACCATGCACAGCGTGCAGGTCGAGCTGGATACGCGCCTGGAGAAGCTCGGCACGGTCACGCGTCCCGAGGAAATCATCGAGACGATGCGTACCACGGGCGACGTGTTCGTCGACCCGAAGCTGCTCGACTACATCAACACGCTGGTGCGCGAGACCCGCCAGTGGCCGCAGTTCTATCTCGGCGCGTCCCCCCGAGCCGGGCTCGCCCTGGTGCAGGGCGCCCGAACCCTGGCCGCGTTCAACGGCCGCGACTACGCCGTGCCCGACGACGTGGTCGAGCTGGCCCTTCCGGCCATGCGGCATCGGGTGATCCTATCGGCCGAGGCGGAGGTGGAGGGCCACGGCGTCGACGAGCTATTGGGCGAGCTGATCCGTTCGGTGGAGGTGCCCCGGCTTTGAGCCCCTTCGGCCTGCTACTCGTGAAGCTTGCGGTCGTCGCGGTGCCGCTCTTGGCCCTGGCCTGGCTCGTACGGGTCTATCCCGACCGCCGCCTGGTCCGGGTGGCTCTGGTGCCGGCGCTTCTTTCGCTGGGGCTGTTGGGCTCAGCGTGGTTCTTCTGGCCGCTGGTGGTCCTCGACGCGGCGCTCACGCTGGTCATCCTCGCCGACCTGGCCACGCTGCCCCCCGGCTCGGCCTTCTCGGTGGAGCGCCAGGCCGTGCGCGTCGCCTCGCTCCGCAAGCGGCATCCGGTGAGCCTGACCGTCGTGAACCACTCCCCCCGCAGCTTCCCGGTCACCGTCCGCGACGGCGTGCCGCACGAATTGCACCCGCAGCCGTCCGAGTTCGCCGTGGCCATGCGGGCCCGCAGCCGCACCACGTGGGACTACGTGCTGCGGCCCGGCCGCCGAGGCGCGTTCGTCATCTCGCAGGTGCACCTGAAGGCGCAGAGTCGCTGGGGGCTGTGGCAGCGGCTGCTCCGCTATCCGTGCGAGACGACGATCCACGTCTACCCCGACATGCAGCAGCTCCGCGAGTACGCCATGCTCGCCCGAACCAACCGGCTCAGCCAGGTCGGCGTTCGCCGCACCCGGCGGATCGGCCGGGACCACGACTTCGAGCGCCTGCGCGACTACACGATCGACGACAACTACAAGCACATCGACTGGCGGGCGACCGCCCGGCGGCAGAAGCTCACGGTCAAGGATTTTCAGACCACGCAGAGCCAGCGGATCGTGTTCCTGGTCGACTGCGGCCGGATGATGACCAACGAGGCGATGGGCTTGAGCCTGTTGGATCACGCCCTGAACGCCGTGCTGATGCTCAGCTACGTGGCCCTCTCGCACAACGACTCGGTGGGGCTGATCTGCTTCTCGGACGAGATCCACGCCTACGTGCCGGCCCGCGGCGGCATGAGCCAGATGAACCGGCTGTTGCGCGCCGTCTTCGACCGCTTCCCCCGGCTGGTCGAGTCCCGCTACGACGAGGCCTTCCGCCACCTCGCCTCCCACTCGCGCAAGCGATCGCTGGTGGTGCTCGTCACGAACGTGATCGACGAAGTGAACGCCGCCCAGATCCAGCAGTACCTGACGAACCTGGTCGGCCGCCACTTGCCGCTGGGCGTCCTGCTTCGCGACCACCGGATGTTCGACGCCGTGGAGGTCGAGCGCCCCGAAGGCGAAGCCCTCTGGCAGGCCGCCGCGGCCGCCGACGTCCTCGCCTGGCGCCACCAGGTCCTCAGCGACCTGCAAAGCAAAGGGGCGCTAACCCTCGACGTCTTCCCCGAGCAGATGACCGCCCCGCTGGTGAACCGGTATCTGGAGATCAAGGCGAGGCACTTGTTGTAAGGATGAGGGATGAGGGAGTCGTGCTGGGTCGCGCCGGGCTTCTCAACAGATCATGAAGAATACATTGCGCCTTGCCTTGTTCCCAGGCTCCGCCTGGGAACACACTACCCCGAGGCTCCGCCTCGACGGCGGCCCCAAGTGCTGAGCGGGATACGAATGCCGACCCGCTCGGCGTCCGTGTCAGAGCCACCTCCGCCTACTTGGGAGATCCCGCGCCCGGCGGCCGCGCCGTCGGGTCTTCCGGCGCGAGCTTGGCGTCGCTGGCCCGGCGCCCGTCGCCGCCGATCTTCAGACGCCGCGCGGAGATGCTCCGCGGCTCGAACCAGGGCTCGGCGTCGGGCGGAAGCGAGTCGAGCACGCGCTGGAGCTTGGCACGCTCTCGCACCACGGCCGGCTCCGTGCTCCCGGCCAGGTCGCGCTCTTCGAGCGGATCGCGCACCAGATCGTGGAAGCGCCCGTCGGAGCGGAGCTTGTAGCGATGGTCGCGGACGAGGCACTGGTGCGCGTATTGCGAGAAGATCCACGCCCTGGGCGACGCCGCGTCGGGCGCCCCGCGCAGGATCGGGGCAAACGATCGGCCGTCGATCGTCACGCCTTTGGGGCACTCGGCGCCGGCCAGCTCGACCAGCGTGGGGAACACGTCGGAGGCGTCGACCAGGGCGTCGCTCACGCGCCCGCCGGGCACCAGCCCCGGGCAGTTGACGATCATCGGCACGTCGATGCTTCCCTCCTTCATGTCGCCCTCGACCATCGTGCTGGCCGCCGCCTGGAACACGCGCCCGCCCACGCGCCCGCCATAGACGGCCGGCGTGCCGTTGTCGGTGGTGATCATCACGACCGTGTTCTCGCGCAGCCCCAGGTCGTCCAGGGCCTTGACCAACCGGCCCACGCAATGGTCGGCATAGCGGACCATGCCGGCAAGCTGCTCGCGCTCGGTCAGGTCTTCGTCCCGGTTGAGCGGCGTTTTGGTCACCGGCACGTGGGTGAGCACGGTCGAATGGACGGCCAGAAACGGGCGGTCGCGGTGCCGCCGCATGAAGTCGATCAGGTAGTCGGTGAAGAGCTGCGGACCGAACTGGCCCTCGGCGCGGGCGCGGCGGCCGTCCCGCAACACGTACGGGTCCCAATACCGCTTCGTGTGCGCCGGGTGTCCGCGCGGGCCCTCGGGGAAGACGCAGTGCTCGTCGAAGCCGTGCTTCGTGAGGGCGTCGGGCTGATCGAAGAGGTGGTTGATCTGCCACTTGCCGCCAAGCGCCGTGGCGTAGCCCGCCGATTGCAGCACCCGGACGAAGCTGATCTCCCGGTTCCAGTCGAAATATCCGCCGCCGTAGATGGCCGCGTCGTGGTGGATCGTCCAACCGGTGCGAAAGGGGTACCGCCCGGTGAAAAAGACGTGGCGGCTGGTGCTGCACAGCGGCACCACGTAGCAGTGGCGGAACCGCACGCCGCCGGCGGCGAGCTTGTCGATCTCGGGTGTTTGCCCTTCCAGGCTCCCATAGCAGCCGAACCAGTCCTGGCCGATGTTGTCCATCAGGATGAAGAGGAGGTTGGGCGGTCGCTCCGGCGTGCCGGCCGCACGGGCCTGGCCGGCCGCCGATGCCAGAGCGCCGATCAACGCCAGCACCGACAGAACCTGCTTGCCGTAAACCATGGGCCGTCTCCTCTTGCCGGGGCGTGCTTGCCGGGGCTCGCCGCTTGGGTCTACCTTGAGCGCCGAAGCGAGCGACCTTTTGGAGTGCGGTGACTTGTCACCGCTTTCTGAGCAGCCGGAAGTCGTAGCGAGACGCCTGCCAGGTGAACTCTGGCATCGCTCGCCGGTTGCGCAAGACGCCCAAGAAAGCGGCGACAAGTCGCCGCACTCCATAGAAACCTCGCTTGTTTCAGGTTTAGTGCCGTCCTGACCCACTGTCAAGGAGTCGCGTGCTCCCTGCCGCCATGACCGGGCCCCGCGGCACGGAGGAAGACTTGGTCCGCGACGGCACAATGCGGATTGCCAGGGCGTGCAGGTTCGACTAAGCTCGGAGGGCCGCTGCGGGACAAGCCGGCGGCACCAATCGCCGCCGCAATACGGGAATGACGAGCCGGTGATCGAAATTCTCGGGATACTGCTGTCCTTGGTCTTGTTGATGTGCCTGGCCTATCGGGGCATCGACGTAATCATCCTGGCGCCCGCCCTGGCGCTGTTGGCGGTGTTGCTCGGCGGCAGCGCGCCCGTCTTCGCCACGTACACCCAGGTCTTCATGACGGGGCTGGGAAAGTTCGTCGTCGATTTCTTCCCCGTCTTCCTGCTGGGCGCGATTTTCGGCAAGCTGATGGAGGACTCCGGCTCGGCCAAGGTGATCGCCCACAAGATCGCCGGCACCTTGGGTAAGCGACACGCCGTGTTGGCCATCGTCCTGTCGTGCGGCCTGCTGACGTACGGTGGCGTTTCGCTGTTTGTGGTCGTATTTGCGGTCTACCCGTTGGCCGCCGCCCTGTTCCGCGAAGCGGACGTCCCCAAGCGATTGATCCCCGCCACGATCGCCCTGGGGTCGTTTACCTTCACCATGACCTGCCTGCCGGGAACGGTGCAGATCCAGAACCTGATCCCGATGCCCTATTTCAAGACCACGGCCTTCGCCGCCCCCGCGCTGGGCATCCTCGGCGGGATCCTGATGTTCGCCGGCGGCACACTCTGGCTGAACCGCAGGGCCCGGGCCGCCGCCCGAGCGGGCGAAGGGTACGGCACCGGACACAAGAACGAAGACTCGGCGGAATTCGAGGGCCCCCTTCCCTCCTTTCGCGTTGCGTTGGCTCCCATCGTCGCCGTGATCGTTCTCAACTACCTGTTCGCGGAACACGTCATCGCACGCTGGGACGCCTCGTACCTGGCCGAGCCGAAATTCGGGGCCACGAGCCTGGACCGGCTGCGGGGCATCTGGGCGATCCTCGCCGCGCTCGTCCTGTCGAACCTGCTGGTGGCGATCCTCAACGTCCGATCGTTTGCCAGGCTCAACGAGTCGCTCCGCAAGGGAGCCGTCGGATCGTTGCTGCCCATCTTCAACACGGCATCCGTCGTGGGCTACGGCGCCACGATCGCCTCGCTCTCCGCCTTTGATTCGGTGAAGAACTGGGTCTTGGGAATTGCGCCCGGCAGTCCCCTGGTCTCAGAAGCCGTGGCCGTGACCACGTTGGCCGGCGTCACCGGCTCCGCCTCAGGCGGCATGCGGATCGCTCTGGAGGCGCTGGGAACCACCTACTACGAGCGTGGGCTGGCGGTCGGGTTGGACCCGGAGCTGATGCACCGCATCGCCTCGATGGCTTCCGGCGGCCTGGACACCCTGCCGCACAACGGCGCCGTGATCACGCTTCTGCTAGTCTGCGGCCTGACCCACCGACAATCCTACAAGGACGTCGCCGTGGTCTCCCTGGTCATCCCGGTGCTCGCCACGGCGGTGGTGCTGGTGTTGGGCACCCTGTTCGGATCGTTCTGAACGCGGCCGGCGAGGCACGTGCGCAGTCCCGCCGTCGCGCCGCCGCCGTCGGGTCGGAGTGGTTCCCGCACTACGGGTCTGTCAAGCGTTATCTTGTGGGTGGCACGGGCATCTTGCCCGTGCTTTCGTGGCCCCACTGGCGAGACGCCAGTGCCACCCAACTCACAAGGTAATGATTGGCAGAGCACTACTCCAGCCGCAAGTCGTACTGCCGCCGCTTGACCGTGAACATCGGCTCCGCCGCGACGGTGAGCGAAAGCCCCGACGTGGCGAAGTCCTGGTGCTTCTCCGGCACCGGCGTGGCTCGGAGGATCGTCCAGCGGGCGCCGTCCTCCAGCAGCGGCACTTCCTTCTCCGGCGCGGTCTTGACGACGAGCACCCGCTTCCTCTCGGTCGTCTTGATGAACAGCAGCTTGCGCTTCTCTTCTTCGACCGTGCGCTCCTCCACGTCCGTCCCGGGCGGAAGGGCCGCCAGGATCTTTTCGACTTGATCGGGGGCGTCGGCCTTCACCTGGACCACGTAGTCGGTGGCCTGCGGCTCGACCCGAAGGCGATACGCCGTCCCCGCCGGGGCTCCCCCCAATGCGCTTGCCGTGCCGTAGGCGTAGTGGCCGTCGGCGTCGGTGACGAGCGCGGCGTTGAAGCGCGGGTCGCCGGTTTCCAGAAACACGCGGGCGCCGACCACGGGCGTGCCGTCGGCTAGGGTGATCCGCCCGGCGACCGAATAGTACGTGTCCTCGCCGGCGAACCAGACGTAGAACCCGACCATCACCACCACCAGCGCCGCGGCCAACACGCGGTAGTCGCCCAGCCCGCGCCACGTGTTCTGGCCTCGCAACGCCTCGAGCGGCGACTTCCACACCAGCGATTCGCTCTGGGCCGTGTGTTGGTGCGGGAAGACGTACGAGAGGATCACCAGGGCGATCGACTCCAGCACGAAGAGGAGGAACGCCTGCAACAGGGCGTTGATCTCGAAGTCGCCGACGTAGTTGAGCTTCATGAAGTTGACGATGAACAGCACCAGCCCGACCGCCGACCCGCCGATCAGCGTCACCAGCGCGGCCTTGGCGGACGCCCGTCTCCAGAAGACGCCCCAGACGAAGACGACGGCGGTGGGCGGGGCCACGACCGGGAAGACGTCGACCATCATCTGGAAGATCGACTTCTGCCCGCCGATCCCCATCGTCCAGACGACGGCCACGCACATGGCCACGAACGTGGCGATCCGCCCGACGCGGACCAGGTGCCGGTCGTCGGCCGCCGGCTTGAAGCGCTTGTAGATGTCGTAGCTGCAAAGGGTGGCGATCGAGTTGAGCGCCCCGGAGACCGTGCTCATCAACGCGGCCAGAAGCGCGGCCACGACCAGCCCCCGGACGCCCACCGGCAACACGCTGGCGATCAGGTGCGAGTAGGTCTTCTCCGTATCGGGCGAGCCGTCGGGAAGCGTGGGAAGCGCGGCGATCGTCCCCGAGTTGACCAGCGCCAGGCAGATGACGCCGGGGATCACGAAAATCAGCACCGGCAGGACCTTGATGAACCCGGCGAACAGCGGGCCGATTCGGGCGTGGTTTTCGTCCTTGGCGCCCAGCACCCGCTGCACGATCGTCTGATCGGTGCACCAGTACCAAATGCCCAGCACGGGATAGCCGAACATCACGGCGTACCAGGAAACGCCGGTCGGATCGCTGTCGGGCCGGATCATGGAGAAATTGCCCGGATGCACGTTCGCCTTCACGCGGCTCCAGCCTTCGGCCACCTGGCCCACGCTCAACAGGCCCAGCCACGAGCCGTCCCAGCCGCCCATCATGTACAGGCCGAGGAAGGTGATCGAGATCGCGCCGGTCAGGAGCACGACCGTCTGGATCGACTCGGTGAGCACCACCGCCAACAGCCCGCCGATGATCGTGTACAAGGCCGTGGCCCCGCAGATGGCCAGCACGGTGAGAACGCGGTAGTGTTCCGGGTCCTCAGCGCCCAGCGGGCGCAAGACGGACCCTTCCAGCACGATCGCCCCCGTATAGAGCGAAAAGCCTATGTGTACCATGATCGCCGAGAAGATCGAGAGCAGAGCCAGGTAGTCGCGGCTTCCCCGGCTGTAGCGCCTCTCCATGAAGTCGGGGAGCGTGGTCACCCCGGACCGGATGTAGAACGGGGCGAAGAAGAGCGCGAGGATGACCAGCGTGAACGGGGCCATCCACTCGAAGTTGCCGTAGACCAGCCCCGACGTGTAGCCGTTCTGCGCGAAGCTGACCAGGTGGATCGTGGAGATGTTCGTGGCGAATAGCGCCAGGCCGATCATCGGCCACCGCAGCGACTTCCCCGCCAGGAAGTAGTCGCTCCCCTGCTGGCCCTTTCGCCTCATGCCGGCCCAGCAGCCCAGCGCGACGATGCCCACCAGGTAGACCAGGATCACGGCCAGGTCGATCGGGCCCACCTCGAGCTGCCGCTCCGAGGCGCCGCTCGGCGCTCCCGCCGGGCTTGCGTCGGCCCGGGCTCCCCACGCGAGGCACATAGCGAGCACGAGCAACGCGAGCTTCTTTTGGGACATCATGTTTGACTCAACCTCTGGCGCCGTGTCGGGTTGCGTTGGACGGGCTCGCCGTAACCGCATCCATGCGGTCAGACCGCCCGCCTCTGGATGACCCAGATTCACGAAAACGCCGAAAGTAGCACAACTTAGGTGCGCCGGCAAGGATCACGGGGCACGGCCCCTCCCTTAGGCTTTAGCAGAACCCCTCTGGCGAGTTACATCCTATTGGGGGTGTGATCCCGAAAAGCGAAGGCTCTTCCGTTTCTGGGTGCGGGAGTCGTTATTTTCACACTAACCCGAAGCGCCCGCGAGGCAGGAGAGCCTACGTTGTGCAATGTCCTCGCTCGCGCTTCGGGTTAGTGTGCATTCAGAAACGGAAGAGCCAAAGCGAATGATTGACCCGGGCGCTGCCGGGGCGCAGAATAGCTTCTCTGCGGGCGGTGGCTTGCCTTGCCGACCACCCCTCGCCCGCCGGTCTCGCGCACGCCGCCACGCCAGGGAGTCTGCCATGAGATCGCTCGCACCGCCGGGGTGCCACGCCCGCGTCGCCAACTCGGCGGCTCGTGGTGCCCGGTCCGTCGTGTTGTTCGCGACCGCCCTCGCGCTGGCGGTGATTTTCGCGCCCGGCCGGGCGATGACGGAGGAGCCGGTGGCCCTGAGGATCGAGAGCTTCCTGGTCGCCCCGGCCCATTCGCCCTCGGCCGTCGTGGCCGTCGTGAACCGTGGGCAAGCGCCTTTCGAGGGGACCGTCCGCGTCAAGCCGCCTGAAGGTTGGCAGCTCTCGCCCGGCGAGCAACCGGTCTCCCTGGCCCCGGGCGAGGTGAAGCGGGTGGCGTTCATCGTCAGGCGGGGGATGATCCGGGAGTCGAACCGCTATCCGCTCGAGGCGTCGGTCACGCGCCGCGGGGTCACGGTGACTCGCCGTCAAGAGGTGGTCACGGCCAGCGCCCCCTACTTCAAGCCGACCATCGACGGCGCGACCGACGAGTGGAAAGACGCCATCCCCGTCACCTGGACGACCGGCGGCAAGCGGACGGTCGTGAGCACCTATTGGAACCGCCGGCAGTTCTCCCTCCTGGTGGCCGTGGAAGACGACAAGCTGATACCGTACCAGGAGAAGCCCGGCCCGGCCGGGTTCGACGCCGTGCAACTGGCCATCTCGCCGCAAGACGCCACCACGGGCACGTCGCCCGACGACGAGGCCGACCGGTACGAGTTTCTCTTCGTGTCGACCGGCAGCGGCACCGAGGGGAAGTGCTTCCTCCTGGCCGAGCCGGGGATGAAGCTCTCCGAAGGGCAGAAAGCCCGCGAGCTGGGCCCGCTGGAGTACGACGACGCCGAGGCGGCGGTGAGCCGTCGGGACGGCGTCACCTACTACGAGTGCTCGATCCCGTTCCGCCTGATGCGCGACAAGATCCGGCCCAGCGAGGGCCGCGAGTTTCGGCTTTCGGTGCTCGTGCACGACCCCGACGGCACCGGCATTCGCGACTGGGGCCGGGAGGCCGGCCTGGGACCTGGAGAGCGGAACCGCCTGGCGTGGAGCCTGTGGCCGGGCGCGAAATGGGGCGACGAGCCGCCTTTTGATAATAAGACCGAGTGGGGGCTTTGCTCCTCGAAATACTAGGGCAACTGGAGGGTTCAGGGTTCGGGGGTCAGGGTTCAGGATTTGTAGTTCTGTGTCTGACCCGGAAGCAAGCGACGTTCTGGAGTGCGGCGACTTGTCGCCGCTTTTTGAGCGGCCGGAAAACGTAGCGAGAGGACTTTCAGGCGAACTCTGGCATCGCTCGCTCCCTTGCGCAGGACGCCCAAGAAAGCGGCGACAAGTCGCCGCACTCCCAAAGGACCTCGCTTGTTTCAGGTCTAACGGGAAGTCTTGAACCGTGATCACTGGACCCTGAACCCCGAACCCTGAACGCTGGAAAGGACTGTCATGAGTTATCGCAACACGTGGTTATCGATTTCGAGGTGGATGCCCGTGGTCGCCCTGCCGGCACTCGTGTGGAGCATGACCGCGCAGAATGCGGCCTGCGCGGAAAAGGGCCGGCTGGTGTTCAAGATCGTGATGGTCGAGGACGAGGACGAAGACCCGGTCGCCGCCGGCAAAGCGGCCGCCGAGTCGCTCCGGAAGGCGATGGGCGACGTGCCGCCCAAGGCCGTGATCCTCTCCGAGTGCTTCGAGGACCGCGAGTACAAGGAAAAGCTGCTCCAGGGCGTCTGCTCGGTGTTGCCCGACGAGGTCGTAATGGGCGGCGCTACTTACGGCTCGTTCACCCAGGAGGGCTGCACCGACGTCGACGCCGTCTGCCTGCTGGGGATCGGCGGCGAGGGCATCGCCGTTTCGGCCCGACTGGTGACCGAGATGGGCACCGCGAAGCTCACCTTCGAGCAGGACCAGGACCTGATCCGCAAGAAGCTGCACGCGGCCGGCAACCAGCTCGCCTCGAAGCTCCGCCGAACCGACAAGGACCGCGTGCTGATCCTCATCGCCGACGCCCACGCCCCCAAGAACCAATATTTGGTCGAGGGCGTGCAGCAAGTGCTGGGGAAACAGTTCCCGATCACCGGCGGGTGCGCCAACAAGAACGCCGGCCAAACGTTCGTCTACTTCCGCGGCAAGATGTACGAAGACGCGGCCGTCGCCGTGATGCTCTCCGGCGATTTCCAGGCGGCGCTCTCTGGGCGTCAAGCCAACGAAGAGCAGAAGGTGATCGCCACGGCGAACGAGGGCGCGGCCGAGGCGCTCCGGGGCGTCAAGGGAAAGCCCGTCGCCGCGTTGGCCTTCAACTGCGCCGGCCGCCGCAGCAAGCTGAAGGATTACGGAGAGGAGCTGGCCGCGATGCAGAAGGCCCTGGGCAAGGAGATGCCGCTGTTTGGCTGCTATTGCGCCGGCGAGATCGGCCCGGTCGACAACCCCGAAGAGCCCTCCGACGCCCTCTCCGGCGGCTCCGGCTGGCACGTGATGTTTACGATTATCGCAGAGTAGTGCTTTTTTGCTTCGACGAGGGGAGGCTCCCCTGGTTCCCAAGCCGGAGCTTGGGAACGAGGGTAATGATCGCAGAGTAGTGCTGTTCCACTTCGACGATGGGAGGTTGCCATATGAGTGAGAGACCCACCAGACGACAGTTCCTGGGCACCACCGCGGCGACGGCGGCCGCCACGTGGGTAGGCGGACGAACCTACGCCGCCGACGCGAGCGCCAAACCCGGACCCAACGAGACCGTGAACATGGCCCTGATCGGCTGCGGCGGGCGCGGCCGGGGCGTGATGCGGGAGCACCTGGGCGTTCCGGGCGTGCGCGTGATCGCCGTCTGCGACGTCAACGAGCCCCGCATGGCCGCGGCCCAAAAGGAGGCCGGCGGCGACGAGGTCCGGACCTATCGCGATTTCCGCAAGCTCCTCGAAAACAAGGACGTCGACGCGGTGATCGTCGGCACCAACGGCCATTGGCACGTTTTGTCCACCATCCACGCCTGCCGGGCCGGCAAGGACGTCTACGTCGAGAAGCCGCTGGGCACCTCGATCGGCGAAGGCCGCGCCGCGGTCGAGGCCGCGCGAAAGTACGACCGCATCGTCCAGATCGGCACCCAGCAGCGGAGCTGGGAGCACTACCAGCGAGCGGCGGAGATCATCCAGTCGGGCAAGCTGGGCGAGATTTCGGAGGTGAAGGTCTGGGACTACGACTACTTCTACCCCGGCTTCGGCGCCCCGCCGGACGGCGATCCGCCGGCCGGGCTCGACTGGGAGTTCTGGGTCGGCCCCTCGCCCGCCCAGCCCTATAACCCGAACAAAATCGCCCACCACTACTGGTTCTTCGATTTCGGCGGCGGCTGGCAATTGGACTGGGCCGTGCACCACTACGACATCGTCAACTGGTGCATGGGCGTCAAGGAGCCGATCGCGGCGACGGCCCTGGGCGGGTTCATGTGCTTCGAGCAGCCCTGCAACACCCAGTGGCCCGACACGTTCTCCGGCGTCTGCGAGTATGGCCCCGGCCCGGTGGCCGAGAAGGGCTTCCTCCTCCAGTACACGTTCCGCGGTGGATGCCGACGGGAGCAACGCTCGCACGGCAAGCTCTTCTTCGGCAGCGAGGCCTCGATGATCCTCGACCGCAGCGGATATACGATCACGGCCGAAGCCACCAGCGGCAAGAAGCTCGGCGAAGAGATCGACTCGTTCCGCGGCAAGGGGCCCAACCACGCCGAGGTGTTCATCAACAACGTCCGCAACCACACCCGGCCGTTCGCCGACGTCGAGGAAGGCCACCACTCCACCAACCCGGGCCACCTGATGAACATCGCCTGGCGCACCGGCCGCAAGATCCGCTGGGACGGAGAGAAGGAGCAGATCATCGGCGACGACGAGGCGAACGCCCTGGTCACCAAGAAGTACCGCGCCCCGTGGACGCTGGAGGTGTAACGCGGAAGACGTGCAAAACGCGCTCGGCGCAGGTCTCCCGACCTCGCGGTCGTGGCGCGTCTGTGTGCGGTGTCGGGAGACCCGCGCACAACGCGTGGAGTTGGAGGTGTAACGCAGAAGACGTGCAAGACCGAAGAGGATTCGAGGCCCCCTCGCCTCGATCCCCGAAACCCGGCAGTCGTTCCCAGCGCTCGGCTGCCGGGCGTTTTTTTGCCGGGAGGGACCTGCCTACTCCGACGCCTGTTTCTTCAGCGGCGCCGTGTACAGGTAGATGTAGTGCTTGACGCCGTCTTCCAGGGAACGCACGGTAGCGTACTTGTCGTCGACGATCCCCTCGATGTCGTAGTTGTGGCAGACGATCCGCGCGCCCGGCTTGAGCTGCTCCAGTTGCGGGATGAGTTGTACGTTCATGTCGGGCAAGAGGTAGAGCATGATCACGTCGGCCTTGCCCAGGTCGAGCGTGAAGATGTCCTCCTGCTCGATCTCGACGAGGCGTTCTACCTGGTGCTTTCGGACTTTCTCCAGCGACTCTTCGATCCGCTGGGGATTGATGTCGTAGCCCACGCCGCGGCAGCCGAACCGCTTGGCGGCGGCGACGACGATGCGGCCGTCCCCGCAGCCGAGGTCGTAGACCACGTCGCTTTTCCGGATCGATCCCATGTCGAGCATCTTGTCGATCACGTCGTACGGGGTGCCCACGTAGACACAGTCCGGACTCCGCGGGGACTCGCTCTCCTCCTTGGTCTCTGCGGCGCCCACCGGGATGGGCGCTGCCGCCGCCAGGAGAAGGCTCGCGGTGACGACGGTTGCCGAAAGGACGCGGTGCATGGGTGTCTCTCCGCAGGAAGGGGTCGTTGATCCCTGAACTGATCGTGGAACGTCAATCGGGTCCCAAGCCCAGGGGTTGCAACCCCTGGGCTTCGAACGTGTTCATCTTGTTCCCAGGCTCTGCCTGGGAACACACTACTCGCGAGGCTCTGCCTCGCGTGGGCAGTCGCGGCCGGCGCTAACGGAAAACAGCCAGTCCCGGCATCCCTTTCTTGAACCGGCGCGCTTCTTCCGCGGTGATCTCGGTGTTCTTCACGCGGAGGATCCGCAAGTTCTCCAGCGGGCGGAGGTGCTCCAGGCCGTCGACGGAGACCTCGCACCCGGTAAGGTTCACCACAATCAGCCCGACCAGGCCGCTGAGGTGCGCAAGCCCCGCGTCATTCACCCCGGTGCGTTGCAGTCCCAGCGTCTCCAGCCGAGCGAGCGGCTCCAGGTTCGCCAGGGCGCCGTCGTCGATCTTGCACTTCCCCAGGTTTAACACCCGGAGCGCGCGCAGCCCCTTCAGGTGCGCAAGCCCCGGGCCGGTGATCTTCGCGTTCTCCAGCGAGAGCACTTCCAGGTCGGCCAGCTTGCCCAGGGGGATCAATCCGGCGTCCGTCACGCCGAGGTCGTAGAGGTAGAGCCGCCGGAGCCGGGTGAGCCCGGCCAGGTGTTTCAGCCCGGCGTCGGTCACCTCGCACTCCCCGATCTTCAGCCATTCCAGGTTGTGGAGGCCCTCGATGTGCACCATGGCGGCGTCGGCGATTTCGGGGTCGGTCATCTCGACCCCTTGCACCACACCCCGATAGCTTCGCACCAGCCGGACCGGCAGCTTCTCCAGGGCGGCGACGGCGCCCGGATCGTCGGGCTCGAGCCGGTCTTGGTTCGCGCTCGTTGCCGCCGCCTGGGCCGTTCCGACCTGCATCGGCGCTGAGGATTCACCAACCGGCGAATTGGCGGAGCAGGCCGCCGTCAAGGTCACAAGTAGGCAAAGGGCAAGTTTCATCGTCGTCTCTACGGGGGCAAAGGTGGGTCCGTGTTGGTTCGACCGACGTGCTTCCGCCGCTCGGTGGGCGGTGCCGGGGTGGCGGGTGCGCAGCACCATGCAAGCAGCGCCCTATTCTAGCTCCGCGATCCCCCGCTCCGCAAGCGTCAAGTGGCCAGATCCCGTGGGAACGCGCTGTGGCCGGTCTCCTGACCGAGCCACTTTCCACCGACCGCAGGTCTCCCCGAAATCCCGGGATCTGCTATAATCCGGCAACAAGCGGTCGCCTCCGGCCGTCTCGTCCTCCCCGGCGCCAACGCGTCGGCCAAGCCGGACGGGAGGATCGGACGCGTCCCCGGCGGACTGCCACGCGCACTCGTCGCCGTCGGCTCGTGATCCACCGGTGCCGTGAATCCAGGGCGAATGCTTTTCTGAAAACAATGATGGGACGGCGTGCTGCGGGTGGGAAGATGAACCTTGTCGTGGGCGTTCTCTGCGGAGACGGCATCGTCGTCGGTGCGGCGGCTTCGGGGGCGGCGCGGGCCGGTGCGCGAGACGCCGCGGAGGCCCCCCCGGCCAACACGTTCGTCCTCCGCGACGACTTGATCCTGGCCGGGAGCGGCCGGGTAGGGCTGGGGCAGCGGTTCGCCGACGTGGTGGGCGCGATCCGCTCCGATTCGAGGTTCCAGGAATGGACCGCGCTCGGCATCACCAAGACCATCTGCGCCGAAGTGGTCGACGATTTCGCCTCCACGCGCTGCGATCGAGGACAGTTCGGCGCCCTGCTCGCCTTTGCCGCCTGCGACGGCTTCCAGCTCTGCGAGTTCTCGGCCGGTGATCTCCAGCCGGAGCTGAAGACGCCCGATCGATGGTTCGCCTCGATGGGGGCCGGGAAGCCGATCGCCGACCCCTTCCTGGCGTTTCTCCAGCGGGCCTTCTTCGCAAGCTCGCCTCCCGGGCTCGCCGAGGGTGTGTTTGCCGCAACGTGGGCGCTGGACTACACGGTCGGACTGGGCTCGGGCGCAGGGGCGAGGTCCGAGCAGATCGCCGTCCTGGCCGAGGAGGGCCCCGACTTGCCGCTCACCGCCCGGCTGCTCACCAAAATCGAGATCGCCGACTGCCTTGCCGAGGTGCGCGCCGCGGAGAAGCACTTGGCCTCGTTTCGCCGGGCGAGCGACTCGTCGCACGAGTAGACGCCTCAGAGGACGTGGACGAGGAAGTTGCGAATCCGCTGTCTGGCTCGCTCGTCGAGGGGACCGCGGAATGCAAGGGCCAAGTAGCCGCTGGGCGTCTTCCTCCCCGAAATGCGTACGGTCCCGTAAAATTCCACGTCGTCTCGAAGAAAAGCGTAGAGCTTCTCCCGCTGCGCCTCGGGAAACGCGCCGCGCAGGCGGCACCTTTGGCTGTTGACGACCACGGTGAAATCCCACTTGGGCCGGAACGCCAGGTAGAGCGCGTAGAGCATCGCGGCCAACACCAGCGCTCTCAGAAGAAGCGGCACCATCTGCCGGTCACTCCTCCGGGACAATCCCCAGGGTGCTCGGCTCGCCGGCAATCTGTAGGGCGAGCTTTCGGCCGGGATGCTCGCGCAGTTGGATGCCGGTGGCGGAGCTGTGAAGCCAGCCTTCGTGGTCCGGGGCCTGTCGCTCGTACCGGTCGCCGGCAAGCGAGTGGACCTCCGGGACCTTGCTGCCGCGGTCGATGATCCAGACTTCCGGCACGCCGGGCTCGGCGTAGAAGGGCATTTTGTCGTAGGCCTCGTCCCCCGGGCTGTGGATTTCCACGACGACCGTCGGCGCCCCCTCGAAGTACTCGTTGTGGTCGATGTGGAACCGGTCGGCCGCGAGAAGCACCAGGTCGGGGATGCGGTAATCGTCGGACCAGCCTCCTACGGACGCCACGTTGATCTGGTGATAAACCTTCGCTCCCTGTGGCGCGGCCCAGTATGTCCAGAGCCACCTCTCCAGGGCACCCTCCACCTCCTGATGCTCACGATTCGGCGCAGGCGGCATGTGCAACACTCCTTCCCACACTTCGTCCCACTGATCGGCCCCAGTCCGCTTGCGCCACTGGAGGATGTGCTGTGGGACCTCAGGCATGACGGCTTTCATGTCACCGACTCCTCGGAAGCGAACCTGATCAGCGGGCTATTGTTCCATTCTATCCGCTGGTGGACGGCGGGCGAAATGCAGGCACGGCATCCGGACTTCGATTCGCTGCGGGGGGATTGACTCCCCCGCATCGAGGTTAATCCGCTCAAGAAACATGCGGTGACTTGCCTCGGCCGGCGTGGTATAAATATCTCCAGTCCGCCGGTATGTACAAACTTCCTAGATTACCAGGGCTTCCCATGCTTACCGACAACATCCTCGACCTAATCGGCAACACGCCGCTCATCCGGCTGGCGGGCGAGAACGTCTATGCCAAGGCCGAGTTCCTCAATCCGGGGGGGAGCATCAAGGACCGGGTCGCCCGAGCCATGCTGGAAGGGGCCGAGCGCGACGGGCGCCTGAAGCCCGACTCGATCATCGTCGAGCCGACCAGCGGCAACACGGGGATCGGCGTGGCCTTGGTGGGACGGCTCAAGGGCTATCAGGTTCGCATCGTGATGCCCGAGGGAATGAGCGTCGAGCGAAAGAAGCTGATTAGGGCCCTGGGCGCGGAGTTGGTGCTCACGCCGGACGAGCTGAGCATTCCGGGGGCGGTCGAGCGGGTTAGGAAGATGGCCGCGGAGGACCCGCGCGTGTTCGTCCCTCAACAGTTCGAGAACCCCGATAACCCCCGCTGCCACTACGAAGAGACCGCGCCCGAGCTGTGGCGGCAGATGACCGGCGACATCGACGTGTTCGTGGCCGGCGTGGGTAGCGGCGGCACGCTCCAGGGCGTGGGGCAGTTCCTCAAGGAGCATCGGCCCGGCGTCCGAATCGTGGCGGTGGAGCCCAAGAACGTCTCGGCCCTTCTGGGCCACGAGCCGGGCCTGCACCAGATCCAGGGGATCGGCGACGGGTTCATCCCCGCCGTGCTCGACGTCTCGCTCGTGGACGACGTGATCGAAGTGACCGACGAAGACGCCATCGAAACCACCCGACAGCTCGGCCGCGACTCCGGGCTCCTCGTCGGCATCTCCTCCGGGGCCAACGTCTGGGCCGCTCGCCAATTGGCCAAGACCTGCCAGGGCAACATCACCACCGTGCTCCCCGACCGTGCGGAACGCTATTTCAGCACGGCGCTGCTTTGAAGTCGGCGGTGCGCAGCAGTCGGTGCGCAACAGCCAGTGAGCGGCCGGCCGTGTGCAGCCGGGACCGGAAAGCCGCCTGCGCCTTCGCACTCGATCAGGATAAGTCGAAGTCGTCGTCGAGGATCGAGCGTGCCCGTTTCTGGGGCGGCGGTTGCTCTTGCGTCGGGCTTGGATCCTGCGCTGGAGCCGGCTTTGGCGGCGGGCTGATCGCCTCCGTTTCAGCCGGCGTCGGTGCCGCGCGTGGCGCTTCGCGCTTCTTCTTGGGGGACGCAGCCGTGCGTCGCGGCACGTCCGCGGGCGGCCCGGCGGCCCCGGCCAGGTCCCTCAGCTCCCCCGCGCTTTCTCTGTGTTCCGGGCCGCAACACCAGGCCAGTCGCCCGAGCAAGCGGCAATAGACCATCAGCACGGCCACACTCAGCGCGGCCGGCAAGTAGAGCCCCCACGGCCCCAGGGAGCGAAACACCCAGGCGGCGAAGAAAACGAACGCGGCAGATAGAACGGCCGTCTCCAGGTAGAACAAGATCCAGGCCCACGAGGCCGAGAACAAGCTCCGCAGCACGGTGAAAGACAGCACGCTCAGCGGGGAACTCCCTTCGAGCATCGACAACATGACCACGGGAAAGAGCACTAGCGCGCTGGCCGGCACGATCAGCCAACTCAGCGGACCGACGTAGCCCGAGATCTGCACAAAGGCCACTCCCGGCAAAACGCTGACGCATACGCTGCTGAAGAAGAAGAGGATGTCGCCGGCCCAGTCAGCGAAGATCGCTTCGGGCCAGTCTTCCACCCGGTCGCTGCCTTCCGCCGTGTCTTGGATGACCGTCATCAGGAACGCGGACGCCACAACCGCCCACATCACGCAACAGAGACCTCCGGCGCCGAGCAGGACCATCGAGCCGACCAAGGGCGCGGCGTTCTCCAAGCCGGCGACCGGCGTCTTCACCATCAGCGAGACCGACCAGAGCACCGGAAACAGCGCGACGAGCAGCCCGCAGGTCAATCCCACCAGGCGGGGCCACGTCCCCTCGTACCCGAGGAAGCTGACGATCCCGCGCACAAACGGCCACCGCGGGCCGGCGCGTCGGACGCGGACGATCCCGCGCGAATCGGCCTCGTCTGCCGCCCCGGTATCGCCCGGCGCGATCCGCATCCGCCGGGCTTTCACGGAGTCTCTCGATTCCACGCGCCCACCGCGCTTGCCCCCTCCATACTCGCCGGCCGCCGTGCCCTCCCGTCCGGGTTGCGGCGTCGTCTCGGGCCGGGGCACGACCATCGGCGTGCCGCAGTCGGGACACGTGATCATCTCGCCCACCTGATCCCGCGTGGCAAGCATTCTCGTCTCGCACAGGCTGCACACCACGGGAATCGGCGGCTCTTCCTGCGGCAACGACTCAGGAGCCGGCCGGCCGGCCTCCACCACAATCGCGTACTCAGCGTCGATGCCGTGCGTGGCCGTCGGCTGCTTCCCGGCCGGCGCCTTGGGCGGTGGGACCTCGACCGGCGTGTAGCAGTCGGGGCACAAGATGTGCTTGCCCACCTGGTCCGGCGAACCGTACAAGAGCGTGTCGCACACCGGGCAATGCACCCGGATATCGACCTGACTCGTCGGGGAAGGGCTTCCGGCCGGCTGCTCGACGTCCTGGCGAATCGCGTAGGCCGCCTCTTCGTCTTCGTCGGCCGGTCGACGCTTCGCCGCCCGTGGCTCCGGCCGCCGGGCGAAGACCAGCTTGGTGCCGCAGTCGGGACAAGCCACCTGGTGGCCGATCTGGTCCTCCCGGGCGTAGATCCGCGTCCCGCAGGCACGGCAATCGCCCACGGCCACCGCGTCGGCCGCCGCCGCGCCCTCGTGAGCCTCGTAGTCCCCCTCGTAGACGGTGTACTCTTCCGCCCGCCGGCCCAGCACGGCGGCCTGCTGGGCGGTGGGCACCACGAACTGGTGACCACACTGGGTGCATCGCTGCTTCGTGCCCGCGTGGGAGGGCCGGGCTCTCAGCCGCGCGTTGCACTGGGGACAGCCGAAACGGAGATGACGGCCTTGAGGTTTCGTCACGGAAAGCCCTCCCCGCAAGCCGACGGCACCGCCTGTCGCCCCACGGCTCGTCGCATCCACCTCGCCCCGGCACGGACTTGCGCCCGCGACGGCGTCTCGACTGAGCCGGTACGCGGTCCGTCAACTGTGTGGACCCAAAAATACGATCAACTCCGCGACATCCCCCATCGGCGTCATTATACCAGAACGTCCGAGCAGGGGGCAGGGGAAGACTCGCTCCCGCCAACTCCAAGGACTACCCCAAGACCGAAGAGCGCAATATCGCGGACGCCGCCAGAGAAGACGCTCGCCCGCGTGTTGCGGCGCCACAAGCACGGCCAAAAACGAGAACCAACCAAGAATTGAGCATGGCGCGTGCGGGAAATCCCGCGACGAGCCGTCGGATGAGGATGCCGTCCGGTCGTGGAACAAGTGCTTCATACGGCGAGGAAGGAAGCTGCTGAGGGAGCCGGTAGAGGTGGGGGAAGGATTGGCGATGAAGCTGTGTCCTCCTTACCTTGCCAGCCTCTCCATCCACCATTCGTACAAGACGGAACCTCGGCGGGGAACAAACCGAGCAAAGCTGCGGATTCGTTGCAGCACCTTTCCCATTTCCGCATCGCCAATACTCTCAGCATCCGCCCAGCGCTTCATCAGTTCGGGTGTGGTGACCACAGCTATTCCTGATTCAGCGGCCAGTCGTTGCGCTTTACGATCATCCGTCGCAACCGCCCATCCTTGGGCCTGTGCGATTGCCAGACACGCAGCCTCGCCGTCGTCCAAGTCAACGGCGAATCGCAGAAAGACGGCGTTTTCCTGAGCAGTCTGCACGTCACAGAGTTGGACCAACCCGGCATCGACCGCCGGTGTCAGGTCAATTTCCTCCTTGACGGTCTTCTGCTCGTCTTCTTCATCTGGCCTGCAAACGTACAGAGACTCCCGCGCTACGGCCTCGGGGACATGAAGACGGCCCCCTATTGCTCGGACGAGCGAACAGAAATCATCCGTGGCCGAATACAAATTGATTATGCAACAGGCATCTACGATCTCATCGGCCATTCACTCTTCCTTGAACTATTCATGTTTGCATTGCCAATGATCACCCGACGTGGACCGGACCCTTCGGTCCCGGGCTTCCGGTGGAAGCCCTCCGTTCATTGGCTATGCAAGGCTCACTAGAACACATCCGTTAGCAAGGAACGCTGGAAGTCTACCGGTTGGCGGAACTCGACTTCGCCGTCTATGGATACTTCCTGAGATGTAAGAATCTCAGCGACAATAGCCCTGACCGTGACCGGATCGCATCGCAAGAATCGAGCTAGCTGTCCCTCGGAGATTCTCGCTTGCTCGAATGCACTGATGGCCAAGAACACGTATCGTTGTGGGAATCGGTCTTTCCTTTCAGGATTCGAGGGCAGATTGAGCATTTGCGATGCCTTGCGAACCTGGAATCCCGACTCCTTCAAGTGATCTCGGGTGCCTCTCGGTATCAACCCGAGACCTTCCAGACGAAACGCCATCGCCTCCACCGAGACGAAGTACATGTGACTCAGCCGACAGAGGTCAGCTATTTGGAAGTCCTCGGTTGCAGTAACGACGTCGTTGAAGCGACGACGGATTGAGCTTGCCGGCATCAGGAAGCTCATCGCAAACGCCTCGGCAAAACGCTCGTCCGCCGCTTTCCTTCCTCGGTTATGCACGCGGTCAATTCCCGGCTTGTAACGATCCACGAACAAATGCCCATACTCGTGTGCGAGGGAAGCCCGCCGACGCTCAGCAGGATGCTTCCAGTTCACCATGATGCAACAGCCAACGTCGGAGCCATAGGCAAACATTCCGGCAACCGCTGACGGTAGGCTGCCGTAGCAGACCCGCGCCCCCACGTCGTTTTCGAGAATACTGCGAAGACGCAGCACCGGCTGGTCACCCAATCCAAGTCTTCGTCGTTCTTGAATTGCGGCATCTTCTGCAATCGCTGCAACGTCGACCCGGCCCCCTATTCGAAGCTCAGGCGGGTAGCTGTGCGTCATCGGGGCGCGCATCAGTCGCTCAAGCTCGCAATAGTCGTCGGCAAACTGCTGCAAATCTGCAATGCCTTGAACCAAGTCGGCAGTCTCTACGCTCATCTTCCGAGCAGCGGTCCTGAGCTGAGGCTGCAAGTCGGCCATCGGCGCACCAGGACGCACGAACTCGTGTACCCGTCGCCCGTAATAGCGAGCAAGCTGCACAATCTCCTCAGCTTTCGGCGCACGGGCACCTTTCTCGATGGCAATCAGAGTCGGACGGCTGACTCCAAGATGATCCGCCGCCTCCTGTTGGGTTAGGCCACGGGCTTTGCGGGACTCCGACAAACGTTGTCCGAGCACTTTCGGATCGATGTTATCGAGCTGTGACATGACCGGTGTCCTCGTTATGCAAATACTTGTTCGCAAGGGACCGA
This sequence comes from Thermoguttaceae bacterium, assembly GCA_035528065.1. GTDB lineage: Bacteria > Planctomycetota > Planctomycetia > Pirellulales > Thermoguttaceae > DATKZH01. Next base: position 19,040 of record DATKZH010000222.1, on the reverse strand, counting down.
AGCGTTTTGTACAGGCAGTCCTGAACCTTGCTCGTCACTGTCTCCAGGGACTCGCCCCGCCTGATGGCGTGTACGACAGTCTGCCAGCGTCGAGCTTTCGAAAGGTCGATCTCTTCGTTCTCGGCCATGGTTCCAGCCGCAATGAAATGGTCTCTGCGACTTGCCTGCCCTCCACTGACATTATCGACCCTGATTTTACATTGTCAATATCGAAGAGTCGGAAATCGATGGATATGTAAACAGCCCCTCTTCGTTCAGCAGCCGCGATTTCGCTGTAAAGCTATATGAATGCACATTTTACGAACGGAATCCTGCGCACCCTGATCAGCAAGTCCCCGGGCGTCACAGCGGGCCGTACCCCCCCCGACGAGTGGATGCCCGCGTGATCTGGGACGGAGTGCAACAGCGCACGCCGGGCGCGAATTGCGGGGATACCATCCGCAATCTCTGACGCCACTACCACGTTCTCCGAGGGCGCGCGTGCCCCGATTGGCACGTGTCGTTGTCCCAGGCGGGCCGCGGGACGTCACGCGGGCGGGCGTGTCTCGGGGCGTGCGATTTGCCACAACCGAACGGCGTGTCGTGGTGCGGCGTCGCCAGCGCCGGGTCAGCTCACTGAACCTCTGGAGCCTGCCGTTGTCCTCCCGTTGGCCCGGAGTATGGACGGAGCCCGTAGCACACGCTTCCAGCCTGTGAAATGACGAGGCCCGTAGCACAGGCTTCCAGCCTGTGAAATACTGGAGACGGAAGACAGGATGCCCACGCCGCCGCACGGGTGTTGGCACTTGCCATGAGCAGATTCGGGTCGTGCGGCCTCTCGCCTTGGAGGGACACTGCGTCGATGACACACGAACCACCCGTCCCCGAGACGTTTCACAGGACCCGCGACGACCGCCCGTTCCGTGTCCGCCGGGCGCGACGGGAGGATGCCGCGGCGCTGTTGCGGTATGCGGAGGCGCTCTTCGCGGAGCCGGGCTTGTCGCTACTCTATTCGCCGGGAGAGTTCTCAAAAACCCTGGCCGAGGAGGAGCGGTTCATCCAATCCCACCAGGGGCCGAACGCCCTGCTGTTGACCGCGTGGGCCGAGGAGGAGGCGATCGCGTCCCTCGGGTTCCAGGGGGGCACGTTCGCCCGGACCCGGCACGCGGGCACCTTCGGGGTGGGGGTGGCCAAAGCCTGGCGAGGGGTCGGCGTCGGCTCGGTGCTGCTGGAGCGGCTGATCGAGTGGGCGAAAGCACACCCCCAGATCGAGCGGATCGGGATGGAGGTGTTCGAGACGAATCCGGGCGCCGTCCGGCTGTATCGCCGCTTCGGCTTTCAGGAGGAGGGACGCCGCCGCGAGGCATTCCGCCTAAACGACCGGCCGGTCGACGCGATCGTGATGGGCCTTCTTCTTCCACCCAAAAAGGCCGATTAGCCCCACCGATACGGCTAGGGCACTTGGTGCCCGAGAGTTGCCTAATATGAGTCGAGCTTGTGGGGTTCAGGGTTCGGGGTTCAGGACTTGGAGCCCACGTATACACGCAAATCCTGAACCCTGACTCCTGAACCCTGACCACTGACCTCTCGCCTCGGTCTGAGGTGCTGCCTCGCCGGTCTTCGCCCGGCTATTGAGACGGGCGCGCTTGGCCGCGATAATGCGTGCGGCGACGACGCTCGTCGCAGGCCAAAAGGAGTGGGTGCTGGGGGCACGTCCCTTTTCGACTCCATTCTCCGACAAACCACAGGCCCTGCCATGACTTCCTCCGATCCGCCGTCCGACGCCGCCCGCAACCCATCACCCGCCGACCGTCCCCCGGAGGCCCGCGACCGGGCCGCGTCGTCCCAGCGGGAGATGTCGGCGGCCGAGGCCTTGGAGCGGATCCGCGCCGGTCGGACGATCTCCAACGCCCGAATCGTCGGCCTCGTCTTCCAGGGCGAGTTTGCCGACGCGATCAAGATGGAGAACGTCACGCTCGTGCGCCCGCGGTTCGCCGGGGCCACGTTTCGCGACGTGGTGGGTCTGTACCGATGCACGCTGATCCGTCCGTTCGTCGGCCAGAAGACGGTCTTCGAGAAAGTGCTCAACCTGGGCGGCTCGACCCTGAAGAGGCCCACGTTCAAGAACTTCACCATCCGCGGGTCGCTGCGGTGCGACAACTGCCGTCTCGTGGGTCGGTTTCGGGTGGAGAACGCCCGGTTTGAGGGCGGGGTCCGCTTCTGGAACGCGCGGTTCGACGGCTGGGTCGAGTTTCGCGACTGCCGCTTCGAGACGTCCGCCGACTTCCGCAGCTTCCACGCCGACGAAGGCGTGACGTTCGAGCGGTGCCGCTTTGCCGACGACTTCCTCTTGCGAGGCGCCACCGTCTCCAAGAAGCTCGATTTCGAGACCTCCCGCTTCGAGGGGCTGGTGGATCTCTCCAAGGCCAAGCTGCACGACTACGTCTACTTGGAGCGGATCGAGCAGGGCGACGCCCAGCGGTTCGCCGTGGCCAACGCCATCGCCGATCGGATCCTCGTCGTGCCCGGGCAGCTCGACGGACGGCTGGCCAGTGAACGGGAGAAGGACTACGCCACGGCGATGCAGGAGTTCGGCCTGTTGCGGCGGAACTTCGAGACGTTGAATCGCTACGACGACGAGGACTGGGCCTTCTACCGCTTCAAGATCAACGAGCGCCGCTCGCGGTCGCAGAGCTGGCTCCGCCCCTGGACCAAGCTGATCCGGCTGGGCGACCTCGTCTTCCTCGACTGGGGTTGCGGCTACGGCACCGACCCGTTCCGCGCCGTGCGCACGGCGATCGTGATGATCGTGCTCTTCGCGCTCGTCTACGCGGGCGGGATCTACTGTTTCGACGTCGAACGCCCCCCCTTGCCCGACCAGCCGCTGGAAAGCCTCGCCAACCGCAGCCTGTTCGGGCTGATGACCAGCATCTCGGTGTTTACGGCCGGGTTCACGGGCGAGCATTTGAACATGGCCCACGGGTGGATGCTGGTGCCGTTGGGGGCCGAAGCCCTCCTGGGTACTTTGCTCTGGGGTCTGTTTATCGTCGCCTTCAGCCGGAAGGTGATTCGGTAGCGATACGACGGTGGTTGGCGGGAATAGGCCGTTGCGTGTTTTACGTCGACAACGAATTGTCGAGACTGACGCCGGAAAACCGGCTGGAAAAGGAGTCTCTCGCAAAGGCGCTAGGGCGCAAAGGGGAGAGAAGACGGATCGCGATTGTCGTCGGCGAAGACAAGCTGAGTTGGTGCGGGCTTTCGCGGACGGGCGAGAATGGGACTTCAAGAGCGCTCTCCTTTGCGCCTTTGCGAGAGACTCTTCATACCGCAGTTCGTTGCCGCCTGGAGGGTGTTTTCTGCCCTTTTCGGATGACCCCTATGGACAAAGAGGACCTCAAGCGAATCGTCGACGACCCGAGATTGATCCCCGGGATTTACAACTACTGCGACCGGTGGTGCGAGCGCTGCCCGTTCACTTCGCGCTGCGCGAACTTCGCCATCGGGGAGCAGCACTTCGCCGATCCCGAGGATCGCGACGTCCACAACGAGCGATTCTGGATGCGACTCGGCGAGATATTCCAGCTCACGCTGGAGATGGTGAGAGAGACGGCGGAGGAGCACGGAATCGACCTCGATACGCTGGCTCGGGAGGCGGCCGGGGAGGAGGAGATCGGCGAGTTTCCCCGCGACCATGAATGCGTCCGCTCCGCCGCAACGTACGCCCAGATGGTGAATGGCTGGTTCGACTCGGCCGAAGCGGCATGGGACGAGAAGCGAGAAGAGCTGGTCACCCAAGCGCGTCTCGAGCTGCCCGACGCCGAGCCGTTGCAGGAGGCCGCCGGCCTGAACGACGCCGTCGAGGTGATCCGCTGGTACCAGTATCCGATTCAGGTGAAGCTCGCCCGGGCCGCGGGCGGACAACGGGAAGAGACGTCCGAGCTTCTGGAGGGCTTCCCGAAGGACTCCGACGGCTCGGCCAAAGTCGCGCTCGTGGCCATGGATCGGTCGATGGCCGCGTGGGGAGCCATGCTCGGCCATTTCCCCGATCGCGAGCGCGAAATACTCGACATCCTGGTCCATTTGACGCGACTCCGGCGAAAGGCCGAAGAGGCTTTCCCCAACGCGAGGGCGTTTGTGCGTCCGGGGTTCGACGCGGTATGGCCCGACGAGGATGGCGAACGATCGAACGCGGCGGACGCCTGATCGCCGCGCTCAATCCGGTCCGAGCGCAGTGCAAGGCGAAACCTTGGCGTTTGCCGCGTGTCGTGCGGGAGAGATGGCCCCCGCGGTGCCTCTGGGATACGGCGGTTGAGACTTTCGCGGTGGGAACTGGACCCGCGTGGCCAACGGGAGCCTAGCTTCACCGTTGGCCGGTTGTGCGGTTTCACGGTACAATGGAACCATGAGGATTTCCGAGCTCGTTTGGCCGGAAGACCGCGTGGAGCACATCGCGCGGCACGGCGTGACGCCGCACGAGGTCGAGCAAGCCTGTTTTGGGCGTCCGCTGGTGCAAAGAGCGAAGTCCGGCGGTCCGAATCCGGCGTACTACGTGCTCGGCGAGACCGACTCCGGCCGATATCTGTTCTGTGTCGTCATTCAGTTCCCCGATCGGAAGGGCTATCCCGTCACGGCCCGTCCCATGACCGACAAAGAGAAACGCCGATACCGCCAATGGAAGAGCCGATGAGTGGTGAAAAGATCCCCCAGACCGATTCCATTCAAGAGCTGGCCCAATTCTGGGATACCCACGACCTCACGGATTTCGGGGCGCAATTGGAGGAGGTCACCGAGCCGGTCTTCGAGCGGGAAACGGAGGTAACGCTCCGTCTCCCGTCAAGCGAGGCCGAAGCGGCCGAGAGAATCGCGCAGTCGCAGGGGATGGGCCTCACGGAGTTGATCCGCCAGTGGGTCCGGGAGAGGGTGAACGCCTCTTGACCGGCGGATCGCAGAGACGATTCCCAATCTCCGGAAGGTCGAACACCTCCATTACGGTGACCAAGCCCCGCCTCATTGTCCTGCTCTCACTGGCCGGACTCTTCGTCTGGCTCTTCGCCGACGCGCTCTTTGGCGGCGGGGTCTTCGTCTTTCGCGACGCGGGGCATTACTACTACCCGCTCTTCCAGTTCATCCGGGGCGAGTGGACCGCCGGACGCGCGCCGCTCTGGAACCCCTACGAGAACCTCGGCGTGCCGCTGGCCGGAAACCCCACCTCCAGCGTCTTCTACCCCGGCACGCTCGTCTTCCTCCTGCCGTTGGACTACGCCTGGGCGTACAAGCTCTACGTGATGGGCCACCTGCTCCTCGCCGCCGGGGCCGCGTATCGGCTCGCCCGGCGTTGGGGCGGAAGCGTCGAGGCGTCGGGCATGGGGGCCATGTCCTACGCCTTCTCGGGCAACGTGCTGTTCCAGTACTGCAACGTCGTCTTCCTGGTCGGCGCGGCCTGGCTGCCGCTGGCCGTGCTGGCCGCGGATCGGATGCTGACGGAGGGTTCAGGGTTCGGGGTTCAGGGTTCAGGATCTAGGGGCCAGGGGGCAGGGATCAGGGACCAGGGGACAGTTGGCCGGGTGCTGGCGAGGGTGAGGGGCGCGATGCTGTTCGGCGCGGTGCTCGCCCTGATGACCCTGGGCGGAAACGCCGAGATGGCCTACCACGCCGGGCTGATCGCGGCGTTCTACGCGGCGTGGCTCGCGTGGGAGGAGCGGATCGGCAGACGCGACACACCGGAGAAGGAGCGAGGACCCGACCGACGCTCACGCCTCCTGCGGCTTGCCGCCTCGCGCCCCGCGCTTCTCGCCCTGGCGGCGGCGGCCGGACTCCTCTTGTCGGCCGTGCAGGTCCTCCCGTCGATGGAGCTGAGCCGGCGAAGCGGACGCGCCGCCAGCACCACGGCGAGAACCGTCTACGAACTCCCCAAGCACCTGCTGCGCGCCCCCCCGCATTCCCCTGCCGGCCAGACCCATTGGGCCGACGGGCTCCTCTGCCGGCGCCTGGAGCCGGGCACGCACCACCAGCACGCCTACCATTTCAGCGTCGGGCCCTGGCGGCTGGCCGAGTACCTCTGGCCCAACGTCAGCGGCCGGCAGTTCCCCGTCCACCGTCGCTGGCTCGACGTGATCCGGGGCGAAGGGCGCGTCTGGGTCCCTTCCCTCTACATGGGCCTGTTTCCGCTCCTCCTCGCACTCGCCGCTCTGCGGCTTCGCAAGGGCCAGGCGCAACAAACCTGGCTCTCCTGGCTGGCCCTTCTGACTGTGATCGCCGGCTTCGGCGCGTACGGCCTCGGCTGGCTCGTGCACGAAATCCAAATCGCGGCCGGGCACGACCCCGCCGGGCCGTGGCGGGTCGGCGCGCCGTTCGGCGGGCTCTACTGGCTCCTAACCGTCCTCTTGCCCGGCTACGTCTCGTTCCGCTACCCGGCCAAGCTGCTCGTGATTGCGGCCCTGGCGTTGAGCATGCTGGCGGTCCGCGGGTGGGACGGTGCGTGGGCCGGGCCGTCGCCGCGCATGCGACGCGGCCTGTTGTGCTTGGGGGGTCTGAGCCTCTTGGGAACGCTGGGGGTGCTGGCGATGTTCCCGCTCCGGGAGCGGTGGCTGGGACAGGTGCCCGCGAACGTCCTGTTCGGACCGCTGGACAAAACCGGCGCCTGCCTGGACCTGCTCTTCGCGTTCCTCCAGACGGCCGTTCTGTGCGGCGCCGGCTGGTGGCTGCTTCGCTGCACCCAGCGCGGTGCCCGATGGACGCAAGCGGCCGCCCTGGCGCTGGTGGCGGTCGACCTGGCGGTGGCCAACGGTTGGATGGTCGCCTGTGCCCCGGCCCGCCAGTGGCGGAAGCGGCCCGAGATGGCGACGGTGATCCGCGACGAGCAAGCCCGGCGGGGCGACGATCAGCCGTACCGCGTGTTTCGCCACCCCGTCTGGCTGCCGCCGTCGTGGAGCACCAGCGGATCGCCCGACCGAGTGACCGAAGGCATGCAGTGGGATCGCGACACGCTTTTTGCCAAGTACAACCTGGCCGAGGGCATCCCGCTGGCCGAAGTCCAAGGCACGATGAAGCCGTTCGACTACCAAGTCTTCTTGTGGGCCGAGAAAAGAGCGCCCGTCCCCGTCGTCCCCAACGTCCTCGCCAAGTACCTGATCCTCCGCGGCAGCGACCGGATGCCGGGGATGGAGCCGATTGCACTCGGTGGGACCGACGCGGAGGACCTGCCCGACGTCTCCCTCTGGCACAACCCCGGCCATCTCCCCAGGGCGTGGATCGTCGACCGGGTGGACGTGCTCCCGCCGCTCTCGTCCGACGACCCGCGCGAGGTCTGGCGACGGACGCAGGACGTGCTCCATGAGACGCTCGATTCGGGCGTTCGCCCCCGCAATCTCCGCGAGTCGGGCGTGGTGGAGGCCGACGACTGGAGCCCGACACCCGGACGGGAAGCGGAGACCGCCGGCGACCTCGTCTCGGCCGATGCTGCCGCTTCTCGCGGGCAGTCGTGCCGCATCGTGCGATACGAGCCCTCCCGCGTGGAGATCGAGGCCCAGCTCGACCAGCCCGGCCTGGTCGTCCTCGGCGACCAGTTCTACCCCGGGTGGCGATTGGAGGTCGAGACGGCCGGCCGGGCGACGCGCGAGGTGCCCATCCTCCGGACCAACCGCGTGATGCGGGGCGCATGGCTTCCCGCCGGCCGCCACCGCCTCTGCTACCGTTACCGCCCGGCCAGCATCGTCTGCGGCGCGTGCCTCAGCGCCCTCGGCTGGCTCGCCCTCGCGGCGATCGTGCTGGCGACGGCCCTCGCTCGCCGCACACGGGGCGCGGCCGCATGGACGCCGTCAAGAGGCAAAGTGGGCGAAACGCAGGGCACATGATGGTGCTCTCAGGATCAGCCGAAGAATGACTTCCGCGTTCCCCCCGGCACAAGGCTGGGGACGTCGCTTTGGCGATAGCCGCGTTTCGGATCGGGCAACGTGGATCCACCAGTCCGGGCGGAGGACGGGTTCTCGATCAGCTTCTGACGCACGTGCTGCGGCTCCGGCGGGGTTCCGCAAACGGCCGCGCCCATGAAGGCCTTGAACAGGGCAAAGAAACACTTCGACGCCCGGCCGGCAAAGCGTGGAGGCGTTCGCCCGGGCCGCAACGTACCCGGATCAACGCGGATCGCCGCCGGTTGCCGTGGCTCCGGCTCGTGCAGGATCGGAGCATCCTCGCACAGGGTGGGACGCTCCAACAGCAGACGGTAGGTGGCTTCCTCGGGCGTCTCGGGATTGGCAACGGCGGTCGTGGCCGATCGCTCGGCGCGGACTCCGGCCTGCTGCTCGTTGGACTGCCACAAGGCCTCGTAGTAGCGGGCCGCTTCAGCATGACGGATTCTCGAACCACGCAGGATGGGCGTCATGCCGCGTCAACTTCGTCATGCTGAAGCATGACCTGCATCCCCATTCTCACCCCATCCTGCCCATCCCGTCATCCCGTCAACCTCCCTTTACCCCTCCCTCTCCAACCTCCACCCCGGGTTGATCTCGGGCTTCTGCCCTTCCGGGAGCGGCTCGGTGAGCTTCCCATAGAGGTCGGGACGGCGGGCGCGGAGGTAGCGGCGGCCGCTCGATTGGTCGAGCTTGTCGGGGGTGCATAGGGCCGTGACCACGTCGTCGCCGAGCGCGTTGGACTCGGCCAGGATCTCGCCGAACGGGTCGAGGATCATGGCCAGGCCCGGCTTGATCGTGTCGTGGTCGACGCCGACGGGGTTGGTGAAGACGTAGTAGACGCCGTTTTCAAACGCCCGGGTGGGGAGCCACCGCATGAGCCAGGCGCGTCCCTTGGGGCCGAGGAATTCCTGGCGAAGCCGCGCCGGATCGCGATCGCGGTTGTCCCAAAGCCCCTTGTCGATCTTGCCCCGGCCGGGCATGGGGCTATCCAGCCCGCAGGTGACGTGCGGGGCGAAGATGATCTCGGCGCCCATCAATGTGACGGTCCGCGGATTCTCCACCAGGTTGTTGTCGTAGCAGGTGAGGATGCTCGACCGGGCGCCGCACAGGTCGAACACCTGGAACTCTTCGCCCCAGCTCAAGTGCGGGCTGATGAACGCGTGCAGCTTGCGGTGCCTGGCCACGAAGCCCTCGGGCGAGACGGCCACGTAGGTGTTGAACAGCCGGTCGCCGTCGATCTCGACCAGCCCGGCCAACAGGGCGACGCCCAGCTCGCTTGCCAGCTCGACCAGCCGCCGGGTGCTCGGGCCGTCCGGGACCGGCTCGGCCAGGGCCGCGATCTCGTCTCGCGACAGTTCCTGGAGGAACGTATACCCGGAGATGCAGCACTCGTGGAAGCTGACGATCTCGGCCCCCTGGTCGACCGCCCGGCGGGCCAGGGCCTCGATCCGGCCGAAGTTGTATTCCTTGTCAGCGTCCCGCGCCTCGAACTGCGCGGCGGCGATCCGGATGTCATGCATCATTGACCCTCATTCAAGACACAGGGTTTTCCCATCGCAAGTGGCGGAATCGGCCGAAGTCGGCGTCGCAGGAGACCAGCGTCGCGCCGTGGGAGATCGCCAGTGCGGCCAGGTGGGCATCCGTGGTCAAGTTTCCTGCGGTGCCCGTTTCCTCCAAGAGCTGTCTGAGAATCCGCCAGTGTTCTTTTGTTTCCTCGACCAGACGCGTCTTGGGATGGGTCGCCCAGACCTCGACCCGGTCCATCGCCTGCTTCGCGGTGAGGGGTTCGGGGAAGACTTGGGCGTGGGTTGCCAGGCGCAGGAACCCCAAGAGGACGACCCACGCGAGTCCGATCGGCTCGTCGTCCGAGAGGGCCGCCTCCCACCACGATCGAGCCGCCTCGTGGTGGGGCGCGCTGCGGTTGACGGCGTAGAGCAGGACGTTGAGATCGACCAGTTTCATTTTCGGCGGGCCAGCTTCTCGCGGACCTCGTCATCCTCCAACGCGGCGGCCAGCGCGAGTGCCTTGTCCAGGTTCACGGTCGGCTCCCCCATGCGGAACGTCTTTTCGCGATAGGGGCGGACCGGCTTGTTGGCTCGCTGCGAGGCGTTCATTCCGCGGCGGAGCACGCGATTGATCAGCTTGGCCACCGACGTGCCCTCTCGGTGGGCCTGCTCTTTGAGGTCGCGCAACAAGTCGTCGTCGATCTGCACCGTTGTTCTCATGATGGCATCATAGCATCATGCATGGTGATGTCAAGATGTCGATGGGCCGCCGTGTGCATGAGGCGCGAAAAACGCACGCCGGGGGGCTTGGAGTCGCCCCGCGGCTCGGTTACAAAGGGGGGCCCGGTCCGGGAGGGAGGACTCCGGCGAGCCCGCAAGACGCGATTCTCTGGATAGGATTCCTGATTCTGGGGCAACACGTACGAAATCCCGCGGATCATGCAACCCGATTAAGGCAACACCCGCACAAGACTTCTTTTTCTAACGGAGCCCCGTGATGACGAACGATTCGGTTACTTCGCAGAAACTGGCGATCGACGGCGGCCCCAAGGCCGTGACCAACAAGCTGGTCGGCTGGCCCCAGTTCGCCGAGGAGGGGATCAAGGCCGTTGAGGAGGTGCTTCGCTCCGGCAAGGTGAACTACTGGACCGGCCCGAGAGGGAGGGAATTCGAGGAGAAGTTCGCCCAGTGGCAGGGGAGCAGGTTCGCCATCAGCACCGCCACCGGCACCGCGGCGTTGCACGTGGCCCTCTCGGCCTTGGGGATCGGGCCGGGCGACGAGGTGATCGTGCCCAGCTACACGTTCATCGCCACCAGCTTCGCGGTGGTCCAGGCGGGGGCGATCCCGCGGTTTGCCGACGTGAACCTCGACGACCACTGCATCAGCGTTGAGTCGGCCGAGCGCCTGGTGACTCCGCGGACCAAGGCGATCATGCCCGTCCACCTCTACGGCAACGTCTGCGACATGGGCCGGATCAGCGCCTTCGCCCGGAAGCACAATCTCTTCGTCATCGAGGACAACGCCGAGGCGTTCGGCGGCGAGTACAAGGGCAAGAAGACGGGCACGCTCTCGCACATCGCCGGGTGCAGCTTCTGCCAGAACAAGACCTTCACCACCGGCGGCGAAGGGGGCATGATCACCACCGACGACGAAGACCTCGCCTGGGAGGCCCGGAGCTTCCGCGACCACGGCTACGACGTCAAGGAACGCCTCAACCTGCTGGAGCTGGAGCAGAAGCTCCCCTACATCCACAACCGGGTGGGCTGGAACTACCGGATGACCGAGATGCAGTCGGCGATCGGACTGGCCGAGCTGGCCCGCATGGACACCTGGAACATGCCCCGCCGCCGCCGCAACGGCCAGATCCTGCTCGACGCCCTCGGCCCCTTGCCGCAGATCAAGTACATGCCGATCGACACCGAGGAGCGTCGTAACGGGTGGTACGTGTGCGCGTTCTCGCTGGACATCGAGAACATGGGCTGCGACATCCAGCAGTTTGTGGCCGCGGCCGGTGCCGAAGGGGCGCCCTGCTGGAAGGTCTTCTGGCCGCAGTGCCACTCGGAGCGGGCCTTCACGGCGAAGAACGGCTTCGGCAACTCGGGCTTCCCCTTCACCTCCAAGGAGTACACCGACCCGGTGGCCGTCGACTACAGCAAGGTCGAGGTGCCCAACGCCGTCTGGCACGAGTCGCACACGTTCACCTGCTTCCCCTTCCCGACGTTCGAGGAGGAGGGCGTGCAGCAGATCGCCAATGCGTTGGTGAAGGTGATCATGGCTTTCAGCTAGGCGGCTGTGGCTGACGGCGTGGCCGCTTGCGGCTTCGCCGGACGAAACGTTCAGTTTCTCAGCTTGGAGGGATGGGATGGCTACGGTCCGCGTCGGCATCGCAACCGTTGACTTCACCCCCGCCCTTGGCTTGCCCTTGATGGGCAACTTCCGCGACGATTACCTGGCCCAGGGCACCCACGACCCGCTCCTGGCCAAGGCCATGGTCTTCGAGGATCGCGAGGGCACCAAGGCGGCCGTGCTGGCGGTCGACGTGTGCATGCTCGACCGCGAGAACGCGGCACTGATTCGCCGGGCGATCGCCGCCGAGTGCGACGTGCCGCCGGAGAACGTGCTCGTCCATGCGATCCACACGCACAGCGCCCCCGCCCCCAGCGATCGCTTCCTGTTCGGCCTCGATTTCGAGCCGTACCGCCGCGACGCGGAGGAATGCCTGGCCAAGGCGGCCGCGGCGGTCGCCCGGGCCAACGAGAACCTGGCCCCGGCGGAGTTGAGCGTGGGCCACGCCACGGAGGATCGCATCTCCTTCAACCGGCGCCTGCGTCGTCGGGACGGCGCGACGCAGATGAACTGGGAAGCGCTCCAGCCCGGGTTCGATCCAAACGAGATCGTCGGCGCTTGGGGGCCCGTCGATCCGGAAGTCGCGTGCCTGGTGGTCGAGCGAGACGGCGCGCCCGCGGCGGCCGTGGTCAACTTCGGCCTCCACCCGGCGATCCTGGCCGGCGACAACTGGCTCTACTCGGCCGACTTCCCCGGCTACCTGGCCGAGTCGCTTCGGCGCACGGTGGGCGGGGGTTTCATGAGCCTGTTCCTCAACGGGTGTTGCGGCGACGTGAACCACGTCGACTATCGCGAGCCGCAGCAGGGCCGCGGCTACCAGATGGCCCAGCGCGTGGGCTACATGCTCGGGGCGGCCGCGCATGAGGCGATCCGGACGCGATCGCCCGTGCCGGCCGATCGGGTCGCCGTGTCGCGCGAAATGGTCTCGCTCGACCGGATGCCGATCAGCGAGGAGGAGCGACGTTGGTGTGAACGGACGCTACGGGCCGCGGCCGAGAACCCGCTCGCGGGGCAGGTCGACGGTCTGCCCGACGCCTTCTTCGCCCAGCTCCGGCTCCAGATGTACCAGACGCAGCACGTGCCCGACGAAGTCGAAGTGATGGTGCTCCGCGTGGGCGACGCGGCGATCGTGGGTTTGCCGGGGGAGAACTTCTCGGCGACGGGCACCGCGATCAAGCGCGGCTCGGCCGCGGCCCACACGCTCGTGGCCGAATTGTCGAACGACGCCATCGGCTACCTTCCCACGCGCGAGTCGTTCCCCCAAGGCGGATACGAGACCACGGTCGGAAGCACGCTGTACGAGCCCGGCGCGGCCGAGCGGCTCGTCGAGTCGGCAGTCACGCAGTTGCGCTAGCCACGTAAGTCACTTATCGTGAGGTTCTGATTCGGCGCCGACCGGCGGCCCCGATCGGCTGCCCGCGGCGGTTCAGGCAGGATTCAGCTTCGGTTTTTCCAGTAGCCGGGACGCCGTTTCGCGTGGGCGACGGCCACCACCAGAACACGGTTTTCGACGACCCGGAAGACGATCCGAAAAGGAAACCGTCGCACGGGGCACTCGCGGTGAAGCTGATCCACGGTCGCGAATCGCTGCGGATCCGTTGCCACGGCGGTCAGTGCCGCGTCGACGGCGTTCGCGAAGCGGACCGCCGCTTGCGTACTTCGCTCCAAGTACCAGTCAAACGACTCGTCAAAATCGCGACGCGCGCCGGGAAGGTAATCAACGGGTAGCATCGGTATCATCCGGCACCGTCAAGCCTGCGCGGTTCAGTGCATCGGCTCTGATCTGCTCCCACGGCACCGTTTGAACCAAACCGGAATCGTATTCCGCCGACCGCCGTTGGATCTCTGCAATCCACTCATCGGTCAGGGGGGGAAGGCAGTCCGCAGGCAATGTGTCCCATAGGGCTTCGATCAACTGGACCCGGTCGACGAGCGGCAACCGACGGGCATCCGCCAGCACAGTATCGTAATCCGACATGGCAACACCTCCGCGTTGCATTGTACCAGGCCGTCGCGCCAAGGACAACCTGCCGGGATAAGCCGGCGCTGCCACGGCGCTTAGGGCTTGCTTCCCCGCGGAACGGTCAGGCCGTCGGCGGCACGAGCAAGATGAATAGCCTATTGCGGTGAAACGACTTGCGCTGCACGAGGACTCCCCCGGCACGCGCATTCAGGCAACGAACGGGCCCTTGACAATTGTCTCTTGATGGCTACTGTAAGCGATATCCTGAAGCACAGCTCTACGCGCATTGTGCAACTCCTCTACCGGGTTAATGTACTCGTTTAGAACTACCAGACCAAGGACCATCCCATGGCAAACAAAGTCAACTTCGGCGTCATCGGGGCCGGCGGGATCGCCTATCGCAAGACGATCCCCGGCATGCTCAAGGCGAAGAACTGTAAGCTCGTGGCGGTCATGGACCCGGTGAACGTCGACAAGATCGCCGCCGAGTTCCAGGTCTTCCGCGCCTACACGAGCGAGAAGGAATTGCTGGCCGATCCCGACGTCGAGGCCGTCTACATCGCCTCGCCCGTCGACTGCCACGCCCGGCAAATCAAGATGGCGGCCGAGGCGGGCAAGCACGTGCTCTGCGAGAAGCCGCTCTGTTTGAACCTGAAGCAGGCCAAGGAGGCGGTCGAGGCGTGCCGCCGGAGCAAGGTCTTCCTCCAGGAAGGCTACATGATGAAGTTCCACGGGGCCCACCAAAAAATCCGCCAGCTCATCGACGAGGGCCGGCTGGGTAAGATCGTCTACATGCGGGCGCAGCTCTCCTGCTGGTATCCGAAGATGGAGGGCGCATGGCGTCAAGACCCCAAGAAGGGCGGCGGCGGGGCCCTGATCGACATGGCCACCCACCTCTACGATCTGATGGAGTACTTCGCCGGCCGGGTGCGCCGCGTGGTCGCCCTCACCGGGACCCTCGTGCAGGACTACAAGTCGGACGACGCCTCCACGACCCTCCTGGAGTTCAAGTCCGGGGCCCACGGCACCGTCGACTGCTTCTGCTGCATCCCCGACGAGGCCAGCCGCACCCGGCTGGAGGTCTACGGCTCGCAAGGGGCCGTCTTCACCGAGGGGACGATCGGCCAGAGCACGGGCGGCCGTGTGGAGGGGATCTTCGGGCTCGGCGACGCCGGCTACGACGCCGCCCAGGACAAGGACGTGGCGCGCAAGTTCCAGCGGGTCCCCTTCGACAAGATCAACCCCTATACGGCCGAGTGCAGCTACTTCGCCGACTGCATCCTCGCCGGCCGTCCGCCCGAGATCAACGGCCCCAAGAACGCCCTGCACGTCATGGAGCTGATGGAGAAGGCGTACGGGTCGTACAAGAGTAAGAGTATTCTGAACGTGTGACCGGCTCGGAGCCGGTCACCCCAGCAGCATCCGCATCGGCTGCAACGTGCGGTTGAAGGGATTCAGGATGAGTCCCAGGATCTCCAGGGTGACCACGCCCAGAAGGGGTTGATCGTCCGCTTCTCCGAGGATGACGGGCGTGTGTCCGTCTCCCTGGGGCAGCGCCAGGTGACACTCCGAGATCGCGCGTTCGATTGGTGTGCCGTCGCCGAGCGTGAACGTGGCAGTCCGCTTGGGTTCCAGCTCCAAGGCCCGCCAGTCGTTCTCTGCCAGCAACGTGTAGGTTGCGCCGCTGTCGACCAGGAAATTGACCGTGGCCTGTTTCCCCGTCGGGCCGGTGGCCACGCCTTCGATGTAGACGATCCCCATCGCAGCACCCCTCGGGTTCGCGCAGGTTTGACGGGCAGCCGGAGCACCTTGAGCCGAGTATAGCAGAGACGGGGCCCGGTGGCCAGCAGTCCGCGATCACGCGGGCTTGCGCCGTTCCCCCTGCCGCCACTTCGCCCAGAAAACGACGCTGCCGAAGATCACCGAGGCGAAGCCGCCGATCTCGACGCCCCAGATCGAGCCGCCGACCCAGGCGTACCGGAGCATGTCGCCGGTCGCCTCGGGCACGTGGTGGAAGGTGTGGCGGAAGAACTCCGGGCTGAGGCTGGCCAGCGCGATCGCCGTCAGACCACCGACGGCCCAGCAGGCCGCGGCGCAGGCGGCGATCCCCAGCACGTACGCCAGGCCGTGCCCATAGGGGTATCGCACCTTGGAGACCAGCCCCACGACGAGCGTGAAGATCAGCGAGAAGGCCAGCCCGAACAGCAGCCCCTCAAAAATCCCCTGGGCGATGCTCGCCCGCCAGACGTCGCTCACGTCGTCCCAGCCCAGGACCTGGCGGAAATACAACGGGCTGACCGCCCCGTTCACGCTGTTGACGGCGGCTCCCAGGCCGGCGCTGGCCACAACGATCGTCGCGGCCAGCAGGATCAAGGCGAGTGGCCGCCGGTCGCCGTGGTTCTCTGTCGGTGTTGGCATCTCGGAGGCTCCTCGTTCGGACGTGATTGAGTTCACGGGTGCCACGGGCATCTTGCCCGTGCTTTCGCGGACGCACTGGCGAGACGCCAGTGGCACCCAACGGGTGAAGTCAATGCGGACAGACCACCAGGCTCCTTTCCGGCCGGAATACAACGCCAGCCGGACCGGGCGGCTCTGAAGTCCTTGGCAGCTAAACCTTTACGTCACTCGGCCCTGAGCCGGGCGACGAGCGCTTCCTGGGGTTTCAAACGCAGCTCGGGCTGAAAACGGCCTTGCCAGGGTGCCCAGTTGCCGTCGGGACCGAGGAGATATGCCTCCGCGGGGGGGAGGGCGAAGCAGGGGCGTTGGAGCAGCTCGACCGTACGCTCGCGGTGGTCCCAGTTGATCGCCAACAGGAGCAGGTCGCCGCGGCGGTTCGTTGAGAGGCAGACTTCCACGTCGTCCCCTTCCAGCAAGCAACGGGCCATGAGCGGTCGGCCGACCAGCGCCGGGGATTCGGCCCGAACCGCGGCGAGAACGCGCCCGGCCGCCTCCGCGTCGAGGGGCGAGGGCACGATCCGCTCGGTCCGCGTACGCTTCTCGTTCTCGCGACTGGCGGGGAGCCGCTGGAGCACGTCGGGTGTCACGAAGGCCGCTTGCCGCGCCGCAATCAGCCCGGCGAGCGCCGGGCGCTTGTGGGGCGTTCCCTCCTCATCGAGCGGCCCGTCCGTGCCGAATACGACTACGCGCTTGCCCTCGCGAGCCAGCCGCGCCAGCAGCTCGGCTTTCTCCGCATCGACCGCCAGCGGGAACGGCACAAGGATCACCTGGTGCTTTTCCAGCTCGTCCGGACGCACGCTCTCCAGGTAGTAGACGGTCGCGGGAACGCCCGTGCGAAAGAGCAGATAGAGCAGCTCCTTCTGAACGATCGAGGCGTAGCGCGGATCGGTGATGCCGCGCGTGTCGAAAGGCGGCTTCGGGTTTTTCGCCTGGACGTACAGCCGCCACAGGTCGCAGCTTGCGCGGGAGAAGAGGACGGCCACGCCGGGCTCCGGAGTGACGCCGTCGAGCCACGGGTCGATCTTCTCCAACAGGCCGTAGACGCCGCCCACGCACGCCCGGCTCACGTCGGCCCGATCGGTCGTGTGGCTGACGTCCATCACGTGGGTGTAATGCCACCAGGCCAGCTCGTCGGCCCCGTGCCAGACGGCGCTCAGGGCACTGCCGTAGATCTCCACGGGGTCGATTTCGCGATGCTCGCGACGGAGCCGCGAGGCCTCCAGGACGATCCCACACCGCCGCTCGGGGCCGGCGGCCGCCAGGTGCTCGGTCGTCTCGGTCACGTACCAGTGGGTGCTGTCGCCCAGGTAGTTGTGCAATTGGATGTACGGGTCGGTCGTTGCGTATTCCAGCCCGGCCTCGTAGCCCGCCCGGTCCCAGGCGATGCCCGGCCCGTACCAGAAGTCGGAGCAGATGGGGGTGACGCAGATCAGGCTGTCGGTGCGGATCTCCGGGTTGGCCGCCTTCACCGCGGCGCAGGTGCGACGGAGCCAGTCGGTGGTGCTGTCGTAGCGGAAGCGGAGCCAGCGGCGATGTTGGAGATCGGCCGAGGGCAAGGTGCCGGGAAGCCGCTCCGGAAACGGTTCGCCAAAGGCGGCCACGAACCGCCTGCGGCACTCGGGACAATCGCAGTACGTTCCCATCTTCGCGTAGAAATCGCGAACCTTGGCGTCCGCGTGCTTGGCAAACGCCCGTTGCACGCGCCCGTTGTTCCAGTTGTACTCGTCGGGGACCATGCTCAATCCGGCGAACGGATACCGGGCGGCCTTGGCATGCGCTTCGGTCCAGCGGCGTCCCCAATCGCCGTTCACGCAGTCGTATTGCGGGAAGTTGGGATCCTCGGCGTCGCGGATCGGCAAGGATCCCAGCCCGAGCGTCAGCCAAACGCCGATCCCGCGTCCCTTCGCCGCCTGGAGGAACTCGACGATCTCACTCGCGTCGGACGGCGGCTCGTCCCACGCCTCCAGCGTGCCGCTCAAGTAGCCGTGAAGCGCGCTGGCGTGGAGGGTTTCGAGGTCGGCGAGCAGCTTCTCTCGCTCCGCAAGATCGACTCGATCGGCCTTCTCGAACCCGGGGCAGCGGAGCAAGTTGGGGCCGTCGACTTCCCCGAAGAACAGGTCGTCGAACCAGACCGTGCCGTCGATCTCGCGGATGAAGGCGTGGAATCGGGCGCTGCGGAGCGGCTTGGGCGGGGTGACCACCGTCTCCGCGTACTGCCAGTCGTGCGTGCCCGTCTCGAACGTGGCCAGCTTCATCGGCCATGACGCACCGTCGGCCAACGTGAAGTCCACGTAGAGCGAGTAGCGATAGCTCTTCGCGCCCGACACGTTCTCCGAGCGGCTCCAGCCGGCGATCTTGACGGGCAGCGGCGCGGTTTGGTTCAGCTCGATCGTTTGCCCGACGCCCTGTCCCGGCATGGCCGCCGTGCCCTCGCAGCGGACGCACGCCCGGCCGCCGTGCGGGCGGTCGTCGACGAAGGCAAAGCGCTCGCCCCAGGGACGCCACACGGAAGTGCCCACCGCCCCGCCGAAATGGGCGTAGATGCCGCGGGTGACGTTGCACTCGGGCTGGTAGCTCTCGGCGATGGAGTGCGTCGGTAAGAGACAGATCACAATCAGCCAGCCGAAGCCGGCGAACGTCGTTGGCGCGCGCATGTCCGTGGCTCTCCTCCGAATGGCTCGCGTAGGGTGGGTCGAGGCACGAGACCCACGTGGAATGGTCGTCGTTTCATGCGAGCAGCGTGGGTCTCGTGCCTCGACCCATCTATGGGAACGTTTTTGTCAACCGGGTAGTTTGTTGTTCTTTGCTTGTTGCGAGCTGGTGAGCGTGCGGGGCTGTCCACGAGGCCTCAAGGGCGAGGGCTCAACCATCTATTCGGG
>DATKZH010000221.1:0-10513 GCA_035528065.1 Thermoguttaceae bacterium | reverse complement strand
TCATAAAACGCCTTCATGTGCTTACGAACTTCCGACGGATAGGGATCCATGGTCTCCTCCTGTACCACGAGATTGGCAACGACTCTCCCTATCAGTCTAACCCTTTTGCGAAAACCGGAAAGTTATTCCTCGGCCGGCCCTAAGATCCAAGTGCTGCTCGATGAGGTCGGCCCAATCCGGATGGACTTCCTCGCGATCTTCACGTATGTCTGAGTCCCTAAAGACGCGATCAAGAGCCGTGGGGAGACTCTCTGGGTCTTCGCGCGCCCACGCCAACATCTGCTGCTGCTCGAGTGAGACGTGTTCGGTGCCTATGCGCATGAGCGGGCCCTTTCAGCTATGCTCCAGGACAACGGGGGCGAGGTTGCACTGTAGAAACGGCTGTGTGTATCCGAGTATATGCGGAAGTCAATGTGGTGACAAGAAGAAACCACGCTGTTCGCGGCACACATATATTACTAGTCGTCCGCTCGTTGGGAAGCACAATCGCCCGCAGAAGTGACGCTGGGCCCCGTGAGAACTAAATTCCGTTATCCGTACCCCAGCTCCCGCAGCTCGTCCTCGTCGAGCCCGTGGTAGTGGGCCAGCTCGTGGAGGATGGTGATGCGGATCTCCTCCCGGAGCCGGGCGGTGCGGATGCGCCCGTAGTCGTCGCGGGCCGACCGGAGGATGCCCTGGCGGTAGATGGTGACCACGTCGGGCAGGGTGCCCGAGTGCTCGATGCTCTTGTGGTCGATGGGGATTCCCGTGAACAGGCCGCAGAGGTCGTCGCGGCGCCGGGCGCCGGTTCGGGCCATCACGTCGGCCGACGGGTAGTCCTCGACGTGCAAGGGCACCCGCTCGATCAGCTCGTGCACCAGCGGCGGCATCTGGGCCAGCACTTGCTCCAAGAGGGCGTCGAAACGGCGTCGCGTGTGGGGATTCAACTCGCTTTCCCGTGTTTTCAGCAACCGTTGCGGCATCGAAGGACGCCGGCTCCAGGTAATCTTAGGCGCACGCGGTCCTGCGTCAATCGCTGTTCGGAGCCCTTCTTACCGGCGAGCATGGCGCGGAAATCCTGCCGAAGTGCCGGAAATGAGCTAGACTTCTCATAGGGTATGCTAGTCGGAGTCCTTCCGCCCATCGAGCTCCCCGGCGGAAGCGAAGCAGGATTTCGGGCAACGATCGGGTGCCCGTCCTGTATCGAGTCGAAGCTCATTTCGCCCGGAAGCATCCATAGCGGCGGTTGCGTGCAATGCATCTCATTGCCCCGTGATCGCGGCGATCCTCCCGCCGCGATCAGGGTCGCGTCAACCGGCATCGAGCAGATCAGGATGGGAGCCATGAAGACCTCTTCAAACTCGCTGATTCATGACGATGCAGCCACGACTATTTCGGACGAGGGAGCGTCGACGCCGCACTCCGCGCCGCAATCTCCGGAGAACGACAGGGCGGCCGCCGACACACAAACCGCTCCCATGGACTTCGACCGGGCAGTCGATGAGTTCCTGGGCAAGGGGGCCTTGGTGGAGTCGCTCCTCGATCGGCTGCTCGAAGAGGTGGAAACACAAATCGGTGCTCTACAGACGGCGCTGATGAACGACGACTGGGAAACGTTGCGGCGAGAAGCACACAAGACGCGCGGCGGGGCGGCCAACCTCACGGCCGCGCCGCTGGCGTGCGCCGCGGAACAGATCGAGCTGAGTGCCGAATTCGGCCATCGGATCAGTGCCGAAGAGGGGCTGAACTGGTTCGAGCAGGAATTCGAACGGCTGAAGCAGTTCGCGGCGGCTCGCCACACCAAGAGAACCGAAGCCTGAATGCCTGGCGCAAAGGAGATGGCCGTGCGAATCCTGATCGTCGATGACGACTACGTGACTCGAGCCAAGTTGAAGGCGATCCTCTCAGATCATGGCGACTGCGACGCGGCGCCGAACGGGGAACTGGCGCTGAGCATGCTGGAGGACGCCCTGAACGACGCTCACCCCTACGACCTCGTCACCATGGACGTCGACATGCCCGGGATGAGCGGCGAGGAGGTCGTGCGCGAGATCCGCCGGCGGGAGTGGAACTGGGCCAAGCGGATGAGCCGGCCGGTCGTCGAGGCCAAGGTCCTGATGGTCACCGTGCGAAGAGACTCCCAAACCGTGATCGCCTCGTTCCGGCGGGGATGTGAGGGATATCTTGCCAAACCCGTCACTCCGGAGAAGCTCCGCGCCGCCCTCGCGAAGCTGGAATGTGAAGAGCCGGTCTCGGAAGCCTGAGCAGCGCACGACCCGTGTACGGATAGCACCGGCCCGCGCGGCCCGGGGGACGGCCGAAAAACAACTCCCCGACTTCAGTAGCAGGCACACGCCGTGTGCCGTCCGCTGGTTACGGCACACGGCGTGTGCCTACTACGCCGCACATGCGGAAGTTATTCTTCGGCCGCTCCAAGGGGCTGGAATTCCGGCCGGCCCGCTCCTAGGATGGAGTCCTCCGAGGGAGAACCGTCGGACGAGTACTCTCCGCCGCTTTCGGACCGACCTCTGACGTGGGAGTGAGCCATGAAGTGTTCAACCGGGCTGTTGCTGATCGCAATCATCGTCCTGGGAACCTCGACGCCGGCCGAGGCCGACCAGCCCCAGCACCGCAAGCTCTCCGCCGTGCCGTTTACGGAGGTGAAACTCCAGGACGACTTCTGGGCGCCCCGCCTGGAGACGAATCGCGAGGTCTCCATCCCGCACAACTTCAAATGGTGCGAAGAGACGGGCCGGTTCGGCAACTTCGCCAAGGCGGCCGGCCTGGTGGAGGGCAAGTTCGAAGGGATCTACTTCAACGACTCCGACGTCTACAAGGTCCTCGAAGGCGCGTCCTACTCGCTGGCCGACCATCCCGACCCGGTGCTGGACAAGATGGTCGACGACGTGGTGGCCAAGATCGCCGCCGCCCAGCACGAGAACGGGTACCTCAACACCTACTTCACCCTCGTCGAGCCCGACAAGAAGTGGACCGACTTCCGCAAGATGCACGAGCTGTATTGTGCGGGCCACTTGTTCGAGGCGGCGGTCGCCCATCACCGCGCCACCGGCAAAACCACGCTCTTGGACGTCGCCACCCGGTTCGCCGACCGCATCGACGCGATCTTCGGCCCCGACAAGCGCCACGAAGTGCCCGGCCACGAGGAGATCGAGCTCGCCCTGGTCAAGCTCTTCCAGGAGACGGGCGACCCGCGGTACATGGACCTGGCCCGGTTCTTTCTCGACGTCCGCGGCGACGCGTCGAAACGCGAGGTCCACGGCCCCTACTGCCAGGACCACGTGCCCGTCCGCGAGCAGAGCGAGATCGTGGGCCACGCCGTCCGGGCGATGTACCTCTATTCGGGCGTGGCCGACGTGGCCGGCTACACGGGCGATGGAGGCTACATCGACGCGATGCACCGCCTCTGGGACGACGTGGTCAAGCGCAAGATGTACGTCACCGGCGGCGTCGGCGCCCGGCACAGCGGCGAGTCGTTCGGCGACGCGTACGAGCTGCCCAACGACTCGGCCTATTGCGAGACGTGCGCGGCGATCGGGCTGGCGCTGTGGAGCCACCGGCTCAACCTGATGCACGGCGACGCCCAATACGCCGACGTGCTGGAACGCGTGATCTACAACGGCGTCCTCTCCGGAATCGGCATGGACGGCGAGCACTTCTTCTACGTCAACCCGCTGGCCTCCGGCGGCGGGCACCACCGCCAGCCGTTCTTCCCCTGCGCCTGCTGCCCGACCAACGTGGTGCGGTTCGTGCCGTCGCTGCCGGGGTACGTCTACGCTCAGGACGGCGAGGGCGTCTTCGTGAACCTCTACGTCGCCGGCACGGCAACCGTGCCGCTGGGCGACAACCGCGTGAAGATCACGCAACAGACCCGGTACCCGTGGGATGGCCGCGTCACGCTGACGATCGACCCGCACGAGCCCGCCACGTTCGACGCGAGCCTCCGCGTTCCCCATTGGTGCAAAGGGGCCCAGGCGAGCGAGCGTTTCGTCGAGACGGATAGCGGCTACGTCCGATTTCGGCGCGAGTGGAAGCCGGGCGACCGGATCGAGCTGAGCTTGCCCATGCCCGTCGAGCGGATCGAAGCCCATCCGCGGGGCCAGGCGGACGCCGGCCGCGTCGCCATCCAGCGGGGCCCAATCGTCTACTGCTTCGAGGAGGTCGACAACCCCGAGGGCGTGCGGAACATCCTCCTCGCCCGCGATCCGCAGTTCGAGGCCGAGCACCGGCCCGATCTCTTGGGCGGCGTGACCGTGGTCCGGTGCGTCGATCGCACCGGGCGCCGGCTCACCGCCGTCCCTTACTACGCCTGGGACCACCGCGAGGCGGGGGACATGGCCGTCTGGGTCCGACAGGACGGCAAGACCCGCACGCCCGAGGTGGACGACCCGAGCTGGGAGGGCAAGCTCTACCGCCCGCTCGACCCGGACACCCTCGGGCCGCCGACCGAGCTGACGATCGCCGAGCTGGCCACGCCTGACGCCTCGCACGCCAATCCCCGCGACGCCGTCAACGCGTTGAACGACCTCGTCGAGCCAAGCGATTCCTGCGACCAGAACGTCCCGCGGTTCACCTGGTGGGATCATCGCGGCACGAGCGAGTGGGTCGAGTACCAGTTCGACCAGCCGCGTAAGGTCTCGGCGGTCGAAGTCTACTGGTTCGACGACGGGCGCGTCCAGCGCCACTGCCGCGTGCCCAAGTCGTGGAAGCTCCTCCACCGAGCCGGCGACCAGTGGAAGCCGGTCACCGGGGCGTCCGACTACGGCACAGTGCTCGACCAGTACAACCGTGTCACGTTCGATTCCGTCGAGACGACCGGCTTGAGGATCGAAGTCCAGCTCGACCCCGAAGGGCCCTGGTCGGGCGGGATCCTGGAGTGGAAGGTGGAGTGATTGCAGTCGGCAGTGACGCCCCCCCGGCCCTCGTTCCCATCTTGCCTCTCGTTCCCGTCTTGCCTCTCGTTCCCGTCTTGCCTCTCGTTCCCAGGCTTCGCCTGGGAACGCACTACCGCGAGGCTCTGCCTCGCCCCAGCAGGGCGTGAGGGCCAGCTCTCGCGGAGTACGCGGGCGCCAAGTGCTGCCCCCCAGGGGGGCAGCCCGGCCTTCCTTTCGCCACCGCCCGGACCTCGGCCGCCGGCGTTGCATCCCCCGTAGGTTTTCCGTATCCTGGAAGCGCCAAAGCCCTCTGAATCGTCCGGCACTCCAACTACCGCACTCCCTCCCCGATCTCGACCAGCCGTGGGCAAACGCAAAGCAGAACGAGCCCGTGCCGCGGAGCCCCGGAAGCGCGATCCCCGGCCTCGTAGGGCCCCCGGGCTGCGTTGGGCACTGCTCGCCGTGCTGGCTGCCTGCATCCTCTTCGGGTGGGCCTTCGCCACCCGAGCCAACAAACGCAGCCCCGCGCCGCCCATGTACGGATTCGAAATCGTCCACGTCTATCCGCACGACCCCGCGGCCTTCAGCCAGGGCCTGGTCTTCGCCGACGGCTTCCTCTACGAAGGGACGGGGCAATATGGCCAGTCCTCGCTCCGGCAGGTCGATCTCGAGTCGGGCAAGGTGCTCAAGTACGTGCCGCTCCCCCGGGATCTCTTCGGCGAAGGGATTGCGATCTCAGGGAACCAGATCATTCAATTGACCTGGCAGAACCGGATTGGGCTGATCTACGACAAGGAGTCGCTCAAGCCCCAAAGCACCTTCCGCTATAAGGGGGAGGGATGGGGCCTGACCAGCGACGGCCAGCGCCTGGTGATGAGCGACGGCTCGGCCACCCTCCGCTTCCTCGATCCCAAGACCTTCCGCGTGGTCGACACGGTCGCGGTCCGCAGCCGGGGGGCCCCGGTCGATCAGCTCAACGAGCTGGAGTACGTCGAGGGCGAGATCTACGCCAACGTGTGGGGCAGCGATCGCATCGCCCGAATCTCCCCCCAAAACGGCGAGGTCCTCGGCTGGATCGACCTGGGCGGCCTGCTCAAACCCGCCGAAAGGGTTAACGTCGACGCCGTCCTCAACGGCATCGCCTACGACCCCCAGGCAAAGCGGCTCTTCGTCACCGGCAAGCTCTGGCCGAAGCTTTTTGAGATCCGGATCGTCCCCAAGGGTTGACGAACCTCTCCTCTCCGGCGATAACACTTCATCCAGACGCCCCGTCGGTGCGATCTACCTAGCAAAGCGACCCCGGCTTTCGGGTGGGGACGAACGGGCCATTGGGATATGCCCTCTCGTGTGCCCGTGGCCGGCCCCATCTCGGGCAGGCCCGTGCCGGGAGGTCGCCGGGCTGAACCGCCCGGGGGCCACGGACCACCTCTTGCCGAGAGGCAATCGACATGGCGAAGCGGAAGGTCGCGAGGAAGAAGGCCACCAAGAAGAAAGTCGCCGGTGGCAAGAAAGCCGCCGTTGGAAGCCGCAAAATGCGGACCGGCAAGAAAGCGCCCGGCCGGAAAAAACGCAAGCGCGCCGGGTCCCAAGGCGTCCAGCCCCGCGTCTGGCGACGTGCCGCCCGGCTCGCCCAAGACGCCCGGGCCGCCCTCGACGCGGGCAACCTGGCCCAAGTCCGCCAGTATCTCCAGTCCATCCAGGCCGTGGCCGAATGCGCCGATGGGACGTGACGGCCCCCGCGCGCGGCCCCCGCTCCCGAGCGACGAAGGCCAACGGCCTGCCTCCCGCCGCGGCACCGGAGAAAGCGATCCGGTTGACGTAGCCAAGCAGTAGCGCGAAGACTGACCGTGGAGCCAACGCCCCGTGGCGCCAGCGAGTTGAGCCCCGGAGGTCGCGATGCGAACCAAGGTCGCTCTCGCCGTCATCATCGTCGTGCTCGTCCTCGCCGTGGTGCTGCTCGCGGGCGCCATCGTGCGGCGATGGATCCGGGTGCTGCCGTACCCGATGGGCGAGGGACAGTATCAAGCGTCGCCCCACGGCCGCTATGAGGCGCACGCCTTCGACATGCATGACGAGGACTTCTGGGGAAACGAGCGGGACTACTACGAGCTTTCCGTCCTCGATAAATCATCCCGCAAACCGATCAGGACGGTTCGCATGGACCCAATCCCCGGCGAGCCCAGGTTTCGTATGTATGGCGAGGAGCAGGTGATTACGTGGCCGGAGGACTCGAAGTCGGTGACGTTCTCCTTTCAGGGAATCGAGGTGAAGATCAACCTCGGGCAAGAGACGCCCGCGGACAAGTAGCTGCGCCGTCGAGCCATTGGCTACGCCGGATCCATGCCTGCGATTTGACAATCGCCACTCGCCCGTTGAAGATGGTGGCCGTCGGCTGGCACTGCCGCCGTGGTGGCAAGCTTGGGCTACACCTTCAAACGGGAGATTGGCATGAAAGGCTATGGGCTGTTGGCGGCGTGGTTCGTGCTCGCGGCGTCCGGCTTGGCGCGGGGCGAGGGGGAGATTCGGCACGCCGACGTCTTCGTCTCGGGCACGGCCGGGTATCACAGCTATCGCATCCCGGCGATCGAGACCGCGCCGGACGGCTCGCTGGTGGCCTTCTGCGAGGCGCGGAAGCACAACCTGGCCGATCCGGGCTTCGGCAAGCAGGACATCGACCTGGTCTCGAAACGGAGCACCGACGGCGGCCGGACCTGGTCGGCGATGCAGGTGATCGAGGACCCGGGCGAGCTCTGGTCGGCGGCCAATCCGGCCACGGTGGTCGACCGCAAGACGGGCAAGCTGTGGCTCATCTACCTCCGCTCCAAGCCGGAACGGAGCACGCACACCGCCCGGCCCGGCACCGACGACATGCAAACACTCGCCCGGTGGTCGAGCGACGCCGGCGTCACCTGGTCGGAGCCCGTCGACCTCACCAAGGTGGCCCGCGACATGGACGCCCCGAAATGGCGGGCGAGCGTCGTGGGCCCCGGCGGGCCGATCCAGGACCGAAACGGCCGGCTGATCGCGCCGACGTGGGGCTTCGAGCCCTACGGCGTGTTCGCCATCTACAGCGACGACCACGGCCAAACCTGGCTCCGAGGCCAGCCGGTGCCGGGCGATGTGCTGGGGAACGAGGCCGAGCTGGTCGAGCTGGCCGACGGAGGCATCCTCGTCGACGTCCGCCAGGCGACCGGGCCCCACCGCTTCAAGGCGATCAGCCGCGACGGCGGCCGGACCTGGGCCGACCCGCAGCCGGGCGAGGCCGTCTCGCCGGTGGCCTGTGCCATCGAGCGCTGGACCCTCAAGTCGGCCGGCGACGACCGCGACCGCATCCTCTGGACCGGCCCCAAGGGCCCCAGCCGCGCCAATCTGGTGGTCCGCGTCAGCTACGATGAAGGCAAGACCTTCCCCCTCCAACGCCAGATCTCCGAGCAGTTCGCCGCCTACTCCGACCTGACCGTCTTGCCCGACAAAACCGCCGGCGTCCTCTGGGAGCGGGGCGCCGACCGGGGCTACCAGTTCATCACCTTCACGGGCTTCAACCTCGACTTCGTGGAGCCCGACCGGTAGCGTGCCACCCAATCGATCAACGATACACGGAGCCAATGATGAGACTCTTCCCAGCGTGCAGCGGCGTGGTGGCTCTGGTGGCGACCCTGGTTAGCTCGACGGCCCTTCCGGCGGGGGTCACCGAGCTGGAAACCGACGTTTGCATCGTCGGCGGGGGGAGCGGAGGCTATAGCGCCGCGATCGCCGCCGCCCGCGCCGGCGCCGAGTGCATCCTCGTCGAGCGACTCGATCGGCTTGGCGGCACGAGCACGGCGGCCTACGTCTGCAACTGGGAGCCGGGCTGCGCCGATTCGCTCGCCCGGGAGATCTACGACCGGCTCCGCAAGCTGCCCGACGCCGTGGGCATCGTCCGCGATCACAATCCCGACCGCAGCCAAGGGCCGTTCGGCCTCTGGCTCCCCGATCCCAAGGGCACCTACGAAGAGACCCTGAAGCGGGCCGCCAACCCGGTGTCCAAGTGGCGCGCCATGGCCTTCGAGCCGGAAGCACTCCACAAGGTCGTGGCCGAGATGCTCGCCGAGACGGGCAAGTGCCGCACGCTCCTGGGCACCTCGTTCGTCGAGGTCGAGACCGACGGACCACGCCTCGTGGCCATCCGCGCCAAAGCGGAGGACGGCACGTCGTACCGGATCCGGGCGCGGGTGTTCATCGACGCGACGGGCGGGGTCCACCTCTGTCGGGCGGCCGGGTACGAGACGATGCTCGGGCCGGAGACCAAGGCCCGCTTCGGCGAGGAGTTCGCGCCCGATGAGCCCGGCAACACGCTCAACGCCATCTCCCTCTGCTATCGCATCCGCCCGAGCGACCAACCCGTGCGCCAGGCGCCGCCCGATCCGCCGGTCAAGAGCTGGCCCAAGTCGGCCCACGTGAGCGGGCTGCCCTGCGGCGACCGGATCGTCAACCCGCTGGCCATGCTGCCGGGCCGGGCACTGGTCGACCTGGGCTACGAGGAGTCGATGGCCCGGGGCAAGCAGATCGTGCAGGCCCAATGGCGATGGCTCCAGGAGTACCCGGCGTTTGCCCAGTACGAGTTCCACAGCTACGCCCCGATGCTGGGCATCCGGGAGAGCTACCGCGTGGTGGGCGAGTACGTGCTCACCCAGCAGGACCTCCTGGCAGGGCTCCAAGGCCAGTCGCACCCGGACCTGATCGCCGTGGCCGACCACTCGATGGACGTTCACGGCGCGGGGAGCCGGCGCGTGCGGGGCGAGATCAAGGCCCCGTACGGCGTGCCGTACCGGTGCCTCGTGCCCAAAGGCTCGGTGAACCTGCTGGTCGCCTGCCGCGGGGCCAGCTTCAGCCACATCGCCGCCTCGAGCTGCCGGCTCTCGCGGACGATCGTCCAGCTCGGCCGCGCCGCCGGAACGGCAGCCGCCATGGCGGCCCGGGAGGACGCACCCGTCGCCCGGATCGACGTGGGCGCGCTCCAGGAGCAGCTTGGGCTGGAGCACTTGGCTTCGGAGAGTCCCCGCAAGTGAGTCGGGTTTCTGGGGGTCAGGGGTCAGCGTTCAGGGTTCAGGACTTGGAGTACCACGTCGACACGTGAGTCCTGCCCCTTGACCCCTGAACGCTCGACCCTCGACCCTCGCCCCGCTGCCCCGCTGCCCCGCTTCTTTGGGCGAAATGAGTTCCCCAGGCCGAGTCCGGCCGCCCGCTCGTTGGTGGCCAAAACGGCGGGCACGCCGGGAGGAGTTGGAAGCGGAGCGGCCCCGTCCAGAAACGGCCTTGCGGCTCGGCGCAAACATGGTAAGCTCAACACGTTAGGTCGAAAACCGGGCACGCGAAAGCCGCCCAAAAGGCCCGTCCAAGTGTCCAACAATGGCCCCGGCCACCCATTGCAAGTCGTTGCCGTGAAACGAGTTACGTCGAAATCAATTGTTGGTCAGGAATTTCGAGTCCGGCCCGAAAATGCAAGTCCTTTTCACCTCACGCGTTGCGCCGAGCGCGCGTCCAAAAAGGGCGTTTCGCCCAGTACCTGGCGTGCGCGCAGGTGGCCTGCGACCATGTAGCACCTGCGCTGGAACCCCAGCGCATTCACCATGGAACCCCAGCGCACTACCCCTCGGGCCCCA